>NZ_BAGH01000594.1 GCF_000308715.1 Nocardia tenerifensis NBRC 101015
CGCGCCCCTGCGCCGCACCACCGACGAACTGTGGCAGCGCATGCTCGCGGTCAACCTCACCGGCCCGTTCACCTGCACGCGCTGCGCGGTGCCCGACATGCTCGCGGCCGGGCGCGGCCGGGTGATCACTATCGCCAGCACGGCCGGCCTGCGTGGCTACCCGTATGTGAGCGCCTACGTCGCGGCCAAGCACGGCGTGATCGGGCTGACGCGTGCTCTGGCACTGGAACTCGCGAACACGCCCATCACGGTGAACGCGATCTGCCCCGGCTTCACCGACACCGACCTGCTACAGGAGAGCGTGACCACCGTGATCGAGACGACCGGCCGCGACGCCGCCGAGGCGCGCGCCGTCTTCACCCGGCACAACCCGCAGGGACGGCTGATCGAGCCGGACGAGGTGGCCGCCGCCGCAGCCTGGCTGTGCTCGGACGCGGCGAACTCCATTACCGGCCAGTCGATCTCGATCAGCGGCGGGGAGGTGATGTGAGGTGACCACCCGGCACGAACTCGGCGACCAACGCATCGGCATGGAGGCCCGCACGGTCTCCGGCGACCACCTCGATGTGCGGCTGTGGCTGCGACTGCTGGCCACCACCAACGAGATCGAGCAGGAGATCCGCACCCGGCTGCGGGTTCGCTTCGCCACCACCCTGCCGCGCTTCGACTACCTGGCCCAGCTCGACCGGCACCACGACGGGCTCCGAATGAGCGCGCTGTCCCGCTATCTCATGGTCACCGGCGGCAATGTCACCGGGCTCACCGATCAGCTGGTGGCCGAGGGCTGGGTCGATCGCGTGCCGGACCCGATCGACAAGCGCGCGACCCTGGTGCGGCTCACCGCACTCGGGCGCGAGCGCTTCGAGGAGATGGCCGCCGAGCACGAGCGCTGGCTGACCGAGATGTTCGCCGGGTTCGGCCGCGGCGACGAGCAACTGCTGTTCGACCTGCTCGGCCGGCTGCGCGTACACCTCGCGGGCCCGGCCGAGCCCGCCTCCGCGACGAATCACCGGGAGCCCCGATGACCCAGCATCTCGATCCCGCACTGCGCGCGGCCAATCGCACGACGCTCGCCGACTACCAGAGCACGCATTTCCGGTGGCGGGTCGACGACGGTGTCGGCACGATCATGCTCGACCGGCCTCAGCGCAAGAACCCGCTGACGTTCGACTCCTACGCCGAGCTGCGAGACCTGTTCCGCCGCTTGGCCTATGCCGAGGATGTCACGGTGATCGTCCTGCACGGCGCGGGCGAGAACTTCTGCTCCGGCGGCGACGTGCACGACATCATCGGGCCGTTGATCGCGCTGCCCGCGCCCGAGCTGCTGAAGTTCACCCGGATGACCGGCGATCTGGTCAAGGCGATGCGGGCCTGCCCGCAGCCGATCGTGGCCGCCGTCGACGGGGTGTGCGCGGGCGCGGGGGCGATCCTCGCCATGGCATCGGATCTGCGCGTCGGAACGGCCCGCAGCACAACGGCTTTCCTGTTCACCAGGGTCGGTCTTGCCGGGTGCGATATGGGCGCGTGCGCGATGCTGCCGCGCATCATCGGGCAGGGCCGCGCCTCCGAGCTGCTCTACACCGGGCGGGCGATGACCGGGGAGGAGGCGTATGCGTGGGGGTTCTTCAATCAGCTCACCGAGCCGGCCGAATTGCTCACCAGCGCAGGCGGACTCGCGCGCCGGCTGGCCGAGGGCCCGACCTTCGCGCAGGGCATCACCAAAACCATGCTGCACCAGGAGTGGTCGATGACCGTGGACCAGGCCATCGAGGCCGAGGCCCAGGCGCAGGCGCTGTGCATGCTCACCGAGGACTTCGCCCGCGCTTATCACGCGTTCCGGGACAAGCAACGCCCGAAGTTCGAAGGGAACTAGCCATGTCCGACGACCATGGGGACTGGCCGTTCTTCGATGACGACCACCGGAAGCTGGCTGTCGCACTGCGCGACTGGGCGGCCGAAAGCCTCGCCTACGACACCGACCGCCCTGCACACAACGCCGACCGGCCCACGCACGACACCGACCACTTTGCGCACGACGCCAACCGCCTTGTGCCGGAGGCCTACACCGATCTCGACGACCGCTGCCGCCGACTGGTCCGCGCCCTCGGCGACGCGGGCTGGCTGCGTCACGCCGTCGCGGGCACCGAATACGGTGGCGCCCGCGACCGAATCGACACGCGCACCCTTTGTCTCGCCCGCGAGATCCTGGCCGAGCACGACGCGCTCGCCGACTTCGCCTTCGCCATGCAGGGTCTCGGCTCCGGCGCGATAAGCCTCGCCGGCACCGACGAGCAGAAGGCGCGCTACCTGCCGGGGGTGGCCGCCGGTACGGCGCTGGCGGCGTTCGCGCTCTCGGAGTCCGAGGCGGGCTCCGACGCCGCCGCGCTGTCGTGCGCCGCGCGCGCCGACGGGGACGGCTTCGTCCTCGACGGCGAGAAGACGTGGATCTCCAACGGCGGCATCGCCGATTTCTACGTCGTGTTCGCGCGCACCGGGGAAGGGGAAGGCGCGCGGGGCATTTCGGCGTTCATCGTCGACGCCGAGACCCCCGGCCTGCGTATCGCCGAACGCATCGACGTGATCTCCCCGCACCCGCTGGCCCGGCTGCGCTTCGACGGCTGCCGGGTGCCCGCAGGCCAGCGAATCGGCGACGCGGGCGCGGGTTTCGGTATCGCCATGCGCACCCTGGACGTCTTCCGCACCTCGGTCGCGGCCGCCGCCCTCGGCTTCGCCCGCCGCGCCATGGCCGAGGCGCTCGCCAGGGCGCGCTCGCGGCGCATGTTCGGCGGCGTGCTGGCCGACTTCCAGCTCACCCGAGCCGAACTCGCCCGGATGGCGACCACGATCGACTCGGCCGCGCTGCTCACCTACCGGGCGGCTTGGCAACGCGATCGCGGGCGTCCGGTCACCCGCGAGGCCGCCATGGCCAAGATGGCCGCGACCGAAGGGGCGCAACGGGTCATCGACGCCGCGGTGCAGATGTGGGGCGCGCTCGGCGTGGTCCGCGACCGGCCGGTCGAGCGGCTCTACCGCGACATCCGGGCCCTGCGCATCTACGAGGGCGCCACCGAGGTGCAGCAGCTGATCATCGCCCGCGAACTCCTGCGCGACGCCGCGACCACGGCGTCCTGATCCACGATTCTCCTTCTCCCCCACAAGGTTCGACCATGACAAGCGCGCACATCGACACCTTCGCCCGCGACCACCTGCCCCCGCTCGACCAGTGGCCCGATCTCGTGTTCGACGCGCCCGAGCTGCGCTTCCCCGCCCAACTCAACTGCGCCGCGGAACTACTCGATCGTCGCGTGGCCGACGGCGACGGCGCGCGACTGTGCGTGCAGGCGCCCGACGGGCCGCGATGGACCTACGCCGACCTGAACGAGCAAGCCAATCGCATTGCGGCGGTTCTGGTCCACGACATGGGGCTGGTACCGGGCAACCGCGTGCTGCTCGACGCCCCGAACAATCCCATGCTGACCGCGTGCTGGTTCGGCGTGCTCAAGGCGGGCGGCATCGCCGTGACGGCCATGCCGCTGCTGCGGGTGAAGGAGCTGACCCAGATCGTCGACAAAGCCCGAATCACCCACGCGCTCTGCGACAGTGCGCTGGCCGAGCGGTTGGAAACGGTCATCGCGGCCTGCCCGACCCTGACCCAGGTGCGCTACTTCCACGGCGCCGCCGACGACGGCCTCGAGGCGCTGATGGCACGCCACGACGGCCGGTTCGACACGGTGGACACCGCCGCCGACGACGTCTGCCTCATCGCCTTCACCTCCGGCACCACCGGCGTGCCGAAGGCGACCGTGCACTTCCACCGCGACGTGATGGCGATCTGTCACTGCTTCCCGCACCACATTCTGCGCCCGGAGCCCGACGACGTGTTCATCGGCAGCCCGCCGCTGGCCTTCACGTTCGGCCTCGGCGGGCTGCTGCTGTTCCCCATGACGGTCGGGGCCTCCTCGGTGCTGCTCGAGCACGCCGGCCCGCCGCAGTTGCTCGACGCCATCGAGAAGTTCGGTGCGACGGTGCTTTTCACCGCGCCCACCTCGTATCGCATACTCGCCAAACACGATCTGCGCGGCACCACGCTGCGCAAGTGTGTCTCGGCGGGCGAGCCCTTGCCGCCGAGCACCCGAACGCGCTGGCGGGAGGCGACCGGCCTCGAGCTGATCGACGGCATAGGGGCCACCGAGATGCTGCACATCTTCATCTCCGCCGACGAAGCCCACGCCCGGCCGGGCGCGACCGGGCGCGCGGTGCCCGGGTACGAGGCGCGGGTGGTGGACGAGGCGGGAAACACGTTGGGGCCGGGCGAGATCGGGCTGCTCGCCGTGCGCGGTCCCACCGGCTGCCGCTACCTCGCCGACGAACGACAGACCGTGTACGTGCGCGACGGCTGGAACTACACCGGCGACGCCTACTCCATCGACGCCGACGGCTACTTCCACTATCAGGCGCGCTCCGACGACATGATCGTGTCCTCGGGCTACAACATCGCCGCGCCCGAGGTCGAGGACGCGCTGGCCGGGCATTTCGCGGTCGCCGACTGCGCCGTCGTCGGCGTGCCGGACGAGGACCGCGGGCAGATCGTCAAGGCGTATGTCGTGCTGCGCCCGGAGGTCGAGGACCGCGACGGGATGGTCGAGGAATTGCAGGATTTCGTGAAACAGACGGTGGCGCCGTACAAGTACCCGAGGGCGATAGTCTTCGTCGACGCACTGCCGCGCACGCCCACCGGCAAGCTACAGCGTTTTCGTCTGCGCGAAACCGTTGTGCCGCAGTCCGATTCGGCGGCGACGGCATGAGGGTCCTGCAACCGCCCGGCTGGCCGCGCCCGCGCGGGTACGCGAACGGCATTGCCGCACGGGGCGAGTTGGTGTTCGTGGCGGGCATGGTCGGCTGGGACGCCGACGGGGTGTTCCGCTCCGACGACCTCGCCGAGCAGGTGCGTCAAGCGCTGCGCAACGTGGTGGCGGTGCTCGCCGAGGCGGGCGCGCGACCCGAGCACATCGCGCGAATGACCTGGTACGTCACCGATGTCGACGCCTACGTGCGCGCGTATCGCGAGATCGGGGTCGCCTTCCGCGAGGTGATCGGCGGCTTCGACGCGGCGATGACCGCCATCGAGGTGAGCCGCCTGGTCGAGCCGCAGGCGAAGGTCGAGATCGAGGTCACCGCGGTGATCCCCGATTCGCCGCACAGCGGGTGAGCCCGGCGACTCACCCGCTGCGACTCATCTTCCGCAGAGAGCGTTTTCGACGATTACCGCCTCCAAGGCCGTATCTCCCTCGAGGACAGGGTCTTCCGGCAGCTGGTTCATGACCAGGGTCACCGCGCGGTCCTTTGTCGCCCGGTTCATGACCCCGTAGCCGGGGAAACCACCGTCGTGACTCCAGGTTTCGTGGTCGCACTCGGTCGGCAGGTGAAGCAGACCGAGTCCGGCCGCCGCCATGGGCGACTCCGGATCGCCGAGGGAGACGGTGCGCTGCATCTCGGCCAGCTGGGCGGCGGGGAGCACCCGTCCGGACAGCAGGCTCATCAAGTAGCGGTTGATGTCGGCGGGAGTGGAGACCATGGCGCCGTCGGCCATGCCCCAGGACGGATCGAATGCATCGATGTCGACGCGTTCGCCCTCGAGCATCGCGTAACCGTGCGGGTGCGGGCCGCGGATCACCTGCTCGCGGGGGAAGTCCGGCCAGTAGGTGTCGGTGAGGCCGAGGGGTTCGATCACCCGGGCGGTCACCTCCTCGCGCAGCCGTCGGCCGGTCACCCGTTCGACCAGCGCGCCGACCAGCAGGTAATTGGTGTTGGAGTAGCGGAACTCGGCACCGGGGGCGAAGTCCGCCGGTTGGTCGAGGCCGAGCCGGATCAGCTCCTCGACCGGGCGCGGATTACGCAGCGCCGCCTCGGTGGAGATGTCCAGCTTCGAGAGGTAGTCGGGGATTCCGCTGGTGTGCTGCAACAGGTTTCGGACGGTGATGACGTTCCCGTCGCCGCCCGGACCGTGCACCACGCCGGGTAGATACCGCTGCACGGGCGCGTCCAGCTCAACCTTGTTCTCGGCCACCAGCAGTAGAACCGTCGCCGCGACAAAGGATTTCGTGGTGCTGGCGATGCGCACCTGCGCGGTCTCGGGAAACGGTGCGCCGGTGGCGAGATCGCCGACCCCGCTGCTGATCCGGGTATCGCGACCGTGCTCGGTGATCACCAGCTGCGCGCCGGGGATATCGGACTCCCGGACCAGCCGATCCAGCATCGCCTGCAACCTGCCGATGCGCGCGTCCGCGCTGCCGGTGTCGGCGACCGCCCGGGGCACCTGCCCACTCATCGAGCACGCCAGCACCGTCCCTGCCATGAGGGCCGAGACCATCATGAATCGTCGCACCACCAACTCCTACCTTCGACCGTATGGAACTTTCGATGGTAGGCACCCCGGCAATTGAAACTCCGCCGTGAACAGGGCATATGCGGCTCGGGCCGGAAAAATCAGGGGCAAGTTCATCCTCTAGGAGGACACCGGAGTCACCCGCGTATGCCGCTGGTCGCACACGCAGGGGCCAATGGTCCGGTACAAGCCATCCACATAGTGGCCTTGTCGGCGGGCGCGGCCGATTCGCCACAGGCAGGCGCGAGTATCGCGATCAGCGTGAGCGCCGCGACCAATACGGCCAAGGGCCAAGAATCACGGGGCGTGTGCGGGCAATCCGGCCGCTCGCGCACCACAAGTCGCCGCGGCGATAATGCTCGCCGCGCGGCGGCGAGGCTTCCGATTGCCATGATCAACTCCTGGTCTCAATCGCATGAAGGCCACTAGAGCTATCAATTGGCAACGCTACACACGAATGTCGTCGTCTTCGCGCACCCGTCGTCGCCACGCCGAGTTGTCGAGCTGCGGCCGATTCGTTCAGGCGGAGACGGGCAGCGGTTCGGTCTGGTCGAAGGGCGGATAGTTCCAGCTCGCCGTTCGCTCGGCGGCGTCGATGTAATCGGCCAGCGCGTCGCGGGAGCGCGCGAGCTTGTCCAGCTGGTCGTTCAGGCGGTCCAGCCGGGTGCGCATGGCGGCGAGCAACTCCGGGCAGCCGAGCAGTTCGGGGGCCTCGCCGATGGCGCACGGCAACAGGTAGGCGATGTCCTCGGAGGACAGGCCCGCGGCGAGCAGATGCCGGATCTGCTTGACCCGCAGCACGGCGGCCTCGTCGTACTCGCGGTAGCCGTTCGGGCCGCGGTCGGCCTCCAGCAGACCCTGGGCCTCGTAGTAACGCAGCTGATGCGCGTGGACGCCCGTCCGACTACTCAATTCCCCGATCAGCATCGCAACCTCGCTTGACCTTCACACCGGTATCAACGTTGATGATGCTGCCATGACCCAGAAAAACGAAACATCGGTGACCGTCCTCGGACTCGGGCGGATGGGCCAGGCGCTCGCCGGCGCGTTCCTGAAGGCCGGACACCCCACCACCGTGTGGAACCGCACGGCGGCCAAGGCCGAGCGGTTGGTGAGCGAGGGCGCGCGGCTCGCGCCGACGGTCGGCGCCGCGCTCGCCGCGAGTCCCCTGATCATCATCTGCCTCACCGACTACCCGGCGGTGCGCGAACTGCTCGACGCGAGCGAAAACGACTTGGCCGGAACAACATTGATCAACCTGACGTCGGGCGATTCCGCCCAGGCGCGGGCGACCGCCCGCTGGGCCGAGCAGCGCGGCGCCCGCTACCTCGACGGTGCCATCATGGCCATTCCGCCCGCCATCGGGACCGCCGAAGCGGTGATTCTGCACAGCGGGCCGGAGGCGGACTTCGCGGCGCACCGGCCGATCCTCGACGCGCTCGGCACCGTCAGCTACCTCGGCGCGGACCACGGGCTGGCGTCGCTGTACGACGTGGCCGGCCTGGCCATGATGTGGAGCGTGCTCAACGCCTGGCTGCACGGCACCGCCATGCTCCGCACGGCCGGGGTGGACGCCGCGACCTTCGCGCCGTTCGCCGCGCAGATCGCCGCCGGGGTCGCCGAGTGGTTGCCCGGGTACGCCGAGCAGATCGACCGCGGCTCCTTCCCGGCGGAGGTGTCGACGCTGGAGACGGACGCGCGGGCGATGGCGCATCTGATCGAGGAGAGCGAGGCGGTCGGCGTCAACGCCGAACTGCCGCGGTTGATCAAGGCGATGGCGGACCGCTCGATCGCCGCCGGGCACGGCGCGGAGCAGTATCCGGTGCTGATCGAGGAGTTCGGCACACCGCGCTAGGCGCTCAGTTGCCGTTGCGGTCGAGCGAGTCCCGGATGGCCGCCTGGGCCGCGTGCGGAAGGGTGTGCATGATCTCCCGAACCCGCTCCTTGCGGCGCAGAACCGCTTGGCGCACAGGCATTCCCGGCTGGGCCTCCATCTGCGGGATAATTCCCTCGACCTCCTCGGCACCGCCGTGGTGGTGGCCCGCGTCGAACATCGCTTGCTCGCGCGCCATCTGGGCCTCGTCCTTCTCCTCGGACATGCCGATCGGGCCCTGCATGCGGCCGTTGAGGAACTGCTTGACCACCGGCTCGTCGGAGGTCAGCAGAACCTCACGCGGGCCGAACATCACCAGCTGACGACGGAACAGCATGCCGATGTTGTCGGGCACGGTGCGGGCCAGGTTGATGTTGTGGGTGACGATCAGGATCGTCGCGTCGATCTGCGCGTTGATATCGATCAGCAATTGACTGAGGTACGAGGTGCGCACCGGGTCCAGACCGGAGTCCGGCTCGTCGACCAGGATGATCTGCGGATCCAGCACCAGGGCACGCGCCAGCCCGGCGCGCTTGCGCATACCGCCGGAGATCTCGCCCGGGAGTTTGTTCTCGTCACCGAGCAAGCCGGTGAGCTCGAGCTTCTCCATGACGATGGACTTGATCTGCGACTCCGACTTCTTCGTATGCTCACGAAGCGGAAAGGCGACGTTGTCGAACAGGGTCATGGAGCCGAACAGCGCGCCGTCCTGGAACAGCACGCCGAAGAGCTTGCGGAGTTCGTAGAGCTCTTTGGTCGTGCACCGCATGATGTCGGTGTCGCCGATATAGATCGAGCCGCGTTCCGGGCGGAGCAGACCGATCAGCGATTTCAGGAAGACCGACTTGCCGGTGCCCGACGGACCGAGCAAGGCGCTGACCTCGCCGTACGGCAGCGTCAGCGAGACATCCTGCCAAATACGCTGCGAGCCGAACGATTTGGTGACACCCTCGGCTCTTACCGCGACGCCCATGGTCGACCTCCATAGATTCCCGACGAGAATCCACCGGCGAGGCCTGACGCCCCCGATATCTCGTGGACCGTCGATCCACTGTAAGGCCGCGGGCCGCGTCACGGTCGAATTCTTGTCGCATTCACCGATTTCGCCCGGCGTTTTCGGGGTGGCCGACAGTGGACGAACAAGGTGTTCTCTGGTTCGGCGAACGTGTCGGGGCTTTAAATCCGTTCCAGGGTCGCGAGCCAGGCGGGCGCGCCGGCCTCGCCGTGGAATCTCGTCAGAACTCGACCTTCCTCGATGGCAACGACACTCCAGCCGGTGCCCGGCGCGAACGCCGCGGCCAACGCGTCGCGGCTCACCGGATGAGGGCCGGTGTCGGGGCCGATATCGCTGAAGCACAGCACATACAGGGTCGCGCCGGGCTCGGTCACCGAGGCGAGGCTGGCCACGTACCCCGGCCGCTCGTCGTCGGCGCACGTATGGAACATGCCGGAGTCCAGCACCGTGTCGAAACACCGCCCCAGACTTCGCAATCGGAACGCGTCCGCGACGGCGAACTCGGCCTCGATCCCCCGCTCGGCCGCCTTGGCCCCGGCACGCGCCAGCGCCGTCTCCGCCACATCCACCCCGAGTACCGAAAAGCCCAGCGACGCAACATAAAGCGCGTTCTCCCCCGACCCACACCCCACATCGAGCACCGCCCCGGTGATCCCACCCGCGGCGGCCACCCGCGCGATCGCCGGCTGCGGTCCATCGATATCCCACGGCGCCGGGCCATCCCGATACGACGCGTCCCACGGCAGGCCCGTCATCCGCTCATGACTCGTCGGCACTCGCCCGCCGAAAGGATCTCCGGACACCGCCGTCCCCTTCCGCCGACCAATTTCCATGGACCCGTGGATGTTCGGAAGCTACGTTACGCCCGACGCGCAGTGTATTGACGCACCTCGCCCGCTGCGGCAAGCTCGGAGGCGAGTCTCTGCTGGTGGGGTACGGCACGTCGGAGGAGAACTGTCGATGGATGTGGCGGGGCACAGGCCGTCCGGCGAATCCGTGCTGGTCGGCGATCTCGTCCGGGAGGTGATCGCCGATGTCGCACCCGACGAGCTGGCCCTGGTCGATCGGCTGCGCCAACTCGACAACGGCGACGCCGTGCGACTGCTCCAGCGGCGCAGGCGCGGTGGCGACCTGCTCGGTTTCGGCTTAGACGAGGTGGTGGTACTCGCGAGTCCGATCGTGTGGGTGGCGGTGGACGAGGCGGTGAAGCGGTTCACCGACACCGCGATCACCGGCGGCGGTAAGGCGGTACGGCAGCGCCTGCGGCGACTGCTCGGCCGGGGCGAGGGCGCGCCGATCGTGCCCGAGTTCACCAGGGAGCAGATCGCCGATGTGCACACGCAGGTGGCCGATGCCGCGATGCGCGCGGGCATGGACGCCGACCGGGCGCGGATCATCGCCGACAAGGTAGGCATTCGGCTGGCTCTTCGCGGTTCCGGCGTCGATGCTGCCCGGCCACCGGAACCCTGACGCGCGGAACAACATTCAGCAGCGGTGTCCGTACTGCGGCACCGAACTGATCGGCCGCGCGGGAAAGGATGGACATCACCGTCGAATCGGAGGTCCCCGCTGTGCCGGTGCGGGCCGGAGCCCTCGCCGCGGGCACGTCGCTGCGCTTCACGCTCCTGCTGGCCTTCATCACGTTCGACAGCCTGTTCCTGCTCTCCAGTACGGCGACCTGGTATCAAGGCGGCAGCGAATGGTTCGAGATCTGCCGTCTCGCCGTGGGTTACGACCCGCGGCAGGCGTATACGCCGACCGAGACACTCATCAACTCCGGGTTCATCGAATCGTGCCAGACCACCCACGGACTACAGGCGCCGACCGACTGGATGCTCCTCGCCGTGGTGGCCGTCGCCGCGGTGGCGATCGCGATCTACCTGCTGTGGCCTACGTGGCGACGCAGGCGTCTGCTGCGCATCGATCTGCACTCGACCGACGAATTGGCAGCGGAGCTGCGCGATCTCGTGGCCGTGGCAGGTCTGCGCACCAGCCCCGAGTTCGCGATCGACCCCCGATCCGACGCGGTCGGAGCGGTCGTGTTCGGAAGGCTGGGGCGATACACGGTGTGCCTCGATGCCGGTCTGATCGCGCACCGAAGCGCCGCCCCCGGCGTGCTGCGCGACGTCGCCCTGCACGAACTCGCGCACATCCGCAACCGCGACGTCGACATCGCCTACGCTACCGTCGCCGTGTGGCGGGCGTTCCTGCTCTGCGCGCTGCTGCCCCACCTGATCGGCCAGGCGGTGTCGCTGGCGACCGCCACCGAAACCTGGCGCGAGGATTGGCAATTGGGCCTGCGGGGCCTGATCCGGGTCGCGGTACTCGTCGCCCTGACCTATCTGGTCCGCGCCGACATTCTGCGCACCCGCGAGTTCTACGCCGACCTCGACGCCGCGAACCTGGCCGGACGGTCCGCGTTCACCTGGCGCGACAACCATGCCGTGGTTCAGCCGAGAACCGCTGTCCTGCACCGGTTTATCGGTATCTGGCGAACCCACCCGGACATCTCCGAACGCCTGCGATCGTTGCGCGATCCCGGAATCCTCTTCGGCGCGAATGCATTACCGATGTTCCTCACCGGCGTCGTCGCGCAGGTCGCCAACGTGTCGCTGCCCGCGGTGGTCGACAGCTTCGGCCTGCCGTGGGATCAGCTCGCCGTCGAGCGGGTGTCGACCTGGGTGACGGCCGCGCTTGTGGTCGGCATCGCGGGCTACGCGCTGTGGCGAGTGGTCGGCTACGCCGTGCTGACCGGTCGCCCCGTCCCCTCCGGGTGGGGCGCGGGGGTCTGGCTCGGCGCGGGTATGGCGGTGGGCGAACTAGTGTCCTTCCGCACGGCGGGCTTTGCGCTGTTGCCGCGAGGATCCGCGATTCTGCTCGTGTTCGTGATCAGCGGTCCCGTATTCACCTGGTGGATAACGCAATGCGCGGAACTGTGGATCAGGGGGTGGGCGGGGCGATCGATCCGACCGGTGCGAATCCTGGGTTCGGCCGCCGCCCTGGTGGTCTTCGGCACCTGGTACGGCTACTGGATGAGTGGGCCGTTCCTGTTCCTGATCGGTCCGCTGCGCTCCCCGCAGCTGGCGACGGCGGGCCTGCCCTCGTGGTTCTGGTTCGTCGCGGATCTGGCCAACAGACCCCTGGTGCTCGCGGGCGCCGCAGTACTGTGGCTGTTCCCGCTCGTCCCCCTGCTCCGGAAGCCGAGAACCGGCACACCCGGCTGGGTCGAGCGGGCCCGCACCGACCCGCCGGACGGCGAGACGACCATCCGGCAGCCGGTGTCGCTGCGACCAGCTCTCGCCGGCGCCGTCCTCGGCGGTGGGCTGTGCTGGGTGGCCGTCGTGGTGGTCATGCTGGTGCTGCACGCCGATCAGCCGCCGCGGGAAGCGTCGAACACCGAGTGGATACTGCGGTATCCGATGTGGTTGACGGTCGGACTCGGCCTCGCGACGGTGGCGACCGCGATCATCGTCTCCGCCACCACCCGCCGCTACCGCCTGGCGATCGCGCTGGCCGCGTCCGGCGGGGCGGGGCTGATGGGTCTGGCCGGGCTGTTCGTCTTCGCGGCCGTCGACGGTTGCGTCGGCTCGATGCGAGTGTTGGCCTACACCTGCGATATCCGGCCGCACGCGGCGTGGCTCGTTGTGACGCTACAGGTTCCGTTCGTACTCGGTCTCGCGCTCACGCTGGCCGCGCTCGGCGCGCTCGTCGGCGCGGTCCTGGTGGACGGCGGCCGGCTGGTGCTGCGACGTCGTGCGGCGGCGTCGACCGAGGTGTCCGCCCGGCCCGAATCATTGTTCCGCCGAAGGCTTCTGGTGACGGCGGCGGCCGCAGCCGTCGCGATTCTCGGCGTCGACACCGCGCTCAACTACTACGTTCGCGACGGTCCCGACGTCGCTCCGGTCGCGACCATCGGCAACGAGCCGCCGCCTACGCCGGAAGCCACCTACCGGAAGGTCTGGGCATGGCTGCGGGTCGGCGGGCACGACAAGGTCATCGAACTGGGCGAGGATTTCCGGAAATGGGGCGAGGCCACGGGTGAGGCGGCCCGTGCAGCACAGGAGGCCGGCGAGCCCACAGTGGACCTCGATCCCGACGTGTTCGGGCCGATTTGCACCGCCGTCGCCCGCGCCGCCCACGACGCGGCGGCCTTCATCCCCATTCCGGACGAGCGGGCGCAGCAGGATTGGGCGAAGGCCTATACCGTCGGCGAGCAGGCGGGCAGTGACTGCCGAAACAGCTTCGGCGCCAAGGACGATGCCCTGTTCGGCAGGTCAATGACCGAGGGTGTGGAGGCCGTCACCGCCTACCAGTCGCTGATGCGGTACCTGCACACGATCGGTGTGCTGACGAACGGGTGACTAACCGAGGGCGAGTGGGAGTTTTGTTGCGAGGTCGCCTAATTCGGTTTCCTCAGCGGGGGCCGGGCGGCGGCGGCCGGTGCCGACGAGGAGGGCGTCGCGGTCCGACATCGTCTCGGGAAATGGTGCGCCGGCGAGCTTTTCGAGCATCGCGCGGGCCTCGGCCATGGCTTCGGCGGGCGGCTCGGCGGCGTCGGGGAAATCCATGATCAGGTCGAGGTGGTGCAGGGTCCACTCCATGACGTAGGCGTGGAGGTAGTCGGCGACCGTCAGTACCTGGTCTTTGGTGCTCACGCGGGCGTGCGGGTGGGCGAGCTCGGCGGCGCGGCCCGCGGCGGAGCCGACATCGTCGAGGTGGAACTTCAGCAGGGCGGGATGCCCGTACGCCGCGGCCAGCCGGACGATCAGCGCGTCGAGCGGGTCGTCACCCGTGGGCGGCTCGATGATGTTCCAGTACGTCACCGCGTCCCTGGTCGGCTCCTCGTCGCTGGGGGTTACGAGGGTTATCAAGACATCTTGGGCGTCGATGATCAAGTGGCACACCAGGTCTCGCACCAACCAGCCGGTGCAGCCGGAGGGTCGTTCGAAGTCTCGGTCCGGGAGTTCGGCGACGGCCGTGCGCAGTGCGGCCCATGAACGGGAGAAGAGATCCACGGCGGCAAGTTAGCAGTGACCGGGCGGCGTCGCGACCGCTTTTCGCCGTCCGGATCCGGCGACGTGCCGCGGCGAACATGGGTGGCGGTCCGCGCCGGCGTGTACAACAGGGGTGGGTGTACCTAGCGGGATGGGGTAACTATGTGGAAGATCTGTCAGACCTGCGCGGTCGAGCACGACGCCGCGGCGGAGATCTGTCGTATCTGCGCGGACGAGCGGCAGTGGGTGCCCGCCGCCGGGCAACAGTGGACCACGCTGGACAAGCTCGTGGCGTCGGGCCACAAAGTCACGATGCGGGAGTTGGAGCCCGACCTGTTCGGCCTGCGGACCGAGCCGGAGTTCGGCATCGGGCAGGAGTCGCACCTGGTGCGAACGCCGGCGGGAAACGTCCTGTGGGATGTGACGGGGTATGTGGACGAGAACGCCGCACGGCTGGTTCGCGAGCTCGGCGAGGTCGTCGCCATCGTGCCGAGCCACCCGCACCACTACGGCGTGCAGGTGGAGTGGAGCCGGGCGCTCGGTGGGGTGCCGGTGCTGGTCGCCGAGTCCGATCTGGAGTGGGTCGCGCGCCGGGACCCGGCGATCCGCCCGTGGTCGGGCCGGCTGGAGCTGCTGCCGGGTGTCACCCTGCGCCAGTTGGGCGGGCACTTCCCCGGCAGCGCGGTGCTGCACTGGGCGGCGGGGGCGGGCGGTAAAGGCGTGCTGTTCAGCGCCGACACCATTCAGGCCAATCCCGATCGGAAGTCGGTCGCGTTCATGCGCAGTTATCCCAACCGGATTCCGCTGTCACCGGCCGTGGTCGAGCGGGTCGCGACGACGGCCGAGGAGTTCGAGTTCGACCGGCTCTACGACAACTTCGGCAAGCCCATCGACGGCGACGCCCGCGCCGTCGTCCGCAGCTCCGCCGAGCGTCACATCGCTTGGGTGCGTGGGGATTTCGACCATCTGACCTGATCTGGGCCCGGACTCGAAGTCCGGCCGGATGCTGCCGGGTCGGACTTCGAGACGGCCTAGCCGTCTCGGCGCTGACCGATCTCCTTGGTGAGGGCGATGATGTCGGTCAGCAGCTTGGGCGCCTCGTTGCACTCGTCGGTGGTGACGCGTTTGCTGCTGCCGTCTCGGTAGGTCACGGTGACGGCGTAGAAGTAGGAGTCCCGGCAGTCGCTCGGGCCGGTGTAGGCGTCGGTCAAGGTCCGGAACTCCGCGCTGTCGACCATCTCGAACAGGGCGCCGCGTCGCTGGTTCTGCACCGTGTCGTCCACGGTGTAGAACTGGTTGACGCCGGCGAAGCCGCCGGTCTGGTTCACCTCGACGCTGGTCGCCTTGGCAGTCTCAGCGCCCGAACGACTCTCGCCCGCGCCGCCGCAGGCCGCCGTCGCCAGCAGTAGCGCGCCGAGTGTCGCGGAGAGGAACAGCGGCTGCGCGAGCCCGCGGCGGTACGGAGATTCGCTCATGGCCGCACAGTAACTCCGCGGGCCCGCGCGGACAATGCCGTGACTCCCCAGTTGACTTCGCCAGTTGCTCCCCGGACGCCGAAATCGGTTGGGCTCATTCCACGCCTTCAGATAACCCGCCGTGACCTCGCCCGCGGTATCGCCGCCGTTGAGCGCGGTCGGGCCCATCATGTTCGACCAATCGCCTTTGCGCTGCCAGGCGAGATTACCTAGGTGGCGAACGGTGGCCGGGTCAGCCGACGATGGTGGCGAGATCGATATCGGGATCGGTGAGCCGGTCGACATCGGTGTAGGGGTGGTCGCGAATGATGCGGTGCAATTGCTCGAATTCGCCGCTTCGGCCTACGCACGCGGCCGCCACCAGGCGATCGTCGCGCCAGAACAGGGCGGAGAAGTTCAGGTCCTCCGGCTCGCCGCGGACCGACCAGCCGCGATCGCCGTAGACGTCGGCGGCGTCGGGCCAGCCGCAGAGTTCCAGTCGCGTGCCGAACTGCTCGGAGCTCACCGCAGGCACGGGAGCGTAGGAAGTCTTGTTGCCCAGCATGTTTCGCGCCGCGGCGGTGGCCTGATCCATGGCGTTGGCGTAGTGCTCGATGCGGTGACGCCCGCCGAGCAGCGGGTGGGTCTGGGCGGTGACGTCGCCGGCGGCGAAGACTCGCGGCGCGGAGGTCCGGCACCACTCGTCGACGACTATGCCGCCGTCTACGACCAGTCCGGCACGTTCGGCGAGTCCGGTCTCGGGCACCATCCCGAGCGCGGCGACCGCGAGATCCGCAGACCAATTGGTGCGCCCGTCCTGTGCGACCGCGACGACGCCGTCGTCGGTCTCGATCACCCGGTCCAGCGGCACGCCGAGCGCGAGTCGCACGCCATTGCGGCGATGCAGCGCGGCGAAGAGTCCGCCGAGCCACGGCGGCGCGACCCGGGCCAGCGGCGCTCCGGCCAACTCCAGCACGGCGACGTCACAGCCGAGCGAGCGCGCCGTCGCCGCGACCTCCAAACCCAGCACGCCCGCGCCGACGACCAGCAGGGACGGCTTCTTCGACAATTCGTCGCGTAGTGCGAGCGCGTCGGACAGTGTGCGCAGCGTGCGCGCGCCGTCCATCCCGGTGAGTCGCCGGGGTCGGCCGCCGGTGGCGAGCAGGAGCTGGTCGTAGCGCAGGCGCGAGCCGTCTGTCAGAGCCAATGTCCTTGCAGTGGGATCCAATTCTAGCGCGCCGATGCCGGTTCGCAGGTCGATGTCCTGGTCGGCCCAGGTCCGCGGGGGCGCGACGGCGATGTGCTCCGGCTGCGCGTAACCCGCCAGCAGACCCTTGGACAGCGGGGGCCGCCAGTACGGCGCGGTCGGTTCGTCGCCGAGCACGACGAGCGCGCCGGCATAGCCCTCGGCGCGCAGCGTCTGGGCGGCGGTGGCGCCCGCCAGGCCGGCGCCGACGATGACAATGGGGTCCTTCGAGTTCATAGGGCGACGCTAAGTCGGAACCACTCATACCTTCCAAGACCAGTTCTGCCATAAACTCATGCCTCGAGCGTCGCGAGGTCGATCTGTGCTTCGCCTCGCGACCGCTGACGGGTCCGTCCTTGCGCTCTGTCGAATTGTGGCGCGAGGAGGTGCTTTTGGCGGTTCCACCCGTGCCCCTCGCCCCCCGTAGCGTGGCTCCGGGTAGACGACCCCGGCTGCGAACGAGTCTTGAACCTGGTCTGGCGCGAAGACACCCGCCGCCCGAAAACTACGCGACCGCGCCCCAGTTCTCCGCTAGACCTGCTCACCTCACATACTGGGCTTCCGCTGTGTCCCTTGCGTTGTGCATATTCCACAGTAGGTCGGCGAGGTGAGCGGGCGCGACGGAAGGTACCTCCCAAAACGACTCCCCCGCGGCCTTGGCCCGCTCCTGTTCGACGTGCCACGCGCTGTTCTCGATCGCCGCGCCGATGTAGAGCCCGCCGACATAGACACCCTTCGGCGCCACCTCAGCATGCAGCGCCTGAAGGTAGTTGCGTTGGGCGGCAAGGGCAAGCCCTCCGGCGACCCGCGGATTGCCGTGCAACGCACTGGCTCCTTGCGCGCTCAGAATCGCGCCGTCTCCACGAGAAAGCATGGCGGGCAGGAACTCTCGCACCAACTCGAGCAGCGTGTAGACACCGAGCGGCATGAATTCTCGCACGCGCTCCGGTGTCAGCTCGAGCACGGGCACGAACCCGTTGGCCGCGGCACCGTAGTAGAACGCGTCGAGTTCGCCGACGAGGGACCGGACCTGCTCCGCCAGAGCGGGAACCGCCTCGGTGTCAGCCAAATCCGCTGTGACGACATGCGTTGTCGCGCCCTCCGCTGCCAGTTCCTCGGCCAGCCTTTCCAGTGGTTCCCGGCGGCGGGCGACGAGCACCACTTCGTAACCGCTCTGTGCGTAGCGGTGTGCCACAGCCTGGCCGAGACCGGGTCCGGCACCAAATATCGCGATCGACTTCGACATGAAACACTTTCGATAGCAACGAGACTCGGAAGATTCCGCCGGGCGGTAAACCCATCAATCATGATAACTGATCGTCAGCAGTACTGACGGTTGAAAATGTATATGGTTGCAAGGTGCCCGACCCGCAACCACCTGATGACGCCCCGCCCCGGCTCGGGTATCTGCTCAAACACGCAGCCCTGCGCTACGCCGAACTCACCTCGACCCAGCTCGCGCCGCTCCGCATCACTCCGCAGGAGTGGGCTGCGTTGAACTGCCTGGACGCGCAGCATGGGCGCTCGCAGAAGGAAGTGGCGGAGTTGCTCGGGATCGACCGGACATCCATGGTGACGTTGATCGATCAACTGCAAACGAAAGGGTGGGTCGAGCGCCGGCCTCACCCAGGGGACCGCCGCAAGAACGCTGTCACGCTGACAAAGTCAGGCCGTGGCATGCTGCGCGACGGCGCGCGAATCATCGATGACTGTGAACGCCGGTTCCTCTCCACCCTCGGCGATCCCGGCGCAGACCAGTTGAAACGCGCGCTCCACAGAGTGATTACGGCCAACGAGTAGCGCCCCGGTCACCTGCGGTGCCGCCATGCGACACCCCGCTCGGACTGCGCTCCGCGAGTCCGCCCTAAAATCCGCACCCCCTCTCTGGATCCGCACTGGCTCTAGGCGTCTAGAGAGAGTGCAGGTCCCGAGAAAGAGTGCGGGGTCTCGGAAGGGGCGGCGAACCGTTGCACCGCGCTCATGGACGAGGCGCGGGTGAGAGCGCGGGTGCCGGATGCCGGATGACGTCAGGTTCTCAGCATCGGCCGGACAGGCGAGCGCCCCCTACGCGACCACCCCGTCCCCTCCTCCACCCATCTAAGGGTCGAATCCGAGACCGAGTACGGATACTGTTTGTACGCAAGGTGATTCATCGGACGCGGCCGGCCTGATCCGGAACGTCAGCGCTTCGGAACGCCGGAATCCGGCCTCCGACGCTGGCCTCGTGCATCCTACGGGCCGGTAACACCCGTTCGCTGTGCACATATGTGGATTAGAGGTGCACACTACGCGGGACCGAGAGTTGCATCCCCTCGCCCGTCGACCGGGCCAGCGCTCAGGAGAGGAAGGAGTCGGCGAGTGTTCAGCCGCATCGCCATCGTGAACCGGGGAGAGGCCGCCATGCGCCTCATCCACGCCGTCCGAGATTTGGCCGCGGCAACCGCGCGTCCGATCGAGACCATCGCTCTGTACACCGATGTCGACCGGAACGCGACGTTCGTGCGCGAGGCCGACGTCGCCTACGACCTCGGCCCGGCATCCGCCCGCCCGTACCTCGACCTGAAGGCGCTCGAGCAGGCGCTGGTCGAGACCCGCGCGGACGCGGCCTGGGTGGGCTGGGGTTTCGTCGCGGAGGATCCGGCGTTCGCGGAGCTGTGTGAGCAGATCGGCGTCACCTTCGTCGGCCCGAGCCCGGACGCCATGCGCAAGCTCGGCGACAAGATCGGCGCGAAGCTGATCGCCGAGGAGGTCGGCGTCCCGGTCGCGCCGTGGAGTCGCGGACCGGTCGAGACGGTGGAGGCGGCCACGGCGGCCGCGGCCGAGATCGGCTACCCGCTGATGCTCAAGGCGACCGCGGGCGGCGGCGGACGCGGCATCCGCGTCATCACCAACGACGCCGACCTGGTCGACGCCTACGAGCGCACCCGCCAGGAGGCGGCGCGGGCGTTCGGCTCCGGCGTGGTGTTCCTGGAGCGCCTGGTCACCGGTGCCCGGCACGTCGAGGTCCAGGTGATCGCGGACGGCCAGGGCACGGCGTGGGCGCTCGGCGTGCGCGACTGCTCGGTGCAGCGGCGCAACCAGAAGGTCATCGAGGAGTCGTCGTCGCCGGTGCTCAGCGCCGAACAGGCGGGCGAGCTCAAGGCGTCGGCCGAGCGGCTGGCCATCGCGGTCGGCTACCGCGGCGCGGCGACCGTCGAGTTCCTCTACCACCCCGGCGATCAGCTGTTCGCCTTCCTGGAGGTCAACACCCGCCTGCAGGTCGAGCACCCGATCACCGAGTACACCACCGGTTTCGACCTCGTCCGGGCGCAGCTGCACGTGGCCGCGGGCGGCAAGCTCGAGGGCGACATGCCGGTCGAGCGCGGGCACGCCATCGAGGCCCGGCTCAACGCCGAGGACCCCGACCGCGACTTCGCGCCCGCCCCCGGCCGCATCGCGCGGCTGAATCTGCCCGCTGGGCCGGGCATCCGCGTCGACACCGGCGTCAGCGAGGGCGACACCATCCCCGCCGACTTCGACTCCATGATCGCCAAGATCATCGCCTACGGCCGCGACCGCGAGGAAGCGCTCGGCCGCCTGCGCCGCGCGATGACGCAGACCAAGGTGATCATCGAGGGCGGCGCGACGAACAAGAGCTTCGTGCTCGACCTGCTCAACCAGCCCGAGGTGATCGACGCCAGTGCCGACACCGGCTGGATCGACCGCGTCCGCGGCGAGGGCAGGCTCGTCTCGCACAGGAATTCGGCCATCGCGCTGGCCGCCGCCGCCATCGACGCCTACGAGGAGGACGAGCGGGCCGAGCAGAACCGGCTGCTGTCCACCGCGTTCGGCGGCAGGCCGCAGGTGCAGCACGAGAGCGGCCGCCCGCTCGACCTCAAACTGCGCGGCGCGAGCTACCGGCTGCGCGTCGCGCGGATCGGCGCGCACCGGTTCCGCATCGGCATCGAGGCCAACGGCGAGATCCACACCGCCGACGTCGATCTCGAGCGTTTCGACCGGCACACCGGCCACATCGTGGTCAACGGCACCCGCTACCGCCTGACCACCGGCACGCACGGCCCGATCCACCTGGTCGACGTCGACGGCGTGACCCACCGGATCAGCCGCGACGAAGGCGGCGTCGTGCGCTCCCCTGCCCCCGCCCTCGTCGTCGCGACTCCGCTCGAGGTCGGCGCGGAGGTCGAGGCGGGCGCGCCGGTGCTCGTGCTGGAGAGCATGAAGATGGAGACGGTGCTGCGCGCGCCGTTCAAGGCGCGGCTGAAAGAGTGCGCCGTCTCCGTCGGCACGCAGGTCGAGACCGGCGCGCCGCTGCTGTGGCTGGAGCCGCTCGGCGACGCCGAGGAGGGCGAGGCCGCCGTCGCGGCCGGGACCGTCGAGCTGGACCTGCCCGCCGAGTCCGCGCAGATCCAACCGCACGAACGCACCGCTCGTGGCCAGGAGAACCTGCGCAGCCTGCTGCTCGGCTTCGACGTCGACCCGCACGACGACGCCCGCGTGCTCAGCGACTACCTCACCGCGCGCCGAGCCGCCCTCGCCGACGGCCGCAGGCCGCTGGCCGAGGAACTCGAGCTCATGGAGGTCTTCGCCGACCTCGCCGAGCTGAGCCAGAACCGCTCCTCCGACGAGGACGGCCACCAGAACCACGTGCACAGCGCGCGGGAGTACTTCCACACCTATCTGCAGAGCCTCGACGTCGAGCGCGCGGGCTTGCCACAGTCGTTCCAGACCAAGCTCGCCAACGCGCTGCGGCACTACGGCGTCACCGAACTGGACCGCACGCCCGAGCTCGAGGCCGCGGTCTTCCGCATCTTCCTCGCCCAGCAGCGGCCGTCCGACACCGTCACGGTCATCACCACCCTGCTGCGCGAATGGCTCCAGGAGCCGATGCCGGATCGGGCGCTGCGCGAGCCGGTCGGCCTGGCCCTCGAGCGGCTGGTCGCCGCGACGCAGGTGCGCGTCCCGGTGATCGCCGACCTCGCCCGCGGCCTGGTGTACGCCTGGTACGGCCAGCCGCTGCTGCGGCGCAACCGCGCGCGCGTCTACACCAACATCCGTAAACACCTGCGCCACTTGGACGCTCACCCGGACTCGCCCGATCGCGACGAGCGCATCTCCGATATGGTGCGCAGCACCGAGCCGCTGGTGCGGCTGCTCGGTCAGCGGCTGGTGCGCGGCAACCAGGACAACACCGTCATGCTCGAGGTGCTGACCCGTCGGTACTACGGCAACAAGGGCCTGGCCGGCGTGCGCACCTACGAGGTCGGCGGCTGCACCTTCGTCATCGCCGAGCGACGCGGGCTGAGCCTGGTGTCCGCGGCCGTGCGCTTCGACGCGCTCGACACCGTGCTGCGCGGGCTGAAGGAGCTGGCCAGCGGGGCCGCGTCCATCGACGCCGACATCTACCTCAGCTGGGAGAAGCAGCCCGCCGACTTCGACGCGATGGCGGCGGCGCTGCACGAGGTGCTCGGCGCGCACATGCTGCCGAGCCAGGTGCACCGGATCACCGTCGCGGTCGCCGGCAGCGGCGGCGCGGTGATGCACCACCACTTCACCTTCCGGCCCTCGGCCACCGGCATGGTCGAGGAGCGGCTGATCCGCGGCCTGCACCCCTACATCGCCCAGCGGATGCAGATGCAGCGGCTGCGCAAGTTCGACCTGACCCGGCTGCCGTCCTCGGACGACGAAGAGGTCTACCTGTTCCGCTGCGTCGCCAAGGAGAACCCCGCCGACGAGCGCCTCATCGCGTTCGCCCAGGTGCGTGACCTGGCCGCGCTGCGCGAGCAGGACGGCAGGCTGCTCGCCCTGCCGACCGCCGAGATCGCCATCGCGACCTGCCTCGACTCGATCCGCCGGGCGCAGTCGCTGCGGCCCTCGGCTCATCGGTTCAACACCAACCGCATCGTGATGTACATCTGGCCGCCGATCGACGTGACCCCGGCCGAGCTGGAAACCGTTGTGCGGCACGTGCGTCCCACCACCGCGGGCGCGGGGCTCGAGGAGATCCTGCTCATCGCGCGTCAGCGCGACCCCAAGACCGGCGAGCTGACCAAGGTCGCGGTGCGCATCGGCTTCGACGCCACCGAGGTGACCGTCGGCGAGCGCACCGAGGACGTGGTCGAGCCGCTCGACGAGTACCGGCAGAAGGTGCTGCGGGCCAGCAGCCGCGGCAACGTCTACCCCTACGAATTGACCGGTCTGCTCGGCGAATTCAGCGAGTACGACCTCGACGACGACCACGCGCTGGTGCCGGTCGATCGACCCAAGGGGCACAACACCGCCGCGATCGTCGCCGGCGTGGTCAGCACGCCGACCCCGCAGCATCCCGAGGGCGTGCGCCGCGTGGTGCTGCTCGGCGACCCGACCAAGTCGCTCGGCGCGCTGTCGGAGCCGGAGTGCCGCAGGGTGATCGCCGCGTTGGACCTCGCCGAACAGCTGCAGGTGCCGTTGGAGTGGTACGCGCTGTCCTCCGGCGCCCGGATCTCCATGGAGTCCGGCACCGAGAACATGGACTGGGTGGCCGCGGCGCTCAAGCGGATCGTCGAGTTCACCCAGGACGGCGGCGAGATCAACATCGTCGTCGCGGGCATCAACGTCGGCGCCCAGCCGTACTGGAACGCCGAGGCCACGATGCTCATGCACACCAAGGGCATCCTGGTGATGACGCCGGAGTCCGCGATGGTGCTCACCGGCAAGCAGGCGCTGGACTTCTCCGGCGGTGTCTCGGCCGAGGACAACTTCGGCATCGGCGGCTACGACCGGGTGATGGGCCCGAACGGCCAGGCGCAGTACTGGGCGCCGGATCTGGTCTCGGCGCGCGACGTGCTGATGTCGCACTACGACCACACCTACATCGCCCCCGGCGAGCAGGGCCCGCGCCGGTCGCAGACCAGCGACCCGGTCGACCGGGACGTCTCCGACTTCCCGCACGCGTTGGCGGACAGCGACTTCCGGACCGTCGGGGAGATCTTCTCGCCCACCGCGAACCCGGATCGCAAGAAGCCCTTCGATATTCGCTCCGTCATGCGGGCCGTCTCCGACCAGGACCTCCCGGTGCTCGAGCGCTGGGCGGGCATGGCCGACGCGGAGACCGCGGTGGTCCAGGACGCGCACCTGGGCGGAATCCCGGTGTGCCTCTTGGGCATCGAGTCGCGGGGCGTGCCGCGGCGCGGGTTCCCGTCCACCGACGGGCCGGACACCTACACGGCGGGCACCCTGTTCCCGCAGTCGTCGAAGAAGGCGGCGCGGGCGATCAACGCGGCCAGCGGTAACCGGCCGCTGGTCGTGCTCGCCAACCTGTCCGGCTTCGACGGCTCGCCCGAGTCGATGAAGAAACTGCAGCTGGAATACGGCGCCGAGATCGGCCGCGCGATCGTGAATTTCCAAGGGCCCATTGTGTTCTGCGTGATCTCGCGGTACCACGGCGGTGCGTTCGTGGTGTTCTCGAAGCGGCTGAACCCGAATATGACCGTTCTCGCGATCGAGGGCTCGTTCGCCTCGGTGCTCGGCGGCGCGCCCGCCGCGGCGGTGGTGTTCGCCGGTGATGTGAACCGGCGCACCGCGGCCGACGCGCGGGTGCGGGACCTGGCGGCGCGAGCGGCGAACGCGTCCGGCACCGACCGGGCGACGCTCACCGCCGAACTCGACGAGACGCGGTCCTCGGTGCGCACGGAGAAGCTGAGCGAGGTGGCCGCGGAGTTCGACCGGGTGCACAACATCCACCGGGCCGTCGAGGTCGGGTCGGTCGACGCCGTGATCAGCGCCGCCGAGCTGCGGCCGCGCATCATCGAGGCGATCGAGGCGCGGCTGTCGAACTGACGCTCGCGGTGACGGCGGGTCGGGTCCGAATTCGGGCCCGGCCCGCCGTTTTTCGCCGGGAGCGACGAACGTCTCATGGAGTCGATGGGAGAGGGTGGAGTAGCGTCGAATGCAGGGGGATCGGTATCCGCCGCAACCAGTGGCGAAGTCGGTTCCCGAGGGAGGATTCGCGACAATGATGCCGCAGATCTCGAGTGTCATCGAGAGACGACTTCTGATCAATTACCGCGTCGAGCCCGAGATCCTGGCGCGCCTGCTGCCCGAGCCGCTGCGGCCGCACCTGGCCGGCGACTGGGCGGTCGCCGGGATCTGCCTCGTTCGGCTCGGGCAGGTGCGGCCCGTCGGGCTGCCCGCCGCGGTCAGCGTGCGCAGTGAGAACGCCGCGCATCGGATCGCGGTCGAGTGGGACGGGCCGGACGGGGTCCAGAGCGGGGTCTATATTCCGCAGCGCGACAGCGGATCACCGCTGAACGTGATGCTCGGCGGGCGGGTGTTCCCCGGCGTGCACGGGCTGGCTCGTTTCGACGTCGCGGAGACCGAGCGCGACCTGCACGTCGCGTTCACCACCAAGGACAACGCCACTCGCGTCAGCGTCGACGTCAGCACGGTCGACGAGTTCCAAGGCAGCACCCTGTTCCCCGACCTCCCCACCGCCTCGGAGTTCTTCCGCCGCGGCAGCATCGGCTACTCCGCGAGCCGAGACGGCACCCGCCTGGACGGTCTCGAACTGACCGCCCCCACATGGGAAGTCGTTCCAGCCCACACCCACACCGCCCACTCCACCTTCTTCGAAGACGAAACCCGTTTTCCCCCAGGCACCGCCACCCTCGACTGCACCCTCCTGATGCGCGACATCCCCGCCACCTGGGCAACCACCCCACCCCTCCCCCTCCCCGCCCCCGCCTGACAACCGCTGCCCAAACTTGAACTCAGCGTGGCGCTTCACGGCATCCACGGCGTCGGGTTGTTTCCTGGATGCATCCGGTCCAGCTCGGCATCGAGCTGGACGCGACGCGCCTCGGCGGCTTCCGCACTCGGCAATCCCAGTCCGTCGGCGATGTCCTGCCATGTCATCTCGTTTCGATGAGCGACGTCGATGAAACACCACTCCGACTGATCGACTTCCCGCCGCATCTCCACGATCAACCGACGCCAGGCCGACAACACATTGTGTGGAACGCGATTCATCGCGTCATGATTCCGCAGCAAGACCATAGCCATCAGGGGGCGATCACGAAATCGACGAAACCCGCTCTCCCCCAGCGCTTCTCGCAACCACCGCTCGAGCGCCGGATCCAGCTGACGCTCGTCACCGACCACGCCGCACATTGTTCGACTCGGCCGCAGCACTGTCAACCGCGCCGAGCGTCGCGGGGTAGCGTGACTGATGCTGCGGCGCAGAGGCGTTACTCGACGGCGAGGCTGCGTTCTTATATGTTGGGGGCGTCTTCTCACCGGAGAGCCATGGGCTCTCGCAGGCTTCGGCCTCACCGGACGGTTTCTCGGCACCACGGGGGTGTCGAGGAGGTGGGAGTCGCCTTCGACTCCGGTGAGGTATGCCTTGATCAGGTCTGATGCAGTATTCGCCAATTCTTTTCCGCAGCAAGCACTTCCGCGCGTCATCGTCATCGGCGCGGGACTCGGCGGATTATGTCTCGCCCAGGGACTGCGCCGTGCGGGGATCGAAGTCGCCGTCTACGAGCGCGATGCGGACTCGACGGCGCGCACACAGGGTCACCGCCTGCACATCGATCAGCGCGGCCGCGACGCGCTGGCGAAAGTACTTCCGCCGCATCTTTTCTCACTCCTCGCGGCGATCGTGGGGCGGCCGGCCCCGACCGTGCGCGGTTTCGATCATCAGCTCCGTCCGACCGGAGCGTTTCCGCTCGAGGATTCGCCGCAGCGACCGGTCGAGGACGTAATGCCCGCGCACACAGTGCTCGACCGGCACGTATTGCGCCGAATCCTGCTCACCGGCCTCGACGACATCGTCCATTACGGACGAGAGTGCGTCGGCTACGACAGTGAAAGGGGCACCGTCACAGCCAGATTCGCCGACGGTGGCACCGCGCGCGGCACAATCCTGGTGGGCGCCGACGGCATCGGATCGGTGATCCGCGCGCAGCGCCTGCCGCACGCGCGTGTCGTAGATTCTCGGATCCGTCTCGTCTACGGCCGCGTGCCCTTCACCTCCGAGCTGCGCGAAGCGCTTCCGTCGGCGATGTTCAGCGTCTTCAACTCGGTCGTCGGGCCGGACGGGCGATTCGTCGGCATCGCACCGGTGGAGTATCACGAATCACCGGCGACGGCCGCAGCTCGATTGGCACCCGAAGTCACACTCGATCCGACATCGAACACGCTGGCGGTGATGTTCGGCCGACGCTCGGACCGACTCGGGCTCTCCGACCGCGACCTGCGCGCCGCCTCGGGCGAGGACCTGCGCGCCCTAGTCCGCGCGCAACTCGCCGGTGGGCATCCCTTGGTCACGACCCTGGTCGAGAATTGGAGCCGCCCGAGCATCTTTCCCGTCACCGTCCGCAGCAGCGTCCCTGTCCCACCATGGCCGACCTCGAACGTCACCTTGCTGGGCGACGCGATCCACGCCATGAGCCCCGCCGCGGGCGCGGGCGCGAACATGGCGTTGCGCGACGGCGCGGCCCTCGCCACGGCGCTGGCCACCGGACACCACCTCCCCGCCGCGGTGCGCGACTACGAGTTGGCGATGGTCGAGGAGGGATTCCGCATGGTTCGGCTCTCGGCCGCCAACGGCACCCGGACGCTCGGCGCGGACCTCCTGCCGGGGTGAGGATCCGCAGCCGTCGACCGTGCGAAACACGGTGCGATGCTTGCCGTTCCGATTCTGTCGGTCGCAACCGCTAGCCTGCTGACATGGTCGGAACGGACTCGGCGCTACGCCGGCTGACGCGCGAGGCAGGCAAACTGCTCCTGCCGTATGGCTTCGAAGGCTCGGAGGGTATGTGGTCGCGCGTCGTGCCGGGCGGTGTCGCGTCGGTCGGCCGCACGCGCACCCTGCGCACGTGGACCGACGGGCAGCAGGTGCTCAGATTCGGCCTGTGCCTGAGCGCGACGCCCACCGCCTGGTGGGAGTTCCACAACTGGCGTAATGCGCGGCGCGGCCTGCCGCCCGTGCCGCTCGAGCAGGCGACCGGTCCGGGCCTGCTCGACGAACGCGGCCTGCCCGCGGACATGACCGAGCTGTGGTCGCTGGGCGTCGACCCGTCCCAGCCGGGTCGGCATGCGCTCCAAGCGGATATCGACGCCATCCGCGCCGAGCTACCCCGGCGCGTGCACGCGTATGCGCGCCGCGCCTTGCGACTACTGGAACCCGACCACTACCTCGATGAACTGCTGACTGTCCCGGATCCGCGACCGGCGATCCTGGAGGCGATAGTCGTCCTGCTCGCCGATCGTGGTCCAGGCCCGGAACTGGACGACGCGCTCAGCAGACTTCCCGAGCAGGACACGTCCGACTACCTCGTTTATGCGCGCAGCCGCACCGCTGTGGTCTGAAACTCCGGATCGCCCAAGGAGTGTCGTGATTCCCGCCCCTTCCAAGGTATAGCCCACCACCGGACTTGCGGCAAGACCCGGATCGTCCGGCATACTCGTCCGCCGAAGCTAGAACCTGCGGAAATGGAGTAACGAGTGACGGACACCGACGTAATCATCGTGGGCGCGGGCCCGAGCGGCCTGATGCTGGCCGGTGAATTGCGCTTGGCCGGAGTGCGATCGCTTGTGCTGGAACGCCAGTCGCAACCGCGGGATACCCCGAAGGCGAGCGGTATCGGCGGCCGAATCCTGGATCTGCTGCGCTACCGCGGCCTGCTGGATCGCTTCACGGAGGCCAGCAGCGATCCCCACCCGGCTCTCCGATTTCCGTTCGGCAATCTGTATCTGGACTTCACCGAACTCGCGGAGTCCCCGATGCACGCCCTGCCGATCCCCCAGCGGGCTGTCGAACGGCTGCTGGACGAGCACGCGAGCGAACTGGGCGCCGAGATCCGCCGCGGACACCGCCTGATCGGGCTGAGTCAGGACGATACCGAGGTGACCGCGGAGGTCGAGGGCCCCGAGGGGACCTACCGGGTGACCGCCCGCTACCTCGTCGGCTGCGACGGCGGCCGCAGCCGGGTGCGCGAACTCGCGGGAATCGAGTTCCCCGGCACCACCTATCCGGAGGTCAACCGGCTCGCCCAGGTCACCGTGCCCGACTCGCTGCGCGTGCTGGACAACGGCGATATCGATGTCCCCGGCCTCGGCACCGTCCACACGGGTTTCACCCGGACGGCCGGCGGCGTGTTCGCGTTCGCGGTGATGGACGGCGTCTTGTCCATGCAGACGACCGAGGACGAGTCCGCCGAGTACGACGATGACGAGCCGCTGACCATGGACGAACTCGCCGGCAGCGTGCGCCGCGTGCTCGGCGTGGAACTGCCGCTGGGTGACCCGATTCGCCTGTCGCGCTACACCTTCAAGGCGCGGCAGGCCGAACGCTACCGGATCGGCCGGATCATGGTGGCGGGCGACGCGGCCCACCTGTTCCCCGCCACCGGCACCGCCCTGAACGTCGGCATGCTCGACACGGTCAACCTCGCCTGGAAGCTCGGCGCCGAGATCAACGGCTGGGCGCCGGCCGGACTGCTGGACACCTACCACGACGAACGCCACTTCGCGGGCGCGCGGGCGATGATGCAGACGCGCGCGCAAGCCGCGCTGCGCCGCGGAACCGACGAGGCCGACGAGGCCCTGCGGCAGGTCTTCCAGGAGTTGCTCACCGACGAGCCCGCCCTGCACCGCATGGGCCACCTCGTCGGCCACTCCGACATCCGCTACCCGATCCCCGGCGCGGACCGGCACCCCTTGATCGGCACATTCGCGCCGGACCTCCCGCTGCACACCAACGAGGGCCTCACCAGCGTCGCCGAACTCATGCACGCCGCACGCCCGGTCTTCCTCGACCTCGCCGAACGCCCGGACCTCCGCGAGGTCGTTCTGGAGTGGCGCGACCGAGTCGACCTCCGCACGGCAAAGACCGACGACCGCCCCGCCGACGCATTACTGATCCGCCCAGACGCACACATCGCCTGGGCCACGCCCATCGACCAGCCCGGCGACACCGCAGCGGCCGAACTGCGCGCGGCGCTGTCGCACTGGTTCGGCACTTAGGTTCTGTGTCACAGTCCAGCGGGAATCCAGCCCGAGAGGGAACTGGTGGCGGACGCTTCTCGCGCGATGCCGCCGCCAGTTCCTCATGACCGCTTGACCAGCTCCGATGGGGGCGCGGTTGATCCGCGGTCGATCAAGGGCGTCCCGAACCTCGAGGCGTCTTCGCGGCTCCCGGTTTGCCCGGTGGCCAACCCCTTTCGCCTGCCGGAGGAACCGATAAGACTTCGAGACAGGGTCTAGGTCTGCGAGTCAGCGCTCCCGACTCCAGCATTCGGTTGCGAACCCAGGAGTCGGTAGCGCAAGGTCGGGAGCGCACGGGTCGCAAGCGGGAGGTTCGGAAGCGCACGAGCCGTAAGGACACGGTCGCGAACGCGCGAGCCGCAAGCGCGTCGATCGGGAGCGCATGAGTCGTGAGCACGCGGGTCGCGAGGGTACGAGTCGCCAGCGCACGGGCCGGAAGTGCACGAGCCGCGAACACGCCGGGCGGCAGCACGAGCCGCAGGCGCGCCGGTCGCGAGCACACGGGTCACGGCCACACGGGTCACGAGCGGCACGGATCGCCAAGCGTGAGGGGCGCGAGCACACCGTCGCGAGCACACGAGCCGCAAGCTCACCGATCGGAAGTACACGGGGTCGCGAACGCACGAGCCGCGAACGCGCCGTTCGGGAGCGCGCGAGGCGCAGGCGCACCGGTCGCGAGTGCACGGGTCGCGGTCGCTCGATGAGCGGTCGCGGCTTACCTGGTCTCGGCCGACGACATGAGCTGCTGTCCGATGCGCGTGAGCACATCGATTTGTGCCGAGTTGTAGAGGTCGTTCACGGCCACTTCTACTGTCTGCCAGGCGAAGTGGGCGCCGCGTGGGGCGTCGGTGTAGGGGTCGAGCAGGCCGGGGTGACCGTCGAGCATGGACTGGACCTGGGGGGCCATGCGTTCGGCGAGGGTGCGGCGGGTGTGTTCGTCGGCGTCCTCGGGCAGCTGATCGAACTCGACGGTCGCGGGTTCGGCGTGGTAGGTGTGGAGCATCTCGATGTAGGCGTCGATGCCGGACGGGCCGAGTACGCGGGCGAGGACCACGATGAACGCTCGGTCGGCGTCGGAGAGATCGACGTGTGCGGCGGCCTCGGCGAGGGCGGGCGGCAGGTCGGTGGGGCCGGCCTGGCGCAACGTCTGCGAGAGCTCGACTCGAATCCGTTGCAGGCGTTCGATGCTCGCGGCCAGTTCGGCGTCCAGCTGGCGGATCGCCTGCTCGGGATGCTCCTCGGCCTCCCCCATCTCGGCGATCTGCGCCAGCGAAAAGCCGAGGTCGGTCAGGCGTTTGATCCGCAGCAGCCGCACCAGGTGCGCGACCCCGTAGCTCTTGTAGCCGTTGGACCGCCGCTCGGGCTCGGCGAGCAGACCGATCTCGTGATAGTGCCGCACCGCCCGCAAGCTGGTGCCCGCGAGTTCGGCGAGCTGACGGGTGCTCCACGCCACGACTACCCTCCTCCGGGATCCGAAGCCGCCGACGACGGCCACACCCGTCAAATCTAGGCCCTGTGCCGAAGTCCGGCCGGATACCTCCGGTGGCCGGATCGTCGCCCGGCAAGCTGGACGACGTGGCCGGTCGGCGATCCAGCCTCCGGTGGCCGGACGGGACTTCGACACAGGACCTATGCCGTCGCACCGCCGACGCCCCAACGTGGTGCGGCGCACGCTTACTTCGCGTCCCCATAGCATTCGACCACAGCCGTCGTGAACGGGAACCGCACCGGCGTCGGCCCGAAAACGATCCGGCCCGCCTCGTCCGCGGCGGCGGTGATCGCGGCGGAGACCGTCGCCGCCTCGTCCGCCGGGCAGTGCACGATCACCTCGTCGTGCTGGAAGAAGACCAGTTCGGCGCGGAGCCCGGCCTGCGCCATCGAGTGCCGCAGCCCGGCGAGCACCAGCAACGCCCAGTCGGCGGCGCTGCCCTGCACGACGAAGTTGCGGGTGAAACGACCGCGAGCGCGGGCCGCGGCATTACTGCCGTAACCGTTGACCTCCTCCGGTGCGAGGTCCGCCTGCTCCGGCGCCGCGACGGACGCGGGCGGGCAGGTGCGACCGAGCCAGGTGCGCACGAGCCTGCCCTGCTCGCCCGCGCGCGCCGCGTCGTCGACGTAGGCGACCGCCGCGGGATAGCGGCGGCGCAGCTCGGCCATGTGGGTGAGGGCGTCGCCGGAGGTCTGGCCGTAGATCGCGCCGAGCAGCGCGATCTTGGCCTGGGCCCGGTCG
>NZ_BAGH01000593.1 GCF_000308715.1 Nocardia tenerifensis NBRC 101015
GTCGTGGTCGTGCGCGGGCCTTCCGCCCCGGTGCCGAGGTGCATCGCTTGCTCCTTCTGTCCGTGCTGACCTGCGTGATCTCGCGACCACGCCGAGTTATTCTAGTGTATCTAAAGCTGTCACTACCGAGGGTGGCTCACCGTATCGTTTTTTGGTGTCACTCCGGATAATGGCAGTTATCCGGGGCCAGCACGGAAAACACCCAGGTCAGCGTCTCGCAGCCGGGAAATGCCCCTCCCTCGGCGGGATCGGGCGGCAGCGGCGGAGAAACCACCAGATGGCGGGCCCTGCGGCCACCCGCTCACGATCGCACGCTAGCCCGGCACCCACGCCGGGTTTCGTCACCGTGACACCCGAGCCAGGTAGAGCTTGCGCAGGCTGCCCACCACAGTCAGCGCCATCGCGAGCGCACACCCCCAGCGGATCCAGGATTGGTTGGTGATCCCGGCGTGCTGTGTCAACCCCATGACGAGGGCAAGAAAGATCAGAATCAGGAGGTCGTAGGGCAGGGACGCGATCGATGAATCGCCGTCACGCAGTGCCACGACGCAGGTGGTCACGTAAGCCAGCAGCAGCCCGATCACCAGCACATCCGTGATGTTCACCGGTTTCACTTCCCCGCGGCGGCGCAGCTCGCCCGCGAGCAACTCATGCTCGAGGCGCTGACGTTCCAGCAGTGTGGGGGTGGTCATGCTTTCTCGTCGTCGTGGTAGAGCGGGCTGGTGTGGGCCTGGGCGCGCTGGAGTGCGCGCATGAGGGCCTCGGCGTGGCCGGCGGCCTCGCGCAGGTCCTCGGCGGTCTCCAGGGCCGACTGCTGTGCCTGGGCGATACCTTCGCCCGGCTGATCCCGGTGTTCGGTGTGGCGCAGGGTGGGGTCGTCGGCGAAGTGCTCGGCCCAGTCGGCCAGTTGCTGGAGGAACTGGCGCTCGGAGCTGGCGGCCTCGGCGAGCCCGCCCAGCATGGTGTAGCCGTCGACCACGTAGGGCAGAGCCTTGAGCGCGTCGGCGCGGACCACGGTGGCGTGGGCGAGGGTGCGCAGGATCTCGCGGGTGGCCGCGGCGGCCGCGCTGAGGGATCTGACGTCGTGTGGGCCGATGCTCGGCCACATCTCCTGGACGACCTGTACGCGATCGACTTCGATCATGGGCGGGGTTCCCCCGTTCGTGTAGTGGGACTGCTCGGTGGCTCGTCCACGCTGGTGGACGCAAGTCTTCCACCCCGCAGCACCGTCTGCGGCGGGTCGGAGACTCCGGGTGCTCGGGCGGGTTCGTGCCGTCGGTGCCCGCCCCCGGGATCGCCCCGGGCCGACGCCGTTGTCGGGCCCTTCCATCACCGTTGACGTGGGGACCGCGCGGGAGCGGAACACCTATCGAACCCTTCTAGTGTATCTAAAACATCTAGTGTTTCGACAGGTTTTCCCGGCTCGATCCAACAAGACCGGGCGCTGATCGAAATCTGTTGCGGCACAGCAGTTTACGGAAAAAGACACGTCACGAAAGGTCTTGACCTCGATCAACATTATCGGGTAATATATGACACAGAAGGAAGCGGGACCGGACACCCCGCCTTCTTCGACCCCACTCGCACATCACGAAGGGACACTCCCATGCTCAAGCTAATGGACTGGTTCTGCGGCGCTGGCGGCTCCACCCAGGGCGCATCGAAGGTGCCCTGGGTGCACATCGAGCGAGCGGCCAACCACTGGGACAAGGCCATCGAGACCCACGCCACCAACTACCCCGAGGCCGATCACTTCCTCGGCGACCTGAGCACCGACGAGGCCAAGGCGCAGATCGTCAAATGGCCTGTGGCAGACCTCTTCTGGGCGAGCCCGGAGTGCCCGCAATGGTCCTCGGCACGCGGCAAGCGCCGCGACTACGACAACACCCTCCAGGGCGATCTGCTCGACCTCGCGCGTGACGAGGAAGCCGACCGCAGCCGGGCGCTGATGGAGGAGGTCCCGATGTACCTGCGAGGCGTCATCGAGCGCGGCGGGCGGGTGCGCGCCGGGGTGGTGGAGAACGTCGTCGAGGTCCGCCAGTGGGACCAGTGGAACCGCTGGATCGGTGAGATCCGCGCCCTGGGCTACGGAGTCAAGGTCATCGCCCTGAACTCCGGCCACGCCCAGCCGGTCCGCACCCCCGCCGCCCCGCAGTCCCGTGATCGGCTCTACGTCGCCTACTGGGATCTCCAGCTCGGCCGCGAGCCCGACTGGAACAAGTGGTTGCGTCCGCTGGCCTACTGCCAGGCCTGCGACGAGTGGGTCCACGCGCTCCAGGTCTTCAAGCGTCCCGGGGCCGACATGGGCCGCTACCGCACCCAGTACGTCTACCGCTGCCCTCACGTCAGTTGCCGCAACGCGATCGTGGAACCGCCCGCGCTCCCGGCGGCCGCCGCGATCGACTGGACCCTGCCAGGTACCCGCATCGGCGACCGGGAAAGGCCCTTGGCCCCCAAGACCATGGACCGCATCCGCGTCGGGCTGCGCCGCTACGCCTCGGCGGTGCCGATGATGGTCCCCGCCGGAGGGACCTGGCGCGCCGATGCCGCCCAGGTCACCGGGCCCATGGCCGCCCGGACCACCCGCGAGAACGACGGCCTGGCGATTCCGCGCCCGTTCCTGGCGCTGCTGCGCTCGGACCGCCCGCGCACGATCGGGCTGCACGAACCCCTGGCCACGATCGTGGCCGACGGCTCCAATCACGGTCTGGTCGTCCCGCCGCTGATGGTCCCGATGGAGGGCCGCGACGGCAAGGACGCCCAGCTGGCCTCGCTGCCGCTGCGCACCCAGACCACCCGCAACGAGACGGCGGTGGCGTTTGTGCCCTTCGTCGCCGAGCTGCGCGGCGGCTCCTCCGACGCGCGTCCGGTCACCGAGGCCCTGGCCACCGTGACCGCCAGCGGCAACCACCACGGCCTGGTCACCCCGCCGAACGGGATGTCGCCGGAGCTGTGGAACGCGCTGCTGCTGCCCTACTACGGCACCGGCACCGCCCGCCCGGTCTCCGACCCGATGGGGACGCTGTCGACCCGCGACCGCTTCGCCCTGGTCGACGAGGTCACCGAGCGCGACATCGAGGACGTGCGGTTCCGCATGCTCGAGCCCGGCGAGATCCAGGACGCCATGGCCTTCCGCAAGGACTACATCGTGCTGGGCAACAAGCGCCAGCAGGTGCGCCAGCTCGGCAACGCCGTCACCCCGCCCGCCGCCGAGATCCTGATCTCCGCACTGGTCGAGGCCATCACCGGCGAAGAACTCGACCGCTACGCCCACGCGGCCTGATCACCACGACGGAGGGGCCCGCACATCCCGGGCCCCTCCGTTCCCCCTCTCTTTCGTCCACTCCCGCAACACCTTTCGGAAAGGACATTTCCCATGAACGACCCGACCAGCCACCACGACTTCGGGGAGGCGGCAACGCCCCCGTTCGACCCCTCCCTCGCGCCCACCGCCACCGCCGTCGCGGTGCAGGCGGTGACCTCCGGGATCGTCGGGCCCGGCTACGAGCGCACCGAGGCATGGAGAATCATCGAGATCCCGGTGATAGCCCTGGGCTGCTTCGACTGGGAAGCCGACGCCATCTACGCCGCGCTCGAGGGCCTGAGCTGGGTCGGCGACGTCATCGCCGTCGACACCGTCTACGGCACCGACGGACAGAAATTCGAGGCGGGCTGCTCGACCTGGACGAGATTCTCCAACAGCGACGCCATCTACCGCGACGCAGAACACCAATCTCCGCTGTCCCCCCGCGCACGGGCCGCCGGTGAGCACTGGAACTGCGAGCACGCCCTGTTCGGTCCCGGCGCGCGCTTCACCGCCCGCATCGCCACCGACGACTCCGTCGAGCCCGCCGACGGCCCCGCCCAGCGCGCCGACATCGTGATCCTCACCGACGACCAGCCCGACGAACCCCTCGCCGCGTATTCATGCACCACCAACCCGCTCGACCCCATCCCCGCCGACCCCGCCGAGGTCCTGGACCGGCACGGCTGGCGCACGACCGGCCCCGGCCACCTCGATACCGACGGTTACCTGATCGTGGGCGTCGAACGCGCGTGAAATCTCTGCTCCCCCACGCCGATTCGCGCCACGGCTCGCGACGTACCCGGCGCTGGGCATGGATCGGGCGGCCTGTCGAAACCGTGGTCGTGAGACCACGGCCGGACACGGCAGGCCGCCCGGGTGCCCCACTCGCAAAAGAAGGGCATCGGCAAGCCTAGCAAGCCAACCCCACCCACCACGACCTTGTGACACCCGCGATCGAGAAAGGCCTTCGATGATTCCCACCACGCCGGCGGCCGCCGCCCACACCGCGACGCCAGCCGACCACAATGAGTGCGTGGGAACACTGATCACGTTGCAGGAATGGGCCGAACTGCGCGGCCGTAGCTACGGCTCGATCCGCAACAACTGGACCGGCCGCGAGGGCTTCCCGACCCCGAAAAAGAAGCGCCCGCCCACCGGCAAGGGCACCCCCGCTCCCGAGTACGACTCCGACGAGCTCGACACCTTCGCCCAGCGCTGGGAAGCCGCGAACCGCCCGGCTCCCTTCCCGATGCCCGAGGAGCCCGAGGAGTTCCGCACCCTCGGCGCCATCGCCCGCCTGCTCGGCGTCGACGGCAAAACCGTGACCCAATACCGCGCAATCCTCGACGCCGAGGTCGAACACCAGCCACGCGGGGCCCGGCGCGTCTACCGCACCCGCGGCGTCGTCGACGTCCTCAACAACCGCCCCGGCATGGGCATGGCCCGCCCCCACCTGCAACAGCACGAGTAGCCGAGCACCGGGACAACGAAAGCCGCCGGGCGCAACATGCGCCCGGCGGCTTTCGAGTCTCCCGGCAAGGGCCGGAACGCCGACGTCCCACAAGCGCCTCTCGGCGAGTGGTCGCTCGAAGCGACGAATGGGGTGAGGCCCGGGGCTGTCCGGACGCCGACAGCGGTGTTCAACCACAGTCTCCGCCGCGCTATTCCCTGCCGCAGAACCCGCCTCACCCGTGCTGTCGGTCAGGGTTTGCGTGCTACACCGCCGCGCGCGGCGATCGTGGGCGGGGTGCCACCCACATCGGTGGGGCCGGCGTGCCATTCGGTGATGGGGACAAATCCGGGGTCGACGAACTCGAGCCCGTCGAAGGCGGCTCGGATCTCCTCGCCGGTGCGCGGGATGTAGGGCACGCCACCGGATTTCTCGTATTCGGCGCACAGCGTGACATACGCCTGGCTTTCGGTGGTCCCGTCCCACAGGACCAGGTAGCTACCGGAGGGGACCGCGGCCATCACGGTGCGCACGATACGCAGCATGTCGTCGTAGCTGCGGGCGTGGCCGAGCACACCCATGAACATGACCGCGATCGGCTGAGTGAAGTCCAAGACGTTCTTGGCGTCGGAGACGATCTGCTCGGGGTTGTGGAAGTCGGAGTCGATATAGGTGGTCACACCCTGATCGGTGGTGTTGTTCAGCAACGCTCGCGCATGGGTCAACACCAGGGGATCGTTGTCGACGTAGACGATCTTGGCCTCCGGTGCGGCGGCCTGGGCGACCTCGTGGGTGTTCTGCATGGTCGGCAGTCCGGTCCCGATGTCGAGGAATTGGCGTATCCCGGCTTCGGTTGCCAGGTAATGTACTGCGCGGATGAGGAATTGGCGCGACTGGACAGCCATCGTCGCGATATCGGGATCGATTTCCAGGCTCGCCTCACCGACCACGCGATCGACCTCGTAGTTGTCCTTACCACCCATCCAGAAATTCCAGATCCGCGCGGAATGCGGGATGTCGGTACGGATCAACGGCTCATCGGCCATGGGTCAACTCCTCGGCGAAAGCGATACATACGGTGGGGACTCTGGTGCTGTCGCGATGCGACAGTACGCGACAGTCCCCCAGCAGATGGCCCAGTCGAAAATGTTGGCGCACTGTCCATCCCAGCCGCGCGGGCAGGCACGGACGCCGCGGATCATTCGGGTTGTCGCGAGGGGCCCGACGGGACCCTTGCCGATGGCCTCACTCCGGGCGCTAGGATGGGCTCGCTGTCCTGCTCCCCGCGAGGCGGGGATGAGTCGCTGGTTTTCCCAGGAGTAGTCCTGTGCTCCCCGCGTGTGCGGGGCATTCTCCCTTCGTCATGGGGGTTCTCACGGCGCGTCCGTACGCGCGCACATGCCGAATCCGAGAACCGCCACCACGTTCAGCCGAGGCCGGAATATGTTGAACCGCAACGATGTCCACCCAGACGGCGGCGCTGACTCGCCGCGCCGCCGGGTCAACCCGAATTACGCGCTATCACCGCCAGCACGCCCGCGACACCGACGCGCGCGCCGCGCACGCGAAGGTGTCGAAGCGGTGGCGACGCCAGCTCGCCACCGCGGCGTTCAACCGGGGCGATCAAGCGCGCCTGATCGCTATGGTCGGCGAGGGCGCCACCGTGCCCGCGGCGGCCGCCGCACTCGAGATCACTCATCAAGCCGTGTACGGGCGCGCGGCGTGGGACACGAAATTCGGCGACCGTCTCGACTTTTCCGACCGTCATCATGACTGCGGTGTTTCTGAGCTGGCCTTTGTCGTCGTGGACATGTTCGCGACGTTTCGCGCGGGTGTTCGGCGAAGGTGCCCAGCAGTGGAGCGGCCAGGCATAGGCCTGGCCGCTCCTGGTGCTTCATCGTGCGCGGAGAGAAACCAATGCTGCCAGGACGCAACTGAACGCGGTAGCGCCAGCTTCCCAGCCGTATCGCTCGGTCACGACGGCCCCGATCCATGTGGCGATCGCGAGCGGCAACCAGTCGAGGTTGGAGCCTGGAGGGGATGGCTGGATATCGGAGCGGTCGAAATCGTGAGGCCCAGCTATCATGGGTCGTCTCCTTTGGCAAGAGGGAGCCGCCCGGCCTCGACTCGGAGCAAGCGAGTCGAGGCCGTTTCCGTTGAGCCTGCGAAGGTTTCGAGGCTCTCCGAGCGGTTGAAGTCGGCTGACTTCCTCGGCGACTTTATCCGCGCCGACGAGCCCTTGACCTGGGCGTCGAAGCTGCCCGAAACGCATTATGTAACGATCGAATAACGAATCGTCGTAGGACCATTGAACTCAGGTCTTATTTCATAAGGACCCTAAGCGATCCCTAACTTTAGTTGATATGTCATCATATCCCCTGGTCAGACTGTCGTTTCGGTCGAAAAACCCTCCCTTCGTCGTGTGATTCAATTCACACGAATCGGTTTCGGAGGTTCGCTAGAAATCGGCGTGTCGTCAAGGTGTGTCGCTGAAAGTGGGTCTGCGAGTGCGGCTTCAAGTCTCGCGACGCGGTTGTCGAACTCCCCGGCGAAGCCCTCGCCGCGCTGGCCGATTTCCTGCGCGAGCACACCGCAGGCGGCGCACTCCTGCGCCGCCTGCACCCTGAGTGAAAGTCCTGTCCCGGCGGGGTTGTTTCGCGCCGCGTCTATCGGGACCGAACCTCTACGAGATCATCGGTACGAAAACAGCGAGATCGTAGAGCCCATGGCAGAGGATCGCTGGCCACAGCGACCGGGTGTAGAGCGTCAACCCGGTGTAGAACACCCCACCGATCGCCGAGGTCGCCACATTCATCGGGCCGAACGCCGCATGCGCGAAGGCGAAGCCCGCAACGCTCACCCCCGCCGCGGCCGCGACCACGAACACCCGGACCACGCGGGGCGCACTCAGCACGGCCACACCGCGCTGGACCAGCAAAAACGTTGCCCGATAACGGATCTCCTCCGGGAACGCGGCAACCAGGAACGGGTACAGCACCAGCAGGCTGAAGGCACCGCCGCGGGTGAGCAGTTCCGTCCTGCGGGCGTTCGCGGCCGCCTGGTCGGCATCGGTCACCGGATGCCACACCGCCCCGAGCAGCGTGTCGAGCCCGACATGCGCCAGCGCCAGCACGACCGGGACCACCAGACACCACACCAGCAGCGGCCGGCTCTGCCAGCGGGCAGGCTCGGGACGACGAAACCCCAGAAGCCCGCACGCCGCGCGGACTTCGACCCGCACCGGCGACGGCGGCCGTGTCGAGAACGCGCTGACGCCGATGTAGGCCGCGGCCAGAAGCCCGAAACACACCGCGAGCTCCACCGCCAACGACGTATGACCCTGCGCCACCGCGCGTCCGCACAGCAGCAACGGACACGCCAGCATCAGCGCCGCCAACCCCCGCAAGACCAATCGAGCCCTCGGCGGCCGCGCAGCCCCGCACCGATCCGCCGCCGCCCCTGGCGCGCTCGCGCCGGGTAAATCAGATCGACCCGCTGATGGCATCACTCCCCCGCTCTCCTGCGCCCTCGCCCGTATCCGACGCCGCCTGAACCGGTCATAGCACCGATACGGCACCCCGTGCCCGACGCCACGCCCGATCACTCGGCGCACGAAGCCATCCGAAGTCTCATGTTCAGATTGCAATATATAGATAACCGGATGTTCGCTATTGAGTGCTGAGATGGTCGGGGCAGACCAGCGCCCCGGTCCCCTGCTCGCGCCAGCCATGGTCTTCCAGCCATCTGCGCACCGCGTCGGGCATTATGCCCTCGGTGATCAGCGCGGCCGCGAGCGCGTCGACCAACAGGGGGCCGCCGCAATCGCAGGCCGCGCATTCCACGTCGGCGATCTGATGGTGCGGCGGCCGCGGGCAGCAGCGATGACAGTAGCGCCGCTCGACCGCAGCCTCCGACCCGGCGGGGTCCGGCACGAGCCAGACGACCTGGAGATCCTCGCGCAGGCGACCGCGTGCGCTCACGCCCTTCGCGCGATACCCGCATCCCGGGTTCGGACAGATGCGCGGCGCGGCCGCAGGGCGAGTCCGCGTCGCCGGCGTCATCGTCTCGGCACCGGACTCCCACAGCGGGAGCTGGCCCTGCACCGGAGGGTGGGTGGTGAGTTCCATCGACATCGACCTCCACATCTAGATTCTTATGGTTCGATTGTATCGAAAACATCTGAATGGGAGGGCTCTCTCGCTACCCTGATTCGAACGCTGCGTGCCGTGCCCACCTGCGACACGGAAACCGTCTGTGGCCGTGGGGATGTCGGTCCCCGCGGTTAAGCTGCTGGCTGTGACCGGCAAGGAGATCGAGGTCTACCGCCCGGCGGCCCCGGCGCTGGCAGACGCGGAGATCGACCGTATCCGGGTGGTACTGGCGCCACTCGGGATCACCGACCTGGACTCCGACGGGGAACTCGCGGCCGCGCCGCTGCCGTCGCTGTCCAGCGAGGATGTCCGGCTGATCGGGGACGCCACCGCGACAGCCCAGGCCCGCAACACGATTCGCTCCTACGCGACCGACTGGCGACGCTTCCAGCGCTGGTGCGCGGACAACGCCACGCAGGGCCACCAGGCGTTGCCCGCCCACCCGCTGACCGTGGCCCTCTACATCAGCGAGGCTGCCGCGCTGCGCGACAGCAAAGGCCGCCGCCGCTACGCACCTCCCACCCTCACCCGCTGGGTGGCCGCGATCGGTGACCGCCACCGTGCGGCCGGATTCGCACATCCCGGCTCGGCGCGCGTCGTCACCGAGGTCCTGACCGGCATTCGCCGAGCCTGCCGGGAGAACGGGGAACGCCGCCCTCGCCGCGCCGAACCGGTCCTCGTCGACGACGTCCGCGAACTGGTCACTCAAGCCCGCCTCCAGGCCGAGAGCCCCGCCCAGCGCGTCGCCGCGCACCGCGACTGCGCCCTGCTGTTGATGGGGTTCACCGGCGCGTTCCGGGCCTCGGAAATGGCCGAGCGGTGGCTCGAGGACATCACCCCGCACCGGCTCGACGGCCTCCACGTCCGGCTGCGGATCTCGAAGGGATCCCAGGAAGACGAAGTCGTGGTCGCGCTCCCCCGCGGCACCGGCCCCGCGACCTGCCCCCCGTGCGCGTGGCGGCGCTGGCTCGACCTCGTCGCCGCCCACGACGCCGGCGGCCGCGTCGCCGTACGGCAACTGCTCCACCGCACCGTCGACGACTACACCCGGCACGTGTGCCGCGGGCGATGGCCCGAACTCCCGCAGCCGCAGAACCCGGCCTTCCGCGCGGTCGACCGCCACGGCAACATCGCCTCCGCCGCGCTCACCGCCGAGGCCGTCGGCGACATGCTGCGCCGCCGACTACTGACCGTCGGCTACGACGAACAGACCGCGGCCGCGTTCGCGGGCCACTCCCTGCGCAGCGGATTCGTCACCCAGTCCTACCGCCTCGGCGCCAGCGACTACGAGATCCAACGCCAAACCCGGCACAAATCCGTCGCCATGCTCCGCGTCTACGCCCGCGAACACGCCCCCCTCGTCGGCAACGCCGCCACCCGCCTGCCATGGTGAGCCCCGCGTCCACTGCGCGCTACCAATACGACTACAACCGCTGGAGCGACTGGTGTGCCGCCCACGGCCACACCCCACTGCCCGCCGACCCGCACGTGATCAGCCAATACCTGGCCTCCGAGCCCGCGACACCCTCCACCCAGCGAGGCCGCCTCAGCGCCATCAACTGGGCCCACCGCACCGCCGGACTACCCGCCCCCGGCCGCACACCACACCTCCGTGAAACCCTCAACCCCACCCGTGCAGCCCGGACCCAACGCCTGCACACGCTGATCGACGACATCCTGCCCCGCCTGCCCATCTGGGGCTGGCCCGCCGGACTCTTCGGCCGCCGCGACGCGGTACTACTGCACCTCATCCGCTCGGGACTGGCATTCCCACACATCTCAAGCCTCACCCGCCGCGACATAGCGGTCAGCCCCGATCACGTCGCCATCGGCAAAGGGCCGACCGTAGTACTCGCCGCCACCAAAGACGACACCTGCCCTGTCGCCGCCTTCCGTAGATGGGCAGCCGTCCTCACGACCCTTGAACAGCCCGCTGCGGTCTACCTCCTGGCACACCACCTCGAACAGGAAAGCCTCGCCGAACCCACACTCCCCCCGGCCGGCGGCGGGCCAGCGCTGTTCGCGCTCGACCGAGACGGCAACCCCGACCTCAAACCCGCGCCTCTCACCCCCGGCTCGATAGGAGTGATCGCCGCCGCCCACGTCCTCGGCCGGACACCGGCACACCACCCACGAAAGCGGCGGCGTGCCGACGCCGACCATCGCGCCTCTGAACTCGTATTTGAGAGCGAAAGCCCTCCTCTGAGCAATGACTACTTCGACCGCGGGATTGCCGCCCGACGGCGCGGACTGGATCTGCTCTGCGACATCGAGGCCTTGCTCGATGCCGCAGAGGCAAAGGTTGATCAGATAGTCCGGCATCAGTGGGACAGGCCCCCGGTGTCAACCTGATCGCTTGTGGTGCTGGCTGAGCGATTGGGACGCTCTCATGTGACAGGCAGGGCGCGGCTGGAGCGTATCCACGGAGGGGGTAAACCGCGGTTTACCCCCTCATGCACGATGGCTGAGAGTTTGAAACGAGAAAGCGGTCGGCTCGGGTAAACCGCGGTTTACCCGAGCCGACCGCCAAACTTCCCACACTGCAGATCGCAGCTACTGGCTATTGGACGAGATGAGCTTCAACTGCTCGATCAGGTCCTCCACCCCCGTGCGGTCGAGGTGGGTGTAAAGCGCCGACGCAAGGGTTTCTGTGCCCGCACCCCATTTCTTGAACGCTTTCGCCATTTTGACGGCATCGACGGGGCGAGCCGTAGGCTTGGTGGGCTCGGGCTGCTCACCCGCCTTATCGTTCTCTTTTTGTTCGAGTTGTGTGCGCCACCGTGCGACCTGCTCTTCCGCCGGAACCCGACCCAGAGCACGCGCCTCACGAATGGCTAGCTCACCAGCTCGAAGCTTCGCCTGGAGTTCGGCTGTGAGGTTCAGGATTGCCAACCGTTGCGAGACCCACATCTTTGACTTGCCGAGAGTTCTTCCGGCCGCTGCGCCATTGCCGCCACAATCCGCGACGAGGTCGCGGACAGCGTTTGCCTCTTCTATCACATCCAGGTTGTCTCGCTCGACGTTCTCACGAATCGAGGCAGCACGAAGCGTCGCTCTAGTGGCTGCCACTACGTTCTTGATGACGCATTCAAGGGTTGAACGACCATACTCGCGGGCAGCCTCCAGGCGACGGCAGCCGTTGATGACCACATACTTGGCGGTGCCGAGCTGAGCCTCAAGTTCGGGGAAGATCTTCAGGAACGCCACGCGATCGACGACAAGAGCCGACTGAAGCTGGATTTCGGCGATAGAGGCGAGGTCTGACACGTCGATCTTCTCGCGGGGATTGAGCGGATTAGCAACAAGATCGCTCAAGCTGATTTCCAGGGGCCTGCCGTCCGGGGCGGGGACTGGCGCACTTCGATCGGCTTCTCGCCCCGACGGCGCCTTCCGCCCATCCACAGTGGAATTCTCGCCTGTCGAGTCGAGAAGATCAGCAAAGTCGGCCCGTCCTCCGCGCGCCATCAGCGTGCCCCTGCCTTCAGCTCCAAAGCCAGTTTGCTGAAATCTGCCTGAGCCAGCATCGATACGCGGTTGCGCGGATACTCCGTGACCACCAACCCGTCGGCCGCAGCCCTAGTGTGCACCTTGTAGTGCCGAATGACAGTGTTGGCCAAGGGCCAGCCAGCCCGGTTAATGAAATTCTGGGTCTGTTTGAGGTCGGCGTCGCCGTCGCGGGGATCCCAATTGTTGATGACTACGGTGAAATCCAACCCCCGTGGCTTAATTACCTTCTCAATTGTGCGGGCTGTTGGGTCGAAACCGAGCGGCTCCGGTTCGACGGGTACCAGCACGTGGTCAGCGAGGTCGAGCACTGCACGCAAGGCGTCGGCGGATGAGCCATTTCCGAGGCCGTCACCCTTGTCATCTTCATCCTCTTGACCGATCCAGCCAGGGGTGTCGACGTACACATGCCTGATACGGCTGCCTTCTTTAAGGCCGCGCAATCCGTCGACGTTGTCGTGCGCCTGGACGATGTGGAACGGGAGGGACTTAACGCGGTCTGCCCACCACAGCGCTGACCCCTGGGGGTCGATGCTTACGGCGGCGACGGGTGAGAAGGCCTCCGGGTCCGAGCCAGTGAGGGCATCAGCGGTGGTGGCCGCCAGGTTCACGGTAACGGTGCTCTTACCGACTCCGCCCTTTTGGTTCAGGACAACCTCTATGTACGCCATCTGGTCTACCTCCGTGTACTTCGCCCGCATGCAGTGGGCTACTTCGGATTTGATGAGGAATCGCCGCGACGAGACTTGCGACTGTAAGAGAGAATATAAGATAGATTTCTAGTGTCAATGATTTCTGCGGCGATTCGCCCAGAGACGTACGACGGACCGGATGCCCACCCCCTCGGAGGAGCAACTCGTGAAGGCCGACCCAAGTACACCCACCAACGGTGAACCATCGGCGGTCGAAGTTCCGGCTGTGGAACTGCCGGTGCGCAAAAATGTCAGCAAGAAGCAGTTCGGAACGCAACTCCACGCCTCGACGATCACTCGCCTCGAATGGATCAAGAAGCGTGGTTACGTCATCTCGAAGACCGTGGACGATGCCGTTAATGCATGGCTTGATTCAGCCGGAGTTCCCCGTCCAGACGCAAAGGGAAAGATGCCCGATGCTTGACGTATGCCTTTCACGCAGGGCGTCGCCGACGGTTGCGCCCAGCGAGGCTGGGGACCCAAGCACCCCAGCGCATTTCGTCACTGTGACATATCAGCCAACGGTCGAGGAGCATATGTGCAATACGCCCTGCGGAGGGTCTGGGGACGGACGTCAACGGTAGTTTGCGACAGAGGTAAACCGCGGTTTACCAGCGTCGGTGGTTCGATACCTCAACTTCCCACACTAAAATTTACGCCCTCGACTGCGGCACTACTCCCACCTACTGCCGCGGTTGGGGCTGTTCCGCTCCTGAAGCAGGGTAGTCATATACGTACGGCCAGCCTTATACCGCCCGACAAACTTCCCACACTGGGCGAGTGCAGTGCAGGCTCCGCGGCGACAGCGCCCTTGAGTATTTGCCGGCGTGGAGCCCGAGAACGGACGCATGGCTCGGTCCGGTGAAGATAGAGTCGGCGTCAGTGTGGGAAGTTCCAGTCAAGAGCCGCAAACTTCCACAAACAACTCGGATCAGGCGTTGTCCAGGATGAGACCGAACCCAGAGACTTAACGATGCGGGCCAGCCTGGTCAATACGTACTCGCCACAGCGCGGTCGGCGCCAGACCCAAATCAAAGTCCCGCATAGGGCTGCCACTGTGTGCGCGCACCGTACGCTCGACTTCGTCGCTGCGGGCCAGCTTCCCCGTCCCCACCGATGTGTAACACGGCAACATGACCAGCAACGCTTCGTCGCCGACAGCTCAAGCGAGCAAGTTGGTTCCGTGCATTCCGACGTCGGAGTCGAATCACCCGCACGGAAGTTGAACTCGCGGATGGTCGCCGCGACAGACTAGGCGACGCCGTACGTGCACCACGAGCTGCGGTGCACGTACCTCATCTCGTCGTAGGACATCATGCGTTTCCCGGCCTGGCATCTCCAGCGGGATGTTCGCCTGTAAAAGTGCAGGTCAGACACTCATGCGGCGAGGCCGAGCTGGGTTGTCCTGACTCTCCAAGCCGGGTCGTTGAGACCGAGGTAGATCGTTCGCGGCGCCCGCTCCAGTCGCCTGTAGTCGCTGGCAGTAGCGCTGCCCGCCTCGATGCGCTCGGCCGACGCGGCAATTGTCGCCCGACGTTGCAGCCAGTCGAACCACGCGGACCGCAACGGCTTGCTGAGTTCGTCGAGTGCAGCTCGACGGCGGACGGTCCGTGCAACCTGGGCGTCCGGGCTGAGGTTGCGCCACCAGTGAAGCTGGTGGCGCAGCGAGCGGTAGGCGCGCACTGCAGGGTGGGTGCTGGAGGCTAGCCGTTCACCGGGTTGAAGGCTGGCTAGGGCTGCGCAGCGGGCACGCCAGTGGCGGCGTTCGCGGGAGAAGCGGCGGCGGAGCAGGGTGGTGTCTGCGCGGCCCTGGCTGGGGGGGCCGGGGGTGTCCTTCGGACTAGTGGGGGAAATTTTCGCAAGCGCCGCTTCGATGGGCGCGGTTGCGGCTGGGCCGGGTTCATAGGCATGGCAATCAGCCGAGCCTCCTGCGTAGCTGTGTGCCATGCTGAGCACTTGCCGGTCGATGAGGAGATCGCGGGCCATCCGAACGGTTTTGACGTCCATGGCGGCACGCAGGGCTAGATCACGTACCGACACAGAGCCCTCGCGGGTGACGAAGACTGCGGCGAGAGCGTGCAGCAAGCTCCGACAGCTTTTCAATCGCCGGCCGAGATCGCCAGCGGCCGCGAGAGCTTCGTCCAGGCCACTTCGCGTGGCATCGATGCGGGCCGCAGCCATTGCGGACGCCGCAGTGGTTGCGACGGATTCCGCGACGCGGCGTCGACGCGGTCGTTCGTCTTTGGCAGCATCGACGGCTCGCAGCCAGCGGCGCCGCCAACTAGCACGACCTATTTTGTTGCACGCTGCCCGGCAGGCGGAAAGTGCCCGCTGCCAGGCGCCGTCCTCACTGATGCCCTCCTCGGCGGCGACGATCGTGACGACATCGAGCCAGACGTATCGACGCCAGGAGTGCTCGCCCCGTTCGCGCGCTTTGGATCCGGGCCTGTTCTGGATCCGCCACGCTCTGTCGACAGGGACGCCTGCGCGGTGCAAAGCGCACGCTTCGCCGAATTCACGGGCAGACCGTGATGTGTCTCGGACCGTTGCTCGTCCGCTGGGACGCTGGCGCTTTGCGCCGCGCCGAGGCGTGCGGTTCGCCGGGATCGCAGGCAGCTCCGTCTCGGAGGTGAGTGTTCCGCCGAGGACCGGAGCTCGATAGTGGTGCCGGTGCGGGGCGGATAGCAGACGAAGCACGCCACCAGTGCGGTCGTCGATAGGAACTCGGAAACGGCGAGTGAGCGCGCCGCATAAGCGGCTCCACTCATCGACCTGCTCACCCGAGGTAAGAACGGTAATAACATGGAACCCCCCGGGCCTGCCGGACTCACGCACGACGTAGTCAAGCTTGCGCCTCGAGCACCAAGTCACGAGGACTTCGGCGCAGGCAACAGCGAGGGTGACATCCGCAGGTTCTGGGTCGATGTCAGCCGCGGCCACGCCGTACCGGAGGGTGCCTGCCGCTGTCTCCACCTGGCCCGATTCAATAGCCGCATACGCCTTCTCAAGGGTCTTCACCCGTCGCGGAGAGAGGTTGTCTGCGTCGATCAGAACATACGGCTTGGTGAATATCGCCCGGTCAAGATCATGAAATCTATCTTCGAGGTGACCACGCGCTGCTGTGTCGGCTCCTTTTTCAGCTAGGCGTGCGGTATTCTCGGAGTAGCCCATGTTGGTACTCCTAGCGTTCGGTGGCTGCTGCCTCACGGTGTCGAGTCGTGTACGAGGCGGTGGCTAGCTAAAACCAGACATGGGCGATGGCACGTGCGGGCTGCAACCCGCTGACCACCACCGCAAAGCTCCAGCCGGAAACGGTTGGGGCTTTTCGGTTTTCAGCTCTTGGTATCAGTCTTCTGCGCTTGATATTTAGTTGTCATGTCAATTTCTTCTAAGAGGCCTCCTCTAGGAGGCCCTGATTGAGTTCTCGTACAAGCTGGGGCTTCCCCGCCTCGATGCAGGCGAGATCGGCCAGCCATTGACTGACCGAGGAGCAACCCTGCTTCCGGGCAAGATCTAGGACGTTGCCTAACTCGGCGGGGAACCGGACGGTATAGCCAGCGCTACGCCGCCCTTTGCTTGGACGACCTCTCTCTGCCATCGTCGTTGTCTCCTTCGGGTCAGACCGCCAGGTTTTCTGCATCACCCAGCGGACCCGATTATTGAGGACATTTGTCGTCAATCGGCCGCGACGCGCCGCAGCGCCGCGATATTTCTGCATCCGAATTTGGCCACTAAGCCCCTACGACGCAAGACCAGTTCACAAGCGCGCAAGCTCGACGAGCGCGCCGTCTGGGCCCAAGCCGTCGTTGGCGCGTAACGCTCGGTGTGGTTGGCCGCCGGATCCGCTCGAACTCGATACGTTGGGTGTATGCGCTCACATCCGTCGAAGGTGGTTGTGTCCCAGGAAGTTTTCGAGAGTGAGCAATCACGTACCTATACGCTCGTACGTCCGCGCGCCGTGCGAGCGGGTGCGCCGCTGGTGCTGGTCCTTCATGGTTTGCGGGATACCTACGACTCGACGCGCCGCTACTGTGGTGGGTCGTTCGATCGGTTCGCGGCCCGTGACGGGGCGGTGGTGGCGTATCCCGATGGGGTTGACCGCGAATGGAATTCGGCCCGCAAGGCCGTGATGCTGTCCCGTCGGGTCAAAACGATTGATGACGTGGGGTTTCTGCGGGCTCTGGCCGAACAGTTGGTCACGACATGGGATTTGAGTGCTCAGCCCTACGTCGTGGGGTTCTCGTTGGGAGGGCAGATGGCGATTCGGCTGATCTGCGATGCCCCGGGTCTGCTCGCCGGCGCCGCACTGATCTCGAGCACGCTTCCTGCTCCGGGCAATCGTGCGTGCAGCAGCCTTCCGCCGATTCCGGTGCCGGTGCTGACTTTTCATGGCACCGCCGATGCTCTCGCACCGTGGAGCGGCGGCACAGTAGGCCTGCGGCTCGTACCGGGGCAGCGGCGACCGTTCTTCGGTAAGGGCCCGCACGAGTCGGTTCCGGAAACACTCGAATGGTTCGCACGCCGCAACGGCATCGACGGGGCACCCGTGACCGACTGGCTTCACACCGGTTCCGGGTGGGCTGGACGCATCGCCTACGAAAGCCCTGGAGTGCCGCCGGTGACCGGCTACACCGTGATCGGGGGAGGCCACGAGATTCCGGGCCCGCGCTGGCATCGGTTCCGGCCGGACACCGAGGTCGGCGGCGGCCTGATCGCCGCGGACGCAATCGCCGAGTTCTTCGGCCTGGCCCACATCGGACCAGGCTCCCTCCCGAGCTCTTAAGCGGGAACGCCTGCGGTCAGTGGGTATCGCGGGCGTGCCGGTGTTGGCACACTGGCGATATGGAGCGGTGTCCGTTCGAGGCTGGTATCCACGAGGTGGACGCCCTGCATGAGGAGCTGCGCACGTCCGAGGGTGGGGTGCATCAGGCGCAGTTGCCGGACGGTTCTCCGGTATGGGTCGTCGCCGGCTATGACGCCGTGGCCCGGCTACTGGCCGATCCGCGGATGTCGGCGGCGAAAGCGGCCAGCACGACAGGATTTCGCGGGCAGAATTTGCCGCCAGCCTTGGATGCGAACCTACTGAACATCGACGGCGAGCAGCATCGGCGGGTCCGGCGGCTGGCGGCCGAGGCGTTCGCGCCGCGCAATCACGCCAAACAGGAAGCCGTCGTGGCCGCGGCGGTCGCCGGTCTGGTCGACGCGCTGCCGAGCCATGGGGAGATCGACTTGATGACGGGGCTGTGTGAGCCGCTGCCGCCGCAGGTGATCGGCACGCTGCTGGGCTTGCCCGGTGACAAACTCGCCGAGTTCCGCGCCGCAGCCGCTCCGATGTTCGCCGTTGACACCTCCACGCATGGGCAAGCGCTGGCGGGCTCGCTGGCCACGATGCTGCTGCTTGTGGCCGGGGTGATTGCGGACAAGCGCCAGCATCCCGGCGACGATCTGCTCTCGTCCTGGATCGCCGCGCGCGACGGCGCCGACCGGCTCAGCGAAGAGGAACTGATCTCGCTGGCCTTCGTGATGATCGTCGGCGGGTTCGAGAACGTCACCAGCCTGACCGCGCTGGTGATCGATGAACTCATACGCCACCACGAGCCCCGGGCGCGTCGGTTACTCGGCGACAAGAGCGGGTTCGCGTCCCTGATCCGGGACCTGATAGGCCAGGTGGGTCCGGTGAACTACGCTCTGCGGCGGTTCCCGCTGACCGATATCGAGGTCGGCGGGGTGCTGATCCCCCGGGGACACACCGTCGTGCTGTCGCTGCGCTCCGCGCGCCTGGATCCGGCCAGCCGCGGCCCGCTGGTGTTCGGGCACGGTCGCCACTTCTGCATCGGCGCCGCTCTTGCGGAGATGCAGACGGTGTACGCGGCGCGCGCGGTGCTGGAGAAGTTCGAGCACCTGCACCCGATCAAGCAACGCCACAGCTACCGCCTCCGGCCGTCCTGGCTCACCTACGCCTTGGCCGAACTCACCGTCGCGGCCGGTTGACCTGCACGAATCTCGGTGGACCGCAACTAAGATCGCAATCGACAATGCGAACGTACGAGTAGCCACCTATGCAGGGATAGGGTCCTATGGCGAAAGCAGGATGGATTCTGGTCGAAACCCTCGAGCAGTCGCGAGCAACGGTCGTGGCCCGCGACAACGAGCCACGTGCGCGAACAAGTTTCGAGCGTGCCGTACAAGACCAGGTCGGCGGCGGCCGGGCACCGGGCAGCGAGGCAGCTCACTGGCTGGAAACGATCATCGAGCAAGTACGCGAGCAAGCCACGCCCATCACCGATGCGCACACATTGCGCAACGGGCGGGAGATCGGGGTTCGCGCCATCCCGGTCCTGGGGGCGAACCGTAACGTGCACGGGGTTCACCTGTGGCTGGGAGCGCCGGGCGCGACTCCGCCGGGCCCACCGCTGTCGGCGTTCGGGTTCACCTGGAACTCCCAGCTGCGCACCCTGTCGATGCCGCCTGCACTGTCGGCGGGCACGACCCGCTCGACCATGACGGCACCGGAGCTATTCCGGTTCGTCGAGCCCGAGGACAACCTCGGACTGATCAAGGCACTGCTGGCCCCACGCCCCGGCGCCGACTGGCAGGGACCGGTCACCATGCACATCCGCCGACAGCGAGTTCCCGCGTACGTGGTCCTGGTCGCGGGGCCGAGCGGAGACGAACACTGTTGGCAGGGAATATTATTCGAGACCAGCGTGGTGGACGCCGCACGGACGGAGAGCCTGGAGGCGGCCGCACTCGCCGCGATTCCCCGGATGGTGCAGGTACACATGGCGTTGGTCGACGTGGCGAAGATGCGTCTCATCAGGTGGATCACCGATCCGATGAGTGACGTGCAGTGGAAAGGACAGGTCGACCAGCGCGATACGCCACACCCCGACGATGTGAAACGGATTTTCGCGGCTGCGGCCCAAGTGTTCAATGGCACGGTGGATTCAGCTGTGGTGGAAGGTATCCGACTACGACGCCGTGGTGGAGGTTGGGTGGTCGCCGATTCCTCGGGCGCGCTCATGCGCACCAGTGACGACGGGCCTCTGCTCGGGGTCGTCGAGTTCCGCGTGACCGGCTACTCCGACGAACCAGATCCCGTCCCCCCGACCGACTACGGACACCCCGGCCTGGATGATCCGAACTATCCCGGCGGGCCGATCGCATGATGGGCCAGGCCCCCTCTCAATGGCACAACACGGTGTAGGCCAATGGATTACGGCATCTACTGTCCGAAGAACTCCCCCGGATTGCGGCGCACTTGCTGGAGAACTTCGTAAGGGGTTGTCCCCAGGCGGGTATCGACGGGAGCAGGTGCCGGCGGGGCGGGCACAGCGGCACCGAGTTTCGCCCACGGAAACTGCTCGAACAGCTCCGCATATTGCGCGTGGCCGAGGACTACCTCCTCGCCCTTGTCGAACCACTTCAGCACGGAGCACTTCGCACGATACCCCTCAGCGACTTTCCCCTTGTGGTGGATGACGTCGTTGCGGATCAGGCGCAGGTCCCCGAAGTAGCCGACCTTGACGTCGTCCGGGCTGGTCTTGCCCAGCAGCGGAGCGAAACGAGGCTTGAAGTAGGCATTCCATTCCTCGTAGAACGACGGGATCCAGGCTCGGTTGAACCAATTGTGGTACTCGCCGCCCGGCCCGAACGGCATCGTCTGGTTGTCGATTTGGATCGTCGACAAACCCGGCTCCGGCGTCAGGCGTATCCCGTCGACCGGGTGGGCGAAGTCGAAGTACAGCGGCCGGTAGCGGCTCACCGAATACGACTGCTGCATCTTCGTGATCGCGAACAATGCGCCTCCACTCGGGGCCAGGCGCGCCATCAGAACATGCCGCCGGAGCGATTCGAACAACTCCTCGGCGATAGCTTGAGGTTCACTCATTCGGTTATCATCCGCCTCGCCCCCGACAGCGCACACGATCGTTTCCCCCACCACGTCGATCGCAGCCCATGGCGCAGGCCACAAATCCCCCTTGCGGTGACATAGCCCACTGCTATGATGTGTGCGAACCAACTACCCGGTACCTGTCTCTGACGGACGCCGGATGACAGCTCGACCCAATCCTGGGCGAGCTCGATTCCCGTTTGCGCGTCAGGAGGCACCGGATGATCATCACGCCAGCATCTTCCCCGCTCACCAGTCCAGAGCACCCTCGTGTGCCCGTTGAGATGAGCGGGTCGAACTCGTGCACCGGTAGGAGTCCTGAGCGGGAAGGACGTTCAGGCTGGCGCGCCGATGGCGCGTGTGCGTGTTCGGTCGTAGGAGGCTCGTACCTCCGCGGTGGTGATGCCGAGCGCGTCGGCGAGGCGGGCGGCGTTCTCCTCGGTCAGGGTGGCCGATCCTTCTTCGAGCCGGCCGATGCTCGAGCCGCTGATGCCGGTGCGCGCGGCCAGGTCCGATTCCAGCCAGCCGCGCAGGAAGCGCCAGTCGCGCAGGAAGCGCTGCTCGCGCGGGATCGGCACGAGCTGTTCCATCGGCACGCCGAGCACTTGGGCGACGCGGAACAGCAAATGAACACTCGGGGATTTCTGCCCGGCCTCCCACTGCTGGAGGGTGGCGATGCCTATCTCGGCTGCGCGCGCGAGTTCGGCGCGTCGGCGCAGGTCGGGGTTCGGGTGCGTCTCCCGGGCGTGCCTGAGCGCTGCTGGGTCGAAGCCGCGTGTGACGCGGCGTGTCACTGCGCGCGTCGGGGTCGGTGGTCCATCAGGAGACACTGTGCCGTACCCCCTAGAGAAGTCTTGCAACGTATGCAAGTATCGTATGGGAATAGAGTATTATCGCAGGAAGGAGCGCAGATTGGGAGACGCGTAAAGGGTGCGATACGAAGCGTCGAACGTGCGGGTGCAACCGCAGGGGAGACCGTCGTAGTCGCGTGGTGAAGGAACCTTCCCCCCGGTGCAACGGGGGGAAGGCCCAGACAACTCCAGGGATTCGCGGGCGCTACCGCCCCTGGAGCCAGTGCAGAAACTCCGAAAGGCTCTGCAATGACAACACTATCCCGCTCTGCCGGGACCGCAGTAGCAGCTCACCGCCGCCGCGGCGCCGGACAACGCAGCGAGCTGCTGCGGGTCGCTCTGGCACCGGTGGTCGCGACCACGGTCCTGCTGACCGCTTGCGGGCTGGCGCACGCCGCTCCCGAGCAGCCGGGCATCACCGGCCCGGCCAAACCGCAACAGCCCGGGGTGACGACCACACCGCCGGTGCCGAAGGTTCCCGAGCAGCCCCAGCAGTCCCCGCTGGGCAACGCCATTCCTTCCCCGGCGCTGCCGAGCGATCCGAGCCAGTACCGCAGCCCGGCTCCGCCGCCCGCGACGGGCCCGAGCCAGTACCGCGCTCCGGGCCCGTCGAGCGAGGAGGGCCCCGGAGGTGCGCAGGCGGCTCCGTCGCAGCCTGTGGCCCCGCAACAGCGATCCGCACCCGCGCCCTCGCTGGGGCAGGATCTGCCCAATCTGCACGCCCCGGCCCCGGTCGAGCCGCCGAAGGTGATCGTCCCGGTGGCCCCGGACGAGCTGGGCCTAGGGGACCTGACCGTCGCCCGCCCGGATTGGGTGCCCGCCGATGTCGCGTGGAAGATCAACGGTCACATCGCGTTGCTGCAGCGCGACACCAACGCCGCGTTGCAGTCGGTCGGTATCAACGGCTCGCGTGCCGATCTCATGTCCGCGGCGATGGTGCTCGGCGGGGTGAGCGGGTTCGCGATCGGCGCAGCCGGCGTGGGGGTGCCCCTGGCCGTGATCGGCGCGGTCGGCGGAGGCCTGATCGGCGGCACGGTCGGCGGGATCGGCGGTGCCGTGCTCGGCACGCTGATCCCGGTGCCCGGACTCGGCACCATCACTTCCGGTGTGGCCGGAACCGTAATCGGTGCGGGCGCCGGTGCCACGATCGGCGCGGCCGCCCTGGGCGTGCCCGGTGCGCTGGCCGGGGGTGTGGCCGGTGCGGGGATCGGCGTGCTGGCCGGTGGTATCGCCACCGCCGGAGACGGCTCGGATTACGTTGCGCCGGAAGAGGTTCCACCGGTCCCGGCCCCGCCAACCCCGTCGCTGCACGAGCAACTGCGCGCGCAGGCCGATGCCACGCTCGCCACCGGCGAGCAGGCGGTGGACTGGGTGACGGCCCAGCCCGACGGGCAGCAGGTTCTCGACGCCGTCGCCTCGACCGGTGCGGCCCTGGCCCAGACGTGGCAGGACCAGCCGATCGCCGAGCAGGTCGACGCGACGGTCGCCCAGGCGGCCCGAGACGTCGTGAGCACCCTGGAGAGCACTCCGGCGACCGCGGCGGTCACCGAGGCGGTCACCGCCGCCATCGCCGAGCAGCCCGCGTTCACCCCCGAGCAGTTCGGGCCGCTGACCGATGCGGCCAACGCCGCGCTGTCCGCCGTGCAAGGGCTGGTGCGGTGATGACGGCGGCGATGATCCGATGGCGGGCCGCCAGCTCGATGCTGCTGGCGGCGGCACTGACCTGCTCGGTCCCCGTGGCGGCTTCGGCCGAGCCCGGCCCGGCCCCGGCCGCGACCGACTGCGCGGACGTGATCGCACTCGCGGTCCCCGGGACCTGGGAGACCAGCGCCACCGCCGACCGCGACACCGTGCCGGGCATGCTCGGCCAGGTCACCGGTCCGCTGCTGGCCGCGCTGAACTCGGCGCCACCGACCATGGCCGTCCCGGTGACCCCGCAGGCCAGTCCGGCCTGGACGCCTGCCTCGACGGCGCGGGCCACCTCGGTCGTGCCGAAGCCTCGGACGGCGTCGGTACGTGCCGAGCAGGTGCCCTACGTGGCACAGGTCGGCGGCCCCATCGCGGGTATGGTCACGGGAAATCCGTTGACGCTCAGTCAATCCCGCGACAACGGTGAGTCGGCGCTGGAGACCCGGGCCAGGGAGCTGGCCCAGGCGTGCCCGCTGTCGAAGTTCGTCGTGCTCGGCTACAGCCAGGGTGCGCTGATCGCGGGCGACTTCTTGTCCGCGGTCGGCAACCGCAAAGGCGTGATCGACCCCTCCCGCATCCTGGCCGGCGCGCTGCTGTCGGACCCGAAGCGCTCGGCGACCGCCGAGGCCTCCGGCCCGGCCAACGCCACCGCCTCCTCGCCCTATTCGGCGAACACGAAACTGTCGTCGGTGGCCGAGACCCTCGTCGGGGCGAACCCCGGCGGGCAGGGTGTTCTCGGTCAGCGCGAGGGCGGGATGGGTGTGCTCGCCGAGCGGGTGACCACGATGTGTGCGCCCAGCGACACCGTGTGCTCGCTGTCGGGCAAGTCCAAGGTCGTCGCCGCGGTGGTGCCGCTGCTGAACATGACTCCGGAGGATCTGCCGGACTACCTGATCGGCAAGGGCCTCGAGCTGGTCAAGAACGTCGCCAGCGCCGACCCGCAGGTCCTCGCCAAGGCCGCCAAGTCGGTGATCACCGAGTTGACGAAACTCGGTGTCGCCGCGGCGACTTCGCCGGAGACGCTGCCGATCGCGCTGGCGGAGATGGTGTTCGCCTCCACGATGCTCGACGACGTCGCCAAGGTCATCAACCTGCCCGAGTTCGACGCGCTGGTCTCGCTGACCAAACCCGACGAACTCATCCAGCAGGCCTCCCAGGCGCTGTCCTACCTGCTGCTGGACGCGCACCGCTCCTACGCCAGCGGCTACAAGGTCGACCAGGGCGGCGACACCGCCACGCAATGGATCGTGAAATGGCTGACCGCGAAGATCCAGGCCGGTCTGTGACCCGGTGAGGTTCTTTCCGCTGGCGGCCGGTATGGGAGTGCCGGACACCAGCGGAAAGAAACACCCGACATAACCAACTTCTCGGGCGATCGACGCCCGGCGCAAATACAGCACCACCGAAATTCCGGTGGATACGAGCTTTCACTACACACATCTGGGGAGGTGTGACCGCGATGAACAAACCGTCGAAACTGATAGCGCTACTACTGGTGCTGATCATTGTTCCGGTGCTGATCGTCGCGGTCCTGCTCGACGGCGACAAAGACAATCCCAGTTTCGCCCAAGGCAAACTCGCCACCGGCACCGTCGCGCCCGAATACGAGGCGTGGGTCATCGCGGCCGGCACCCTGTGCGAGGAGATTTCCGCCCCGCTCATCGCCGCCCAGATCGAGCAGGAATCGAACTGGAACCCCACCGCCGTCTCGCCCGCCGGAGCCCAAGGCCTGTCGCAGTTCATGCCCTACACCTGGCCCGCCTACGGCATCGACGCCAACAGCAACAGCGTGATCTCCCCGTTCGATCCGCCCGACGCGATCATGGCCCAGGCCAAATTCGACTGCGCCACCGCCGCGCAAGCCAAGAAAGACCTTGCCAGCGGCCGGATTTCGGGCGACCTGATCGACATCGTGCTCAACGCCTACAACTGCGGCTACGGCTGCGTGCTCGCCAACGGCGGCCCGCAGATCGTCAACGGCGAGACCGAGGGCTACGCCCCCGGCGTCAAGGACCGCATGGCCAAATACACCCAGCTCGGCACCGGCGGCGGGCTCACCACCCAATGCAGTCAATTCCGCCCCGGTGCGGGCTTCGGCACGAACGTGGCCGCAGCGGCCCTGTGCTGGCAGGGCACCCCGTACGCCTGGGGAGGCGGCAACCTCGACGGACCCTCGCAGGGCACCCGCGACGGCGGAGTCGCCGACTCCTACGGCGATTACGGAAAAGTGGGATTCGACTGTTCCGGGCTGGTCCTCTATGCCGTCGGACAGGCAAGTGGGAAAACCATCGCACTTCCCCACTACACCACCCACATCCTCAATGACTCACGCGGCAGGCCGGTAACCCCCGGCGAAATCCAGCCAGGAGACGTCGTTTTTCCGGGCGGTGGAGATCCGCAGCACGTCGCCATTGCGCTCGGCGCCGGAAAAATGGTCGAGGCCCCCCAATCAGGCGACGTGGTGAAAGTTTCACCCTTATCAAATCTGGGAGCAGGAATTGAAATCAGGAGGTTCGGATGAGAAGAAATCCGAATGCGGTCTCCCGCCGGTTCCCGTGCGTGGGCCGCGCGATGGGCCCGTCGCGAGTGTCGGTCACATCTTCCAATTCGTATGAAAGGGCTTGTCTGTCATGACTTCTACCGATCTGATCAGTCCCGCTGTACCGGAGCCCGCCGCGGCGCTGGACACCACCGCGGCCGAAATCGACCTGATGTCGATGAGCGAGCGACGCGAGGTGCTCCGTTCGCTCGGCGATCATCACGGTGCGGCGCTCGGTGCCGCGGACTCCTGGCGCAGGCTCGAGGGGGTCGTCGCCTTCTTCGAGGAGGCCGATCTCGGCGAGCCCGGTAGCTGGATCTCCCGGGTCAACGCGACAGTGATCGAGGCCGTACAGCGAGGAATCGTCCTCGCAGCCGACCCCGCAGCCGACGACTTCGGAAACCCGGGTTCGCGGGCGTGGGCCGACTACCTGGCAGTGGTCACTGGCGGGGCGCCGGAACCGAACGCGGCCGCGCGAGCGTGGAGCTGGGCGCGGCGGGTGGCGATCGACCACGGCAAACGGTGGGCCGCAGCCCACGGCACCACGCCGAGTCCCGTGCAGGCACGGTTTTTGATGCTCGCCGATCTCGGCTCCCTGGCCGTGGCCCACCGCACGGTCATGGACGCCGTGCTCGCCTACGCCGGACTGCTCGGCCCCAGCCTGGCCGACATCGATCCCGCCGTGGTCGACCGGCTCTGCGACCCCGCCGACGTGGACGCGGCGCGACGCGCCTGCAAAATCGCCTACGCGGCCGCGATCTTCGAGCCGCGAGCGACATGCCACGCCCAGGAGCATCGGCTGGTGCCGATGGTGCGGGGGCTGCTCGACATGCTGGCGGGACACTCATGAGCCCCGCGCGCCTGGTGGCAGCGGTGCTGGTGGCCGGGGTCGTGCTGGTGGTGGCCGGGTGCTCCTCGGGTAGCTCAGGGCACACCGAACGCACGGTCACCTCGACACCGCGGACCTCGTTCGTGATACCGACCCAGACCACCTCCCGGGTGGCGGCCACCCCGCCCTCGACGCCCCTGCCGGTCCCGGCGTCGATTCCGGCCGAGATCGGGGTGGTCGACCAGACCAGCGTCGACGCGGTCGCCGCCGCGGTGGCGCGGATCTGGTACGGGTGGGACACCACCCGCGACCTGACCCCGCACGACGCCAAACTGCGCGCGGTCCCCCTGCTCGAGCCCCGCCTCGCTCAGCTACTACGTGATTACCCGCCGATCGCGGGTCCGGGCGCGGACTGGCTGGAGCTGACCGCCCGCTCGGCGGTGCTGAGCGTGCCCGCCGACGGCGTGCGCCCCGGCGTGGAGGCCGGCGCACCCGCCGACACCGCCACCTCGGCGGTGCGGCTGCTCGAGATCACCCAGACGGTCAGCACCCCCGACGGTCCGCTGCCGGATCGACGCCTGGTCGTCGGGCTCGCCCTGGTCAAAGTCGGCGCCGAGTGGCGCGTCACCCAAGTGGGCACGCGGTGAGCGCGCGACTGCGGCGACCGGTGATCGGCGGCATCGCCGGGGGCGTCGGCACGACCACCGTGGCGCACCTGCTCGACGGCATCGACCTCGGTGTCATCGAGGCCAACGGAACCCAGAGCGTCGATGTCCTGGTGACGCGCGCGACCGCGGTCGCGGTGAGCTGGGCGATCTGCACCGCCCAGAAGATGCCCGCCCGTCCGGTGCTGGTCGTGGTCGCGGGCAGCGACGGGCGCTGGCCGGCGGTGGTGGAGCGGCGATTGAAGATGGCCGCCGCGAACCTGGCCACCCCGGTGCTGCGCCTGCCCTGGTTCACGCCGCTTCCCGCCAGTGACAACCCGTGGGATCTGCTGGCCACCGGTGTCTTCGACGCCGACCGCAAGACCTACCGCTGGGCCGAACCGGCACGGCGGTTCCGCGACGAGCTGGTCCACGCGGTGATCACCGCGATCGAACGCGAGACCTCGCGCGCCGCGGTGGACTCCGATCCCGAGCCCGCCGACGACGACCGCGACCGACCCGTCATGCGGGTCTGCTGACCGACACGACGAAAGGAATCACGCCCATGTCCACCCTGCTGATGGCCGCCGACTGGCTGGCCCAAGGCCAAGTCCCCAACCCGCCCGCCAAGCCACTACCCGGGCAACTCGGTAGCCGCCTCGACGACGTGCTCGGGTACGGCAAGACCCTCTGCCTGTTCCTGGCCATGGGATCGGTGCTGGCCGTCGCCGCGATGCTGTTTGTCGGCCTGCGGGGCCGCAGCGACACGGCCAAAAACGCGCTCACCCACCTGCCCTACGCCCTGCTCGGTGTCGTGATCACCGGCGGCGGCGCCGCGATCATCGAAGCGTTCCAATGAAACGGACGCTGTGGGCGCTCGTGGTCGCCGTAGTGGTGACCGCGGCGAGTGCCGCGGGTGTGCACGCGCAGCCGCCCACGACCACCCCGAACCCCGCACCGCCGAGCCAGCAGCTCAGCCCGCAAAGCCCGGGTGGTGGAAGTGGTGAGCAGATCCCGATCCGCGACCCGAAAACCGGTGGCGTGCAGTGGGACAAGTTCGGCGGCGATCCGGCCGAGGCCCCCGCCGATCTGGACGCGTTCATCACCGACGCGCTGGGCTGGCTGCGCACCCTCGCCCTGGTGTGCGCGGTGGCCGGGATGCTGATCCTCGCCGCGGCGCTGATCGTGGGTATCCGGGGACGCTCCGAGCAGGCCAAGAAGGCGCTCGAGAAGTTCCCCCTCGTCCTGGGCGCCACGGTGATGTCCGGGTCCGCCTACACCGTACTGATGATCTTTCTCTGAAAGAGGTTGAACGACAATGCCGTTGACCACTCGAGAGTTCCGGGAAGACTCGCCTCTGTCGGGCGTACGTCGCCGCTATGTGAGCGGAGCCGCCTGCGCGGGCGTGCTGGTAGTGCTCACCGTGATCGCACTCGGCGGCTCCGGCCCCGACGCGCCGGACACCACGGCGGGTATCGGAACCGGTGCGGGCACAACGACTCTGACGACGAGCACCTCGAAAGGGTCACTGGTTCCACCGGTCCCGGTCCACCGTGACCCCGCCGATCCGGAGTGGCTGACCGCGGCCCCGCAGGGCATGTCCTGGCAGCGGGTCGACGGCGTACCTTTGCCGTTCACCGCCTCCGACGGGCCCACCCGCATCGACGGTGCGGTCGCGGCCGGCTACAGCCACACCCCGCAGGGTGCGGTGGTGGCAGCGCTGCAGATCAGCATGCGAATCCTGTACTCCCCCGATTACGCACGCGTCCTCGACGCCCAAGCTGTGCTGTCGGCCGCCGACCGGGCAAAGATCCTCACCGCGCGGGCCGCCCAGCCCCGGCTGGACCCGGCCATCGTGCAGGCCAGCACGGTGGCACCCGCCGGATTCAAGATCGGCGACTACACCGGCGACGCCGCGACCGTCTACTACGCCTACCCGCGTCCCTCCGGGTCCTATCGCATCGCCCGCCAAGCGGTGGTGTGGCGCGACGGTGATTGGCGCTACAGCAGTGATCTGATCGCCCCGGCGCTGCCCGAAGCGCCGGACCTGACCGGATTCACCCCGCTGTAGCGAAGGAGACACGCCGATGTTCACCACCCAGGAATTCGCCGAAGGCCCCGCCCGCCGAGGCCCGCACGCTCCGCGCCGCTGGCTGCTGGCAGCGGCGGCCGCCGTGCTGATCGTGATCGTCTCCATCGTCGCGATCGCGCTGATCCGCGACCGGACAACCGATTCGGCGACCTCGACCGAGCCCGGCACGCTCGCCACGGCGACCCCGCCGCGCGAGCTGGAATGGAAACTGATCAACGGTGTCCGGTTGCCCTTCGGCGCCGACGGCCCAGCCAAGGTCGAAGGCCCCCGCGCGCACGGCTACACCCACACTCCCCACGGCGCGCTGCTCGCCGCCTGGCAGATCTCCACCCGCGTGCTGACCGATGTCCGCTACGAGCAGATCCTGAGCACCCAGGTACGCGCCGACCTCGGCCAGCAACAGCAGCTGCGCAACGCGGTCACCCAGACCCGCAACCTGTCGCCCGAGGAATTCGACGCCGCCTTCCGCCAGCCCGTGGCCTTCCAATTCGCCACCTACACACCGACGTTCGCGCGGATCTACTTCGCGGTCCCGTCCAGCAAAGGCGGCTACGACTTCCAGCGCCGCGCAGTGCTCTGGGACGGCAACGACTGGGTCTACCAGGTCGATTCCGGCCTTCCCGAGCTTCCGAACTCTACGGCCCTGAAAGGGTTCACGACCTTCTAGGAGGAGTCCACCATGACGGTTCCCGGTACGCGCCCACGTGCGCGAAAGACACTGCGGGCCACGGTATTACTCGGCGTGCTGCTGGCGGGTGCGACCGCCGGCGCGGGCATCGTCACGGCGGCACCGACCTCCCCGATCCCCCCACGGCTGTCCCAGCTCAGTGCCGAGCAGCAGAGCTGGCGCGACAGCGACGGCGTCATCTGGTGCCCGGCGCATCCGCAGTTCCCCGGCTGCAAGCCCAGCGGGCCGAGCGGGCCCGTCCTGGGCTACCGCTACCCCGCCGAGGACACCGCGTTCACGGTATGGGTTCGTATCGCGGGGGGCAGGCGATGAACCCGCAGACTCGGACACCCTCGAGGCTGGGGCCGATGGTGCTCATCGGTCTGCTGCTGGTGCTGCTGGCGGGCGTCGCCGGGCCGGGCACCCTCGCCTCGGCCGCACCGCCGCAGATGCCGCAGAAGTTGTCGGAATTGAGTGCCGAGCAGAAGAGCTGGCGTGACAGCGACGGCGTCATCTGGTGCTCGGCGCATCCGCAGTTCCCCGGCTGCGCGGACAACCCCGACACCGGCTACCTCTACCCCAACGACGACACCCTCTACCGGGCGCAGATCAACAACGGAGCCAAGCAGACCACGATCGACCTGAGCCCGGGAACCGTCGCCGAGAACACCGTCGGCAAAGCCGTGGACTCGGCATTCGGCAAGGCCGCCGAATCGATCGGCAAGTTCGCCGGGGACCTGCTGGTGGAGTCCATGAGCTGGTGGATCGGCACCGACTCGATCAGCCTGTCCTACGCCGGGGTGATGGCGGGCAAGGCCCCGGTGCAAAAGGTCGTGTTCTTCATCATGATGGCCGGAATCCTCACCGGCGCCATGGTGATGATGGTGACCCGGCGCAGCGAGCCCGGCGCGCAGATCCTGCTCGGCGGTGTCAAATACGTCGTCATCTCCTCGATGGCGCTGATCGTGCTCTCCGGCGCGATCCACGCCGGAGACGACTTCGCCCACCAGCTCATCGACCGCGACGCCAACCAGTTCGGGCAGCGGGTGCAGGCGATGCTGGGTACCGCCACCATCGGCAACCCCGGAGGGGTGCTGCTCCTCGGCCTGCTCGCGGCCATCCTCGGATTCATCCAGTGGGTGATGGGCTTCATCCGCCAAGCCGGGATCATCGTGCTGTACAACATGATCCTGTTCGCCGCCGCCGGACAGCTCACCACCTGGGGACGCCAATGGTTTCCCCGCATCGCCTCCACCTGCGTGGCCCTGGTGCTCTACAAGCCGATGGCGGCGTTCATCTACAGCCTGGGCTTCCAGCTCATCGGCCAGGAGCAATCGCTGTCCACCCTGGTCACCGGGCTGATGGTGGTCGCGCTCGCGGTCATCGCCTTGCCCGCGATGCTGAAGTTCTTCGACTTCATGGGCATGCATGTCTCCGGCGGCTCCGGCGCACTGGGCATCGCGGTCGGCGGCCTGGCCGGCGGTGCCCTCGGCGCCGCCGCGGCCATGGGCGCAGGCGGGTCGGGATCGGGAGCGGCGTCCGGCGGAGAGGGATTCGCGAACTTCATGGCCGCCACCGGCCCCAGCGGCGCGGGTGAACACGACCCCTCTCCCGGCAATGGGGGCTCGCCCGCACTGACCTCCGGCTCGGCGCAACCCCAGCTGGAATCCGGCTCCTCCCCCAAGTCCCTGGGCACCGGCAACTCCGGGCTGGAGCTGGAAGCCGGACCCGGCCC
>NZ_BAGH01000592.1 GCF_000308715.1 Nocardia tenerifensis NBRC 101015
CACACAGCGACCCTCCCACAGATGTCGGCCTTGCAACGATCGGCACAGACTCGACCGCGGAAAGAACCAACGAATAGACCTGATGCAGGTCCAGGATCGGCTGGGGTATCGCCCCCTTGGCACCGAAGGACGGCACAGGATCGACGAAGCCGTCTACGGCTGAGGGTGGGCCGACAGCGAGCTCACGCCGATCGCTGCTCTGCTCGTCGGCATCCTGTACACAGTCCGCCACCTTCGTGAACAACATGGCCGAGCATCTTGCGACGGCGGGTGGTCATGGGCTTGTGGCAGTGCAGGCAGTGGGTGGGGCGCTTGGTCGGTGCTTCTGAAAGTTGTTTGATTATTCGGCGGAGCGACTTCGCGGTGAGGGCATCACCGCGACAGACGATTCCCGCCATCACCACGCCGTCGGCGACGCGAGGTTCGTCATCGCCGACGCACGTGCCAGCTGTCAAAGCCGAACGCGCGCAGGCCAGGAAGGTGTTGCGCGGACATCTGTCCTGACACAGCGCCTTCGCTGCGACGGTTGCCGGCAGTGTCTGCCAGCTGTCCTTGGACTGTAGGAAGCCGGGGAGGCCAAGGCAAGGGGGTTGATCGTTCACAGCGATAGATATACAACAAGGATCGTACGTTGTATACATTCACCATGTATTGATGTACGTATTCAGCGGGCTCTCAAGCCAGCGACGAACGCGGCGACCTTGCTCAGGTCTTCTTCTGACAACCCCGACAGGTCCAGCAGAGGCGCTGGCCGGGAAGTTGACGTTGCGATGGTCGCTGGCCTGGTGAGGCCTGTTTTGCGCAGTAGCGGAACCGGATCCACGCCGACAGCCTCGGCCATGGCCTGCAGTGTACGTGCCGTTGTCCGGGCGTCGACCTTCTTCTCGCCCTTGTACTGAGTACCCAATTCGACCTGCGTCCACAGGCTTACGCTGACTCCGGCTGCTCGTGCCGCAGCGTCGCGGGAGAGGCCTCTGGCCTGCCTGGCATTGCGGATCGCCTCGCTGACTTCCCTGGGCACTGGGGCGCTTTGACGATTGCTCATGCAGCCTATCCTAGGTCATTACTGACAATTACACACAGTCTATGTATCTTGACTCTCTCAGGTTTAATTGCCTGATAGAGCGGGTATATGGCTTGGCCTGGAGGGGTCACATCCTCCTTAACAAACATGTACACGTTGTCTAGTTGCATGCAACGATGTAATCTGTTCGACGCATCGCATCTGCGATGGCGCTGTCGCAAGCAGTGGGGCAAGTCGGGGGACGCGTGCGACCTCTCGGCGCCGACTGCGGATCCAAAAGGAATCTCATGTGTACAAACCCAACCCAGTTGCCTCCGCCGCAGACCCGGGCTCGCGAGCGCGAAAACCGCCAGTTTGCTGAGAAGTTGCGAAGTCGACCTGGGCAGTGGGCGGTGTATCCGTGGCCGACTCGACATCCGCACTCCACCAAGCATCGTCTCCGTACCGGAATGGCTGCCGCCTTCGGTTCGGGCTTCGAGTCGGAGGTCCGTGCCGGAGTCGTGTATGTGCGATACAGCCCGCAGCGGCCGCCGGCGCTCGATCTGATCGCCTAGTCAGGGGGAACCATGTCCGCCGAACCGCTGAGTCCTGAGCGTCGCGCTGCTGTCATGGCGACCCTCGAGGGCATGCCAAGTCTGCTCGCAGAACTCGATATCACGCTCAGCCGTGGGGACGTCATAAGTTCCGCGGGGTCGCTGGGATATGTGCGCGCGACGAGGGTCGAGCAAGCTCTGCCCTACAACACCGGGGCCGCGAAGGCGCATCGGGACGTCAGGGCGGTGCTGACCGACTACGCCACTAGAGTGTCAGCCGCCGTCGCCCAGCGTGTGCCGGGGACCGCTGTCGATCAGGCTCGTTTCCTGGTCCGCTACCTCCCGCAGTTTCCAGACGATTCCGACGTTGTCGCCGGTCTGGAGGATGCGCTGACCGAGGTAGTTCGATCGGCATATCGAGTGATCGACCGACCGGAAACCCTTGCCAGCGTGGGCAATTGCGAATGCGGTCTCGGTCTCTACGCCCGACAGGACATCGATATCGTCCGCTGTGAGGGTTGCGGAGCGGTCATCTCTGTACGTCATCGCCGCCGCCAAATGTTGAATCAGGTCTATGAGGTGATGGGCACCGCGGCGGAACTCGCGCGCCTGATGCCCGATGGTCTTGGTGGCCGTATCTCCGCTGAACGGATCAGGCAGTGGGCTCGTCGGGGCAGACTGCCTAGCCATATTGTTGACAACCGGACGGTGTACCGACTCGGTGACGTAATCGAACTCTGTGCGCCGCGACGAAGCAACCGTCGCCGATCTGCCTGAGGCTCAGCAGTTCATAACTCCGAGTGGAACTATCGGAATCGCCGGAGCGCCGCGGGCAGCTTGCGATACGCGGGCAGCGGCGCGGTATTGGTCCAGATGCAGCTGACCGGCAGTGGGTACTTCGCGTCGGCATACCAGTCGAGGCGATTCATGATATCTGGGGGAAGAGCTCGCCGTTCCGAGCGCGAAAGATGCTGTAATCGGTAGCGTACGGTGTCGGGATTCACCTCGAGCCAGACGGCGACATCTTCGACGCTTGTATAACGGGCAAGCGCTTCTCTCAGATCCGCTACTGGAATCAAGTTGCGGCAGGCCAGCTCATACACGCGAAGTTCGACCCGCTGACGGGACTCGCGGCCGGCGCGAGCTTTTCGAACTGTCTCCGAGTGCTCGAGCTGTACGTGTGCGAGTGCGTGAGCGAGCGCTTCTCGGCGATCCACCGCGCTCAGGTCTGCGGTGACCAATATTGCCCGAAACTCGGGTTGCCAGATGACGATCGGTGCTTCGAAGCCGACATGGCCGATTGTGACGTCGAGTTTCGCCGCCTGGACGCGCGCGTCATACCGTCTGCTGGCCCTGCGGCTGGCCATGTTGTTGACACCTCGTTCGAAATCGGATCTATCGGAACCTCATGGGTTGCTCCGGTTCGGCCTGTGTATCGACGTCGCTACCTCAGTGAGGCCAGGAACTGGTCGTACAGGCGTTTGTCGTCTTCATTCAGATCAGACAGATCACCGACTCCGGGGAGACTGCCGTTCGCTCGCCCGGGGAAGCCGACTGAACCTACACGATCTCCGTTGAAGGTCGAGGTGAGGTCACCGTCGAACTCTTCGGGCATCTGCGGGTCCAACTCGTATGTCATAGCTGCAAGTTTATCGTCCATCCCGGTGACCCGAGCACGGGGCAGGGTTGCCGTGACCCTGGGTTGCACCTCTGCGTGCGTGGCTCCCGATCGGGCCGAGCTGCGTGAATCGGGTTTGCGTCTCCGTTGGAAACAGCCATTTTCCTGCAGTGTTGGACGCTTTTCCCGGATCGGTCACGGCCTCGCTGATAGGCTCGATCCGTCGGATTGATGTAGATCCAAACCTGTTGTCCAACAACAAGTTCAGGAACGCGCCGCCGCTGCTCTGGCAATGAGCCCTTGGCTACCAACGTGATTGGCTCTGCCTGACTCGGCCTCACCTGGCTACGCCAGAAACCCTCTCGGGCACCGGACGCAAGTCCCTTCTCTCGCTCGCAATAGGTGTGCCTTCCTCGCGGGTGACCCCGTCATGCAAAACGTAAACAAACAGTAAAGGAATAGTCAATGTCTTGGACGGGAGATCCGATCTGGCTCGCGGACGTTCTGCGTGAAGCTGGACTGCGTGTGATCGAGCACGAGGGCTGGCGAGAGCGTGGACACGGCGACTTCGCCGATATTCGTGGCGTGCTTTGCCACCACACCGCAGGCGGCGGTGCCAATGACTGGCGGATCGTGCAGTACGGACGTCCGGACCTGGATGGGCCGCTCGCTCAGCTCGTCCTGGAGCGCGACGGAACGTACCGGGTCATAGCAGCGGGGGTGTGCTGGCACGCCGGGCGCGGTTCCTGGCCTGGCTGGCCAACCGACAACGCGAACTACCACGTGATCGGCATCGAGGCCGTCTCCCGGGGCGACGGCAGCGACTGGACCCCAGTGCAATTGGATGCGTACAAGCGCGGCTGTGCCGCGATCTTGCGCCGTATCGGCCGTGACGCGAATGACTGCGTCGGCCATAGGGAGTACAGCAGTGAAGGAAAGATCGACCCCGCCGGCATCGACATGGACGAGTTCCGCACCGATGTCCAGGCCATCATCGAAAGAGAGGACGCTCCGATGAGCGCACCGGAAGTCCAGCAGATCATCGATTTCATCAGCGGGTTCTGCGGCCCGATCGGCAGTGATGTCAAGGATATTCGCGAGCAACTGTGTGGTCTGGAGCAGCGCGACCGCGGTCAGTACAAGGGCTGGCCGCAGCTCGATGACCGCACCGTGGTCGACGCGCTCGCCGACATGATCAGTCGGATGGACAAGCTCGAGCGCCGCTTGGTGCCGCCCTCCAGCTAACGTCTCGGCGGGCGTATGCCAGCCCGCCCGCACAGCCCATATGGCCCACTCGCGGCCTCGTCGTTGAGGCGCAGAGTGTGCGCCTCACACGCCCGCCCCGTTGCGCGCCCGTCTCCCGTGGATTCCCCGGTCGTAGACGTTGCTGCCGCGCACAGGGCGTCAATGGTCCCGCCCCTGGAGTCTGCTCATACCCCAGGGGTGGGACCTTTTTAACTCGGATCCGCCTTCCCGCAGAGGGTTTGGTTTCGGATCGACCCATTCAGAAGCTCACCGCATGATCGCCGTCACCCGGGGTGATGTGCTCTGCGGTCGCGGCTTCGCGCACAGAACAGTGGAGAACTTCGCGATGCCTCCGGAACCATCGTCTCCTGCAGGCCCCATCGATCCATCGGTAGCGGTGCTGTTTCCCGGCTTGGTCGACGGGACCGGACAGCCGACCGACAAGAAGAAAGACCCGCCGGCAACCGCCGCTCCGAGCCCCACAACGCCAGTGGGTCCGTCTGTGGCTCCGCTCTATCCAGGTTTGGTCACACCTGCCCAGCCATCGAACACCCCGACCCCACAGTCTACGAAGGACTCCCCAGCCGGCACGGGCCAGTCCACACAGGTCAGTCCATACGACATCATCGGGGTAGGCCCAGATGGGAAGCCTCTGCCCGATAACGGCGTGTCGTCGAAAGTTGTGAATCCCTATGACCCAACGGGGGAACTAGGAATCACCACGAACCCCGGGAACCCCGCGGCGACGCCACTCGTCCCCGGCAAGACCACATACTCCGCAGAGGATATCCCGAAAACGACGGTGCCCAGTGACCTCGCGTCGTTGGCGATCCCGCCCAGCGTGACCAATGAGAAGCCCGACAGTGGAGGGTTGGTGCCGACGCCGTCCGGGGTGGGCGTGCTGGGACAACTGGTCCTCGAAATGGCTCCTCCTGGAACCAAATTCGAGGGCGAGACAACGATCGGTCCCGACGGTATGCCGACGACCGACTGGAATGTGGTGGTTCCCGGTCAGGAGCCGACGTACTGGGGCAAGACCCAACATGTCCCTTTGGCAAACGGCACATCGGTCGATATCAACTATGGCGCCAACGGCACACCACTCCTAGCTAAAGGCGAAGGAGACCCTGCACTCCGTCTGCGCTTAGCGGATGACAACGGGGCTCCGAGATGGGCGGTCCTCAACTCCGCCGGTGAGTACCTTTTCACGATCGACAGCTCTGGAAACAAGCTCGGCGACAGAGGATCAGAATCTAACGTAGGAGCCGGCGCGGGTCTGGCCGGCCTCGGAGTCGCAGGATTAGGAACTGGCACTCTTCTCGAATCGGGAGCTCTGGCCGGAGCCGGAACCGCTGCGGTTGGTACGGCCGAGGCCGGAGCCTTGGGGCTGGCAGCCGCGCTCGCGGAGGGCGCCGCAGTGGGCGCGGAAGCCGGTGCCCTGGTTGGAAGCCCGTCAGGTCCAGGCGCGGCGATCACCGCAGGCATCGGGGTAGTCGTCGGGCTAGGCCTGACCTACTACATGTACCAGCAGGGAATGCTTCCCGGTCAATCGAAGAACTCGGAAGGCGGGACCAGCAACCGCGTCGACCCGAACTCGCTTCCAGAGATCGGGGTGCCACAGCCGCGCGCCACGCCTCCAGTCGCAGGGCCGGAATCCAGCCGTCCGCCGACAGGCCTGGACGCGCCCACGGACCCCACCCCAACGCCTGGGCCAGGAGGACTCAATTCCCCTCCAGTTACGCAACCCACTCAATCGACGCGTCCTAGTCCGGCTGATGATCCCGATACCACCCACCAACAGATTCTGTTCCCCAGCACCAAGCCCGGACAGCCTGGAGTTCCCGTCGAAGGCACTTTCTGGGACGGCAACGGGATCCTGCGTAACGGTCCCGGTAACCCCCGCGGCCAACAGCCAGGTTCCACGGCTCCACGAGCCAAATCGCCGATCAGCCTCAAAGCTGAGCTTTTCAAACTGTTTACGTGGGACTTGGAGGACGTTGACGAAGAGTACCGGCCGCAACTGCTGGGAATCATGGCGTTTATCGACGACGCAGAGGCATTTCGAGGCGCCTTATACGGTGGCCTTACGCAAATGGCGATCGCCAATGGCGCTGACATCGACGAGCTAGTGGGTGGCTCCAAGCGTTCTCAAGAAGAGCTGGACAGGCTGGACGACCTGGGGGTGTCGACAGACATACTGGAAGCGGCAGTTGACACTTGGTGGAAGGCTCAGTATCCGATTGATAAGGCAAAGGAGTTATTGGGTCACGCAGGGGCGATCGCGGTACTGAAATCTGATGGCTGGGAGGTAAACATCCGCCCAGAGGGCGGCAATAAACACGACATCGTTGCCTACAAGGATGGCCAGGTCATGGTCATTGAATCCAAGGGAGGTAACCCCGGCAAGGCGTCACCGGGCGAAGCGCAGGTTCCAGACGGTTCGGGTGGTCAATTTCTTGCTCAGCAGATGACCGATCCATACCTATGGCACAAGCTTAGACAAGACGCCAACAACGATCCTGAATTCAGGCAGTGGCTGATTGATCGCGGCATGTTGGATGCCGTCATGTCGGAAGATCCGTCCAAGGTTGGCTACAGACTGATAAGAACTGACACTAATGGCAAGATTGATGTATACGGCTCCACACAAACGCCAGTCAACGACGGAATCCCCGACGACGTCGTCGTCGGGCAGACTACCGGTAATAAGCCAGGCACACCCGAAGATGGTCGCAACCCGAGGCCGACACTGCACGGCGTCGCTCAACCTCTACCGCTGGTGTTGGACACCGCAGTCGGCTCGTCCTTCGGTGCTTTAGCCGGACATGTTGGTTCATGGATCAACGGGCTCATCGAAAACGGCCGCCATGACCTGACAGTGTTGTCGAACCTAACGCCGGTCATCCCGCCAGTGCCCATCCTGCCTCACGGACTGTGGACCGGCTATCGTGATGCCGATCAATCGTTGACCTTCACCCTCATCCCTCAAGTTGTGCTGGCAAAACCGGTGTCGAAAGCAGAGGAGCTGGCCTGTGAGACTTACCTCTGAGTGCCTGATTCGCGTCAATATGCCAGGCTGACAACCAGCCCTGACCCAGGGCTCCGCTACGAGAGAGAGTTCGACCGATGAGAGTAGACAGTGACCGAGCACGACAGATGGTGCAAAGGGCTGCGGAATTCGCCTGGTCCTGGACCGTCGACGATCTGACAGGGTTCGCTGAACAGGTTGGCTGGCGGGTCGCGAACCTCGACGAGCGGTCGATCACATTGATGACCGATTTCGACGTCAACCGTGCCGGTGCCAAGGTCTATGCGGAGGAGACTGGCAAGCTCGGTGCTTCTAGAGTCCTCAATAGCATCCGCGTCTACGTCAGTGACGTCGTCATGGACGATCCGGGGTTGGTACACGGTCTGAACGAAGCGTTCGAAGAGGTCGCACAACAGGTATTCGATGAGTTGGGGCAGCGTCCGACGGGCTGGTGGATCAAGCCTAGCCGTGGATTACGTTGGGACCTTTCACGTATTGTTATCGAGGTAACAACCAGCGGTGGTCACTCGGTGAGTATCAAATTGATCAACCCTGCTTATCAGGCATGGAGGGATGAAATTGATAAAAACCTCGTCCAAGAGGACCAACTTGATTTGGATAGAGTCTGGAACTTCGACTAGTGTAGGCCACGTGCAATTATTGGCACTGCTCATTAGCTAAGTGGCCTTGTGTAAGCGTTCGATGATTGCGCCTTGAGTGTCATGCTGTGAGCAATGAATGACTATCGATGTGAGCAGAAACGAGCGTGCTGTCCAGGCGGTGCGCCGCGGCCCGCTAAGTCCGGCTGTACATGGACCTTTATGATTTACAATCGTCTGTCCCCGGAAGAAGGTCCAATCGATGAGAGTAGATCTTGAGCGAACTGTCCAGGTCGTGCAGGCGGCCACGGACTTCGATTGGACATGGACCGTCGACGACCTACCTGGATTTGCCGAACAAGTCGGTTGGCAGGTCGGCAATCTCGGCCAGCGGTCCCCGACTATGACCACAAACCTGGAGGTCAACCGGGTTGACGCGATGGCCTATGTCGAGGACACTCGGGCGATGCCGCGACCCCTCAATAGCGTCGAGTTCTACTTCAGCGACGTTGTACGCGATGACCCGACTGTGAAGCCTTTTCTGGATTCAGCTTTCGATGAGCTTGTACAGCGTGTGTTCGTATTAGTGGGGCAATGTCCAACAGGATGGTGGATAAACCCGAGTCGTGGCTTGCGCTGGGATCTGCCCAACCTGGTTCTTCAGATATCTGTCCGCGATCACTCAGGTGACGTTGAGTTGATCAGCCCCGTGTACAAGGCATGGCGGGATGGTATCGACAAACGGATCGAGGAAGAAGCCAACCCCGATCAGGAGAGAGTCTGGCGTTTTGATTGATTTTCGGCTGCTCGTCGAAACGTCGCGGAGCCGTGAAATATAGAGGTCTGCGCCTCGGAATAGAGTACGCGTGCCGTGACGTCGGCGTACCCAAGTAGAGCGCCTGCCGAAGATCTGTCCGACATCATGTCGATCGATCTGGGACCGGCGCACTGGTAGTGCGCGCTCTCGCGCCGACGTAGTCGAGATTCGCCTAGGCCCTGGCCCCGGCACCCAATCTCCATTATTGAGATGCCGGGCACCGGACACCTAGCCTTCCTACATCCACCTGCGAGTGGCACGATCGCCGGAAGTTTCGAGTAGCCGGCAGCACCCGAATTCTGGGTCTCGGTGAGAATACTATCGACAGGTGCAGCCACGGTGACCAGGGGCGTGGCCAGTACAGCATCCCGCCGCTGTCAACCGGCGTGTTGGCGCTATTACTCTGGATATGGCTCGATCAACTCACCCGGCCGGGTGCGCGGCTAACCTGAAAACTGTCACTTACCAGCGCTGTTGGTCACTTTCGAACTGTTTGTCACAAACGGCACGTTAGGCTTAGGCCACAGGCAAGAAACGAATCGGAACTCCTTCCCCGAGTTGCTCGCTTCTCGCTTACAAGAAGCTTGACGGTGCTGTCACCGTTACTCCCAGCCCATGCGGCACGCCCCCGAACAACTATTAAGTTGAAAGCGGGTTCAGAGCGTTCCGCATGCCTCGCCCCTTGCGCGCCCGTTTCCCGCGGGTGGTCCGCGGTCGCAGACGATGTCGCAGCGCAGGGGCGTCACGGTCCCGCCCCCGGAGATGTTCCCTTACTCCGGGGGCGGGACTTCTCCAATACATCGAAATGGATCCCTGCACAGGGTATTGAGTAGCATTAGAAAGGCTGCCCGCGTGATCACAGTTTTGACGTGTCGTGGCACCGGAGAACGCTTGGGTGCGCCGGCGAACATGCTCTCGTTCGTCACGCGAAGGCTTGACCGCACTAAGTACTCGATCGGCCCTGACATCGACTATCCGGCCAGCATCGGTCCGGCCAATCCAGAAATTTACTACGACGGCTGTTCTGAAGAACAGTCGGTGGCGCAGGGTGTCGAAGCGCTCGCCGCGGAAATCCGTGCTACCCCGAATCGTGTAGGAATCCTCGGATACAGCCTTGGCGCTATGGTGGTCACTCGTTTTTTGGAAGCGAAGGCTCGAGGCGAGTATTTGGACTGCGAGGTCGAATGGGCTGCCAATATCGCGAATCCCCTGCGAAGGGAGGGCGATTCGATTTCTCCGGATGCGGTGGGATTCGGTATCAACGGTCAGCACGGACCGTGGCCCGAGGATATCCCGACCTGGGAATTAGCTCACCATGCCGATGGGATTACCTGCTGTCCCGCAGATTCACCACTTCGCACACTCGCCGACACCGTGTCTGCGTTCAGCTTCGCCGCTATGGGCGGGTGGGGGAGCGCGCTGGCCGAACGCATCCACAGCAATCGCTGGCAGCCGAACCGGTGCGACTGGTGGCGCGACCCGGTCCACCACTGGCGGTCGTGGTCTCAGGCCGCGGCGCTCATGGATGGTTACCTCCGCGGCGGCGCCCACAACGCTATGTACCGAACCAGCGGTTACTGCGACCGGCTGGTTGCGCTACTCAATGCCTACCAACCGTTGTCTCCGCTAAGAACTTGATGGATGGTCGAAATGTCTTTCGAAGAAGTACGAAACAATGCGCAATTCGTGCGTTTCGCCGATGGTGAATTGGAAGGTCGCCGCTCAGGCTATGATGATGGCGCGCTGTCGGTTTCGAACCACGGCCGCTTGGCCTCTTTTCTTCAATGGTCCGCCATAGCTAGCGGCGCTGGGCAGGCATTGGGTAAGGCGCTGTTCAGAACGAAGGCTTACGCTTCGGGCGGTGAAGTCGAGGAAGAACACGGCCCGGCCGATGGTGGCGGCTTTCTCTCCACGGCTCCGGTCGGTTCGCTGTTCCCGTTCCTCCAGTGGCACAACTGGTACAACATCTACAAAGGAACCCGCAACGAAATCGTCGCCGCCGGCGGCGAAGCCGCCATCTCGGCGCTGGTAGGCGCCGTCACCGGGCCGACGGGGGCCGCTGCCGCAGGTGCTGCCACGGCGTTGACGAGCACCGTCACCTCCGTCGTGCAGACCTTGTCGTCGGCATCGCAGAATCTGCGACAGACCGCCCCGAAGCTGGTGCAACCTCAATTGCGCACCCTCGAACAGCGTATTGGTCCGCAGATCGACCGGAGCACCACCATCAATGTGATCAAGTCCGCGCCCTACGGCGCGACAGTCACGAACGATCCGTTGCGTGACCGACTGTCCACATATCTGAGTCACGTGCGCTGAAAAGCTCCCGCTCGCAGGAGTGAAAGGGGGTGATGAGAAGTGCTCAGTACCGTCGTCGACGTCCTCAAGCTGATCAGCGTGATCCTTCCGCTGTTGCTGCCGTTGCTCGGACTGTAAGCCGTAGCGCCAGAACGGGGTTCGTGGAAACCCCGAGGGTCCCGCACCGCCGCGATCGCCGTCCGGTCGGACCGTATCCGAACTATTCGTTTCCACGGGTAACCCGTGAACCCAACATCTTGGAGAACCTCGTGCCCAGTTCCGATGACCCGCGCGGTCTCGCCGAACGCATACTCACCGATGTCCAAGCCGTCGTCGCCCGACTGGCAACCTTGAAGGCCGACATCAATGTCCTGTCCAACCTGGCCCAGGGTGTGGCGATGACGGTAACGGACGCGATTCCCGTACCGGCTCCAGAAGCTCCCTCCGGCACCCTCGGGGCCGCGGTGACTATCGGCCCAGCACCGGAATCGGCGTAATGGCAACCTATCCCACGCCGGGAGAGTTCCCCGACTTCGAGCAATTCATGGTCGATCTGTTCACTCCGACCGCCACCACCGTCGCCACCTTGCCCGCGACGTCAGCGGACCTGCAGTCGAAGCTGCCCTTGATCTGGGTGCGTACGACCGGCGGAACGCTCGACATCAACGCGATCACCTACAAGGCGAAGGTCAGCGTGGTCGCCTTCGGTGCCACTCGTTCTGAGGCACAGCAGCTTTCGGTGCAGATACGTACCGCGATGCTCGGCGCTCCGGCCAGCCGTGTCAACGGTGTACTCGTCGATTACACCGAGGAAATCGCGGCTGAGGAACCGAAATTCCAGGCCCCGATCCTGCGCCGTGGCCGCGGTCTCACCGAGGTGCCCGACCTCGATCCGCTTAACCAGATGGTCGAGGTCGCGTTCTCGATCGAAGCCCGCCGCCAGTAGGCGGGGGCGAAATCCGGCCCCTGTCGGGGGCCCTTTACCGGCGCCGCTCGGTGCCGATTCCCGTAACCGTGCCCGCACTCGCGGGCGCTCGAATGGAGACACATGCCTGCCACCAATCTCACCGCGCTGAAGAACGCGCAGCGTTCGCTGCTGCTCAAGCCGCTCGACGCGGCCGTATTCATCGCGCCGCACTACACTGCGGCGCCGTCGGCGCTGACCGACGCCTCCGGCGCTCTGCAGACGCTGCCGCCGGCCTACCAGCCCGTCGGCCTGATCGACAAGAAGACCGGCGTCGCCTTCGCTCGCGGCATCACCGCCGCGCCGATCGAGTCCTACGGTGAACTGCAGCCGGTGCGCAACGACATCACCAGCGACATCACCACTATCGAGTTCCAGCCGCAGCAGACGACCGCGCTCACCCTGCAGCTGACCACCAGCACCAACGTGGCGGCCATCAAGGCCAATGCCACCTCCGGTGAAGTGTTCTTCGCCCAGCCGGCATCCGAAGAGATCACCTACTACTCGGCGATCATCATCGGCAAGGACGGCAACGACGCCAACCCGATCTACGTCTACAAGGTGCTGCCGAAGGTCGCGGTCAGCAAGTTCGGCGGCGAGCAGTGGAACCCCACCGAGGTTCTCGCGCAGAAACTCACCATGGTCGCGTTCAAGGATGACACCGCGGGCTACGCGGTCGCGCACGGCTTCGGCGGGGCCGGCTGGAAGAAGATCCTGACGCAGACCGGTATCCCCAACGCGGCCTGATGCCCTTCCCGTCTCCTGGCGGGCTCTAGAACTCCCGAGTCTTGGACCCGGGCGTGGGGCGTGCCATGCGTCTCCGGTCATGGCGCGCCCCACAACTTTCCGTATTCATCCTTGCCGGAGAAGAAAGCGAGACCACCGTGTCCGCCATCCCCACCGAGTACCCCATCGTCATGACTGACGGTGTCGACGACTACATCGTTTCCAACGCGACCGAGTACGTGAACGCGGTCTTCAAGCTCGGCCACGCCGAGAAGGCCGAAGTCGAGGCGATCGACAAGCCGTCGCGTCGGCGTGCCTCGAAGTCCTAGCAGCACAACACAACCGGAGAAACACCTCATGGCATCCACACCCGAAGCGGTCGACCAGGCCGAGGTCGGCGGTCGCTTCTACGAGCTGCAGCAAGAGCTCGCCCCGCGCCGACGCGCGCCTTACCGCCTGACCGACGACATCGCGATCGCACCGGTTACCCGCAGCCAAGTCCTGGCCCTGCGCCGGACCACCAGCGATGACGAACAGATGGCCATCGTGCTGGGCGACAAGCACGAAGCCGTCGAAAAACTGTTCGCCGATCGGCCGCTCGATGAGTGGTTCGCCTTCCAGAGAGATCTCTACGCCCACCTCTTCGGCCAGGGCTCTTCGGAGCTGCCGGGGGGATCTCAGGGCTCGTAGAGTTCTGGGAACGTTTCGGTGCCGCGCTCGACTACGATCTGCTCGAGCGCGGCATCGACATCCGGGACTGCTTCGGGCCCATCGCAATTCGAACCCGTGACTGGCGCACCGTCTGGTCGCTCAAGGACAGGCTGCCACACGGCTCGCAATACCGGTCCGCGCTGGCAATGGACCGGGAACTCGCTGAGCAGATGCTCGCCGCCGAACAATCCGAGGCCGAACTCGATTTGTACGAGGAAAAGGCCGAGCCCACCGGTCCGACACCGGAGGGCTACACCATCGATAGCTACCTACTGCTGTCGATCATCGACGCACTCCAAGGCGTGCAAGCCGCGGTGATCGCCGCAGCCGGTGGTGACCCGCCCCGGCTCACGCCGATGCCGCGCCCGGTCACCGCGGTGGACATCGTCCGCGACACCCAACGAGACGAGTCGATGCAAAGCCTCATCGACCAGTTCACCGCATCCACCTGGGAGGACGAATGATCTATTCCGCGACTTTGCCGGCGCAAGCCGCCGGCGGAGCCGATACCACGACCCTGGCCGGGGTGTACTCCCCGGCGTTTTACAGCGGTGACACGGTCACCGACGTCCAGCTCGTGGCACCGCCCGGCTACCCCACCATCGCCGGTGCTGCGACCAACAACACCACTATCAGCGTGCGCCAGCTACGCAACGGCGTTGTGCTACAGACCTTCGCGAGTCTCACCATGGTCTCAGGAATCAACCTGGCCCCCGAAATGCCGGTCACCGTTCCTCTCACCTCACAGCCTGTGCTGCGTGCTGGCGACGTCCTCGATGTGCGCCTGCATCAGAACGGTTCTGGGCAGGCCATTGCAAGCGGTCTGTATCTCTCGATCTTCGTGAGCTGAGGTGGGCGATGGCAAACGAATCGATACGAGAATGAACCAGAACAGTGCAGCGAGCAGGATGCTCCAAAGATTCCTGCAAGACAGTGGAAACCTCGGTGCCGGACGCCATCCGGCGAATGTGCCCGCCTACGCCTCCGGTGGCGATATCAAAGGGCCGGGTTCATCGATCGGTGACAAGATCCCCGCCTGGCTCTCTGATGGCGAGTTCGTGATGAATGCGCGCTCGACGGCGGTGAACCGCCCTTTCCTGCAGGCACTGAACGCTGACCCGTACTTTCTGCAGAAAATGCTGGCGGCGCGCTCGCAGGGAGGTGGGTCCGGTAGCCGGGGCGGACTTGCGGCGCCCGCCCCTGGCGGGCAACCGGCGACGGTGAATATTTCGATGTCGAACACCGAAGACATCGTGGGACGACTGAAAGTTCTTGCAGCGCAATGGGAATTGATTCATTAGCGGCTGTGACAAAAATATGGATTGAGGTGAATTTGTGGCGTCTAATGCTGCGATGATCACGGTGACCGGAGTCGATGGTTCGCAATGGACCATCGCCGGTCAGGGGAGTGGTCGTGAGGGTGTGGAGTTGGCTACGTCGCCGACTGGACTATACGACGCGCCGGTGACGACGATCTGGAACCAGTCGGCGTTTCAGGCCGGTTCGTCGTTCGGCGGTTACCGGACGAACAAGCGCGATGTCGTCTTCGCGGTCAATGTTTTTCAGACCGCGGGCCGATCGTGGGAGGCAACGGACTCGGCTTGGCGGAAGGCTTGGGCCTACGACCGTGACACGACTCTGACTATCACGACCGATTTCGGTACACGTTCGCTGAAGTTGCGAATGTCCGAGCAGCCGGACTTCAAGCCGGACAAGGATCCGCATTTGAAGTCGATCGGCAAGGTCGTGATGACCTGCACCGCAGGTAATCCCTGGTGGGTCGAGTCCGATGTGACCGGCACGTGGACCTCCACGATGGACACCACCGGTGCCGGGAAGAGTCAGTCCGGCGCCATCACCATCGCCAACCCGACCGACCAGCCGATGTGGTTGAAGTGGGTCTGCTCGGCGCCGGGCAAATGGACGCTGCCGGACTTCTCCTGGGGCGCGGTCGACCGGGACAGCGCCCGTGTGATCACCTTGCCGGCGACCGCTGCGGGTAAGGACCTGACGGTCGATACCGACCCGATGGAAGAGATGATCGTCGCCAAGGACGGTTCACAGATCTGGGCGTTGATGAACGGGGTCAGCTTCCTGTATCCAGTTCCCCCGTATACGTCGGCGACCTCGATACCGGTTTCGGTGATCGGTGCGCCCGCCGGAGCATCGGTGCTGGTAGTGCAGCCGCGTAACTGGTCGCGTCCGTGGGGGCTGCAGTGACTTCGGTTCTGGACCTTCCGGCGATCTATGAGGATGCACAGTCGGCGAAGGCCACCCGTAAGCAGCAGCGATTCTCGCGGCCGCTGATCCGTTTGTGGGATGGCGACTGGAACTTGCGTGGTGTGTGCGGCGCGGAAATCAGCGCCGACTTCCGTTGGATCCTCAACCAGGCCGGCACCGGTCTGCTCGTGCTGCCCTACGACTACTATCTGGCCAAGTGGGCCGTCGACATCAACGGCCGCGCCAAGAAGAATGTGCACATCACCGTCGATAAGGACGGTGCGCGCTGGGACGGACGGCTGGAGAAGGCGGTCATCAAGACCGACGCGCAGGGTGTCGTCACTGTCGAGTTGCTGTTCATGCACTCGTATCAGGACCTCAAGCACATCTACTGCTGGTCGAACCCTTTTCTGCCGGAACAGGTCCAGTTCCCGCGGCAGTTCTTGCTCGCAGGGCCCGGTGTCTGGGTGCTCAAGACCGCGCTGCATCTGAATCTGCTCCGCTTGCAGGGCGGGCTGTGGACATTGCCGGATGATCCGATGGACCCCAGCCAATGGGGCAGCCTCGATCAGTCGACGTGGGGTGTGGTGGTGAAACCCGGTGAGTTCCAAAGCGATTCCTCGATGTGGACCATCTTCGGTTCCCGTTTCCAGAACTTCCATGAAGCCGCGGCGGGCACCTTGGAGACCGCGCAGTTGGCGGTCGTGACCCGACGCTGGCTGCAGGGTGACCCGGAACCGTGGCCGGGCGCAAATCTGCGTCACGGCTGCCTGGTAGTCGATATCGTTGACAAATCCGGGTTCTGGACCGGCACCAGCACCGGCGGCAACATGTGGGACGGGCTGGAGCACACGAAGCAGGTGTTCGACAACACCATGCTCGACTACAGCCCGGGTGTGCTGCCGGACCAGAATGCCCCTGAGTTGTACAAGAATCCGGGGTGGATGGGTACCCTTCCGTCCAACCCATGGGTGGTGTATCGACAGAACGACAACACGGGCATCCAGACCTCGCAGTTCATCGTCAATCCCTCGTCGGCGGTGCAGGTTCTCACCGGCGGGCATTCGATGCCCGGTGTGAACGAGGCGATCTCCTCGGCGATTCAGGTTGTCGGCATGCTGGTCGCCGGTGCGCTCGGCGAGATCCCGTTCGGTGGCTCGATCGCCGGCGGCGTGGTGAATGCCGCCACCGCCGTGGCGAACACCATCGCGACGTCACTATTGTCAGACACGCTACTGGCGTGGCAGCGACACAAGTCGGGGCAGCGGGTCCGGGATGCGGGATGGTCGCATTACTGGGAGCATTTCGAGAACAGCGCCGACCGGGCCTATACCCTCGGCGCGTTGCTGACCCTGGGCGAGGGTATGTGGAAGACCCGCCAGCACTTCACCCACAAGTTCACCGTCGCCAACGGCGAGCCCTATCTGATCGGTGACCAGGGCCAGGGTCACTTCTTCCTGGGCGACCGGGTCGGCTCCACAGTCAAGGGCATGCCCGAAGGCTCGGTCTACGTCGATCAGGTCACCGAACTCGAACTGGCGTGGTCGAGGACCGCGAGTCCGGCGTGGCAGATCACGGTCGGCTCGGATCGCGATCACGATATGCCGTTCGCCAAGTCCATGCGTGTGGTTGCCGACATCGTCGACGACATCCACGCACTCGCCGTCCAGATGTGATCCCGACCTGGCTCGCTGAATCCCTTTTCACACTTCCGGAGAGAACATGACCATTCCGTCCCTCGATCAATGCAACCCCGACGATCCCAACGAAGCGTTCGTATGGGCGCTCGTTGGCCTACCCGGCCCGCAGAACTCACCACTTCTGGTGCATCCTGATGTGCTGAGGCAGTGGTCGAAACACCTGTGGGACCTCGGGTTTCGCCATTACCCGGACGAGCAGACCAAGGAATATCATCCGCCCGCTCGTGGTCTCACGCATTGGCTCAACGGGTCCGGCCAGTGGGCAGAAAAGGGTGCGCCGCGTCCGGCGGAAAGCTCAGCACCCGATGTCAGCGAGCTGACGCCGGACGAACGGGCACACTTGGTGGAGCAGTTGCGGGAATCCGGTGAACTCAAGCATCTGGTCGACCCTCGCGAGCTCGACCTCAATGTCGCGAAAGTCGATGTTGTCGAGGCTCTTTCCGAGGACGATCGGCTATGACGAGTCCCGACAAGTCGGTTCCCGCGGGCGCATATACCGGGGGTTCGATTCGGAACCTGCAGAAGGTCACCTGGGACTCGGCGCGCGCATCGATTTTGTCCAACGTCAGTGCGTCTTTCGCCGGCGTGGAAGCGATCGGATCGAACCTCAACTCCGCGACCAACCGAGCGTTGAATACCGCCACCTCAGCCCAGGTCGGTGCCTCGGCGGCACAGACGACGGCGACCTCCGCGCAGAACACCTCTGCGGCGAATGCCTCGGCGATTGCGAACCTGCAGACCAAGCAGACTCAGGATCAAGTCGGTGGCGCATCGGCCTCTGACAACTTCCAGTCCTGGGACAACACGAAATGGACTGTCGCGCAGTGGAAGGCGGACGGGCAAGCTGTTCCCGGCATCGTTGTCGTCACAGACCAGGCAGGTATCTCCAAAAGCGGAAATACAGGAACCGGCGCTGATCTCGCGGTGTGGAAGACACCGCTGATGACCGACGCTCAGTCGGTGTCGGTGGTGTTGGGTCGGCCCAATCAAGCTGGTGCGTTCACCGGCAGCGGGATTCTGCTTCGAGCGGCCGCAGACCTGTCGACCTTTGTCATGGTCCAGGTCGGGACGGGGCGAATCCTGTTGCAACGCGGCACTTTTACCGGGGGCAGCCTGAGTGTCACGAACTGGGCCGAAGCGACCGGTCTTTCCATGGGGACCGGCGACACGATCACGGTCTCGGCCTCCGGGGCTGCCTACGAGGTGCTGGTCAACGGTGTAGGCAGGCTCAGCTACCGCGATACCGCCGCCAGTTCACCGGTGGGTGCCAACAATCGCTGGGTCGGCTTCTACAGCGCCTGCAACGCCAGTTCCAACTGGGATGGCTCGAAGTCGTTCTCGTTCGGGTTCGATCTGGAATCCTTCGCTGCCGCTGATACCACCTCTCCGCCGATAGTCGGCACGGGGTGGTCACTGTACCGGCAGAACGCGACGGCTGTCGCACAGTCCGCGGGCACCGCACGGTTCGGCACAGTTCTGGACACGGCACGGCAGTCCAACAACGTCAATGTTCTGGACCTGCCCTCCGGGCGTATTCAAATCATCAAGTCCGGCTGGTACACGATGAGTGTCGGCGTCCATTGGTCAGCCGCGGCGGGCGACGGCTACAGCTACAACGCGGTGCTGTGGACCGCGCCGAGTCCTGACGGCGTATGGAAGGCCATCCGGGGCAGTGCCGATACTTCGGGTTCGGGTGGGTTCGTCGCCGCCGGTACGTTTGTCGTGTTCGCCGCCGCGGGGAGTGTATGGGCACCCGGCTACTACATTCCGAGCGCGAGAAACATGGTCGGCGACACCTCGGGCGTTTATACCTATTTCGATGGCACGCTCTGCTCCTACTCGTGAGCGCCGGGCGCTGATCCTCTAGTTCCGCGCTTCCCGGCGCACCTTTCTTTAAAGGAGTCTTCATGCCCCGAAACGTTGGAGCCTTCGTGGCTCGCAACGCGAAAGCGGTGGTGTCGCTGATCGGCGGCATCATCAGCGTGCTGGCGGTCGCAGTGGCATTGCTGCAGTACGCGCCGGCTTCCGCGGTCGGCGCGGGAGCGGTATTGCTCACCGCACTCGAGGTGCTACGCACCGCCAACGTGTGGATCGTCAGGAATGAGCCGGTGCTCGAGGCGGCCGCGGAGGCGGCCTCGGATCTCGTCGAATCGATCACCGGCGCTATTCAGGTGACAGGCAAGCAGGTGACCGATGACGAGTCCTGACAAGGCCGTCCCCTCAGGCGCCTATACCGGTGGATCGATCCGAAACCTGCAGAAGGTCACGTGGGACTCTGCGCGGGCCTCGATCCTTTCCAGCGTGACCGCGTCCTTCGCCGGCGTGGAAGCGATCGGGTCGAACCTGAACTCGGCAACCAAGCAGGCCCTGAACGCCGCCACCGATGCGCAGTCGGGCGCCACGCAGGCGCAGGTGGCTGCGGCGGCAGTGCAGAACACCGCCGCTGCCAATTCCGCGTCTCTGGTCGAGCTGGCCGCTACGCAAACCAGTCAGACCACGGGTGGGACAGCGTTCTCCGATGCCTTCGGCCGTGCCGAATTGGGACTGAACTACACCACGTTCAAGACCGGTCCGGTCGCGGATCTGGTGATCGTCGACGGTCAAGTGCAGCTGAACCGATCCGGTGACGAGAACACCGGAAACGTCGTCGCGCTATCGAAGACCGTGACCGGCACTGATGATCAGCGGATCTCGGTGGTGGTCGGCCGAATCCAAGAGGCCTACAACGCCGCCACACGGATCATCGTCCGCTCCGCGACAGACCTGTCGACCTTCGTCTACGTCCGCGTTTATCGAGACAGCGTGTACCTGGGCTACGGCACTCGCAGCGCGAACGTCACCGTATACAACGACTGGACCTCTGCATCAGCCCAGGTCAACACGGGCGATACCGTGACAGTGGAGGCCGTGGGCCGGAATTACAAGGTTTTGGTGAACGGGGCACCCGTTGCCGGGTACGCCGACACTGCCGTCAAATCTCCTGTGGGAGCGAACAATCGGTCATTCGGATTCGGCTGCCAGTACTACTGGAGTGGTCTGTTCGGGTCTTTCTCCTTCGCGGTCAACGCTCTCGCGGCCGCGGACCTGTCCTCACCGCCGATCGTCGGCACCGGATGGTCGCTGTACCGACTCAACTCCACCTCGGTTGCTCAGCCGAGCGGCGAAACGCGCGTAGCAGCAGGGACTTTCGATACGCTCGGCGCTGCCAAGAACATCGCTGTCCCGGACCTGGGGCGTGGCCAGGTGCAGATCGAGAAAGCGGGCTGGTACACGATCACCACGGCGTTCGCTCTGTCCGCAGGCACCTACCAGGCGCGAGTTGGGCTTTGGACCGCACCGGCCCCGGGCGGGGCATGGACATTGCAGCGAGTCGGCGCCCGCACGCCGAACGACACCATCGTGACCAGCGTCGGTGGTTCCTTCACCGTTTTCCTTCAGCAGGAGTCGGTCGTTGCGCCCGGTTATTACCATAATGCCAACCTTGGATTCGTTGGTCCAGCAACGTATTTCGACGGCGCATTGCTGAGCTACTGATGGAGCCGCACTGTGACCTCCCCTGACAAGTCGGTTCCCGCTGGCGCTTATGTCGGTGATCCGGACGCGACGAACAATGTCGGCTATCTACAAAAAGTGACCTGGGAAGGAGCACGAGACTCGGTCGTATCAGGCGTACTCGGCTCGTTCTCCGGCATCACCGCGATCGGCGGCAACTGGAAGGCCATCACCGAGAAATCCCAGACCGCGACCACGACAGCACAATCGCGCTCGGCCGACGCCAGCTCGACCGTCGCTGACGCACAGACCGCGACCACGGCCAACGCTGCCACGATCGCGGCCCTGACCGCACGGCAAACAGGCGAACAGACCAGCGGGTCGACCTTCTCCGACGACTTCGAGCGCACGGAACTCGGAACCGGCTACACCATATACAAGTTCGGCAGGGTCGCTGACCTGCAGATCGTCAGCGGTCAGGTGCAACTCAACCAGAAAGGCGACGAAGGTACCGGCAACGTCGTCGCGCTGTCGAAGATGGCGCTCAAGACCGATGATCAGTCGGTGTCGGCGGTTATGGGCCGTGCCAACCAGGCTGCCAATACCGGCACTACGTTGTTCATTCGATCGGCAGCCGATCTCACCAGTTTCGTCTATGCCGACATCCGCGCGAACGCGGTGCGGCTGGGGCGAGGCACTCGCACGACCGCGATGAGCTACACCGGATGGGTCAACGCGCCGACCACGGTCAGCACCGGAGACACCGTCACCCTGCAGGCCACTGGGTCGAACTATCAAGTGCTGGTCAACGGAGTCCCCGTCGCGGCCTACAACGACAGCGCGAAAAGTTCACCCGTCGGCGCGGCGAACCGCTCCTTCGGATTCGACAGCAGCTATTACTGGTCCGGATTGTTCGGGTATTTCTCCTTCGCCATCGCCGGATTGACGGCCGCTGATCTCGCGCCGATGCCGGTCACCGGATTCGGTTGGGCTCTGGCTCGAACCAGTTCCTCGAACGCGGTGCAGCCCGCGGGATCTCGGGCAGTCGTGGCGGGAACGTTCGACACTGCTCGGCAGCTCTCGGGCGTGACAGTCTCCTCGCTCGGCGCCGGACAGATTCAGGTGCCGTCTTCGGGCTGGTACCGAATGACCGTCGGGCTGAACTACGTTGCGGCTATGACCGGCGAACTGCGAGCCGACTTGTGGTGGGCACCGAGCTCCAGCGCGACATGGCAGCAGCTGCGCACCGGACCGAAGACCAACCAGCTCCGGTCGGAGACCGTGCAGAGCGGAACCGACGGCGACGGCAACCCCATTTACACCACCAACACCTACGGATACGCGTCGAGTGTCTCGGCTACGTTCGTCGTCTATCTGCCTGCCGGCGCACTGGTGGCACCGGGATACGGATCCGCCGTCAGCAACAGTCTCGTCGGACCCCACACCTATTTCGATGGTGCACTGATAAACCGCTCCTGAAACGGTTGCGGACAGACCGGCGTCCGAGCCGTAAACCAACAAACACCAACACCTTTGAAAGGGGTGGCCCAACCGCACCCTTCGGTGTCGGCGCCCCTACTAGCCCCTGGAGTTCGCAATGGCGCTGATCTATCACCAGCCAACCGCCGCCAGGTCCGAAAGGACCTGATGCCACTACTAGAAACAACCCTCATCAGCGCTGCCACCTTCCTCGGAGGCTCCGGCGCCACCAGCTTCTACGCCTGGCTCCGAGTCCGAAGAGCTCAACCGGCACAGAATGTCCGCCACGAAGTGTCCGCGGCAAAACAGGTCAACGACATCGCCTTGGCGACATTGTCGCGAGTGTCCGAAGAGTTGCGGGTGGTCTCGCTGCGGCTCGATGGAGTAGAGGCGGCGCAGGCGGCGTCCATCCAGGAATTGGACCGCGTCACCGGCCTGTTCCGCGAGGCACTTGCCGTGCTGCGGGGCGTGATCGAAGCGGCCCAGCACGGCCTCATCCCCGAACTGAACCTCTCCAGAGAACTGATGGACGAGGTCGAACACAGCAGAGGACTCACATGACCACACCGAACGATCCCGGGTACCTCGGTTACCAGCCGACGATCGAGCCCCTGAAACTGACCACCGGCGCCAGTTTCGTGCAAACAATCCAGCCGACCGGCCCGGCGCTGTTTCCCGCGGGCACGACCATTTCCATCGTGCTCACCGCCCCCGGCGGAGCGCCCCTGGGTTCCTGGCCGGCCACGGTCACTCAGACCGCGGCGACTTGGACCGTGCCCGCCGCGACATGCGACCCGATCCCGACGAACTCGCGATACACGATGCTGGTCACCTATCCCACCTCGCCGGCCACCACCTACGCCTGGTACGTCGGCACCGTCATCCGTAACTGACCAGCGCGCATTCTCGGACGACGAATCACCCCATCACACAACAACTCTCAAGGAGATTTCCATGGCTATCGCCGTTACCTCGACCAAGAACGCCCTGTGCACCGCCTACGCCAACATCGCCCCCACCGTGTACGTGTCGGTCCACATCGCCGACCCGAACACCACCGGCGGCAACGAGGCATCTGGAGGCTCTCCCGCCTACGCTCGCGTGGCTACCACCTGGAGCGCCCCGGCCAACGGCCAGATCACCGGCAGCCAGGTCACCATCAACCTGCCCCCGGGCACCTACACCCACGCCGGTCTGTGGACCGCGGCGACCGGTGGCACGTTCATCGACAAGGTCGCTATCGCCCCGACCACCCTGGGGGCGCAGGGCACCTTGCTGATCACGCCGACCTTCGCCATGAGCTGACCTGCGGTTCGGACTCGTAAGTGTCTGTCACACAATCGAACCGGGAGGCGTTATGCCAGCACCAGCTGAGGTGATCGCGGCCCGCCCACCCGCCGTACCGACGATGTTCGCCGCCGCGGCGGCGGCGCAGGTGATGGTCGTAGCGGTGCCGGGCTCACCGGTTACCTCTATCGATGGGACCAAGGTTCCGGTCGTCCCTGCCTTCGTGTATGCGGGCTTCAGCGGGGCGGGAGCACCGGGTGCGACGATCCGACCCGTGGTCGGAATCGTCGCCGACGGCTCCGGCCTTGGAACGCTTTCCGCAGCAATCAAATCCACCCAACAAGTCACATTGTCTCTCGGGAACGAGGGCACCGCCACCGGCCGGATCGCGATCGGTGCTGGCGGCAAGGTCGTCTTGCCCGCCTCGCTGGGCGCTACGGGAGAAGCCCGCACTATCAACGCGGTCGCCACCAGTACCGCCGACCTTTCGGCTGTGGTTACACCGAAGCTTGGTGCGCTGCCAACGTTCTACGCAACCGGCACCGCCACCGCTACGGTCACCAAGCCCGCGTAGCGCGAAATCAATCGGGCGAACCATCACCGCTCGCCTGGAACATGGAGATGGCCGCCGGCAACGGACCCAGTGGCGTTGCGGCCGGGCGAGCCGGGCCGGGACGTCGACGATCTTGCAGCGCAGGGTGGTACAGCGTGCCCTGCCGGGTAGGCCGCAGGCGAGGACGCCGGCCGCGCGCAACAGGTTGCTGGGCGATCGCGGCGGACAGGACCCACGCGCAGTTCGCGCGAAGCGGTCGAAGAGATGCGAGCCAGAGGACCATCGACGAGGTCTGGGGAGCACCGCATCGATCACAGCGTGCGGGGATGCGCCGAGCGTCCGAGATAGATCGTGCCACGCGGAGAATCCCAGGTGCCGCGTTCGATCTTCGTGATCGAGCGCGGCACCGGCCTTTGACGACCAACTTGAATGTCTCGCTGTCGACACCCCTTGTGCCGCGCTTCAACCCTTTGGTTGAAGCGCGGCACTTTCCGTATCCGCCCGAAGTTGTTCCCGCACAGCGGGTCGGCTCGGCAACAGAGTTCTCGAGGTTCACCCGCAATGGATTCCACCGTGGAATACAACAAGCCCAATCAACTACAGATGCTGGGCTTGGACCCGGCAACAATGGCCACACCGCAGTCGAATTCGGCCGCAGAGAACGAGAAAAAGGTCGCTCAAGACCCTGTCCTGTCCACGATTGTCAAACCCCAGCCGGACAAGCCCAGTTCGCTGCAGGCGGCCGGACTCGATCCCGCCACCGTGGGAAACCCGAAAACCGATCCGCGGCAGCAGAATCAACCGAACCAGACCTTCGGCGGGCTACCCGACACGCTGGCGATCGTCAACAACGGCAAACCCAAAGACGGTCAGACGCTGACATTGCCCAGCGGTACCACGATCCACAACGAAGAAGTTCGGCTGTCGAACGGATTGACCGGCAACAAGGCCACGATGATCGTGCCCGGAGCGGATCACCCTCTCGTCTCGGCACCCTCGGTGGGCTACTCCGAGGAACAGATCGCGGGCTTGTTCACCACCAGCGACTCCTACAGTGCCGAACAACGCAACCAGGACCTGGCGCTGCTCAACGGCCCCCGCAAACAGGGCCCTTACACTCCCGCTGCCTTGGCCGCGGACGAAGTCGCCAGGGCAGCGGCCACCGCACGTCTCAATCAGCACTGGAACCCCGCCGCCTTGCAGGGTGGCTCCGACGGTGCCCTGGTACTGCCGGGTCCGGGCTACAGCCCGGTCCAGATCGCCAACGACCTGAGGCTGGCCGCCACCACCGGCGTCCTGGACGAGGCCAGCGATCGCAAACGTGAAGAAGCACGCGAGCGTCTCGACCGCCCGGAGTACGTCTACACCAAAGAAGAACAGGACCAGGACCAGGTCAATCTGCGCTATCAGTATCTGCCAGTCGATCATCCCGACCGGCAAAAACTGGTCCAAGGGTTCATCGACAACGAAGGCCTCACCCCCGCACAGGCACAGCAAGCGGTGTGGCGCAACGCCTTTACCGCCCGCCAGCGGCTCGATCAGGCCGGGATCCCGCTGCTGGACCCGGCCCAGGCCCGCGAACTCGAGAACACCCCTCGGGCTTACGCCTTCGACCCCAGCCACCCCACCCGCGAAGTCGCTCCCGACCCGCACAAGTTCACCGAGACCGACTTCCGCAACTTCCTGCGCGATGCCAGCGGCCTCGGCGATCTGACCGACGGCATCTACAACGGCGATATCGGCCAAGCCGCCTTTGGTGCGGCGATGACCGGGCTGACCTTCTTCCCCAGCGCCATCCTGGGTCCTGTCCTTCGCCCCCTGGGCAGAGGAGCCGGCAAGCTCTGGAACAAGATCGCCCCACCCGAGATCGGTGACGAAGCCGCCATCGCCGCCGAACTCGCCGCACAAGCAGCCGCCCGCGGCACGGGAACCGGCGCCAAACTCGGCGAAACCACCCATGCCCCAACACAATTCCACCCCTGGGACCCCCAACCCGGAACATCGCTCTACGTCCCCAACGGCGCCCGGCCCTACCTCGTCCCCGACCCCCCGGCCATACCCGCCAAACCCGGTGGCGCGAGCCCGAACCCGGCCGAACTGATCGACCCCGGCTACAGCGTCAACGGCAGACCCTTTCCCGGCGATCCCACCATCTCACCCTGGAGATCGCCACGCCCGAACACCACCCCACCGTGGGATCCCGGCTATCGACCATTCACCTGGCCCGGTGACAGGTTCCGGCGTGAACCAGGCTGGTACAAGGGCTTCGGCCGCAGCGACGAACCCGGCGCCCACGCAGGGCCCCTCGCCAGCGGTGGCGAAAACTCGCGCAGACTGCCGGAAGGAATCCTGCAAGGAGTAGACGAGAAAGGGCGGGCCTACTGGTGGAATCCCAACACCGGCAGGCGAGTCACGATGGAACCGTGGGCAAAAGTCCCGTCCGACATCGCCATGCGCGGCCAACTCCACGACACACCCTTGGTTACGATCGAAACCGGGCTGCCCGCCTACGAACAACACATGCTCGACCAGGTCAACGACTTACAGAACGTCGACAAGGCCGCCCGCAACCAGGCCCAAATCGAGCTGAATAACTTGATCGACACACGTAAAATGACGATCAGGAACGCAGACGGCACGCTCCGTGCGCTCACCATCGATGACCTCTCAACCTCGAAGTTGGAGAGGTCCCTCGCTAATCTACAAGGCCGATATGAGCAGGCCGATCTCAAGAAGATCGGCCAACTCGCCGATGATCTGAGCATCAACAAGGGTGCCGTCGCCGGTTTGTCGGAGCTTCGGGGTGAGATCGGTGGGGATTACGCCGCTGAGAAGGTGCTCGGAATGGAGATCATCCATCGGGGCATCAATTCAGGCACCGCCGACTCGGTCGCGATCGCGGTGGACGCAGAGGGCAATCGCCGAGTTGTGCTATTGGAGTACAAGGGCGGTAACAAGCCCGACAGCTTCAGCAGCCGATCGGTCGAAGTCGGTAATGGCAGCAGGATCAATGTTGAGCAGGGGACCCTGCCCTACGCCCAGGACGAGTTCCTCCGACCAGGTTCCGAAGCGATGGAACGACTTCGGGCGTATGACCGGGCGAATGGTACGAACCTGGCGCAGGAAATGCTGGACGGCAAGGAGTTCGATTACCTATTTGTCCACACCGAGCCGGGCACCAACAAAATCACTGTCTACCAAGTCGACCCCGGCACCGCGAAGGCTTTCACCCTCAAACAGCCCGGTTTCGAACCGGTTGCCACGATGCCGATGCCAGGCATCACCCCCCAGCCGATCGCAGCGGAGATCCCGGCATTCGACGGCACAGCATCGAAATCGGCGTCATGGATCGCGGACTTGACACTGCCCAGCCTGAACCAGCTGAACATGTGGGCTGGGCTCGCACTGCCCGCCCTCGTGCCGCTCATTCCGCTACCGATGCTCGAAAACCGCGGTAAACCAACCGACCAATCGATGGTCATCAACATCACCATCCCCCAGCCACCGGCCAGCGACGTCACCGCGCTCGAGACCGCGAAGGTCATAGGCTACGGTGCGCACATCCGCTAGGACCGGCAACGCCATGACCCCCCGCGCGCCTAACCCCCTCCTACAAAGAAAGTAGCATCCACCCATGCACGTCGACATCGAGGGCACCAAGCGGATCGCCCGTCTCGCCGCAGGATACGACTGGTCCTGGACCATCGACGACCTCTCACCGTTCTGCGCACAGGCCGGATGGGAAATGGTCGAATCGGATGACCTCGGCGCCTCGATACAGACTGACTTGGAGGTCAGTCGACCGGAAGCGATCATGTACGGACGCAACCGCCGGATGGACTACTTCATCGCCTTCGTCACCGACCTGGCAGAGGACGACACACCGATGTCGGAGGTACGGCCGGTGTTAGACGAGGGATTCGCGGATATCAGCGCAGAACTAACTGCATTATTCGGCGCGCCCGCGCGTTTCGAACCTGGAGTTGAAGCAAACGTCCGATGGGATCTGCCAGAAATCACGATCGCCTTGGGCCAGAGCTTCGGCGCGCTCCACTTGTATTTAAAAAGTCCAAAATACCAAGCTCGGATGGATGAGCCCGAACCGCTGGACGAGGACTAGTACTCCAGCCGCACGTAGTTATGTTGTGCGGTAGCGTCTTCCGTTGTGTCGATCGATGAGGATTCGGTCGCGTGGGTGGCCGGGCTGGGGTGAGTTGTTCGGGTGGGTGCCGAGACTGCGCAACATATTGGAGAATGATGGCTGGCTCTCAGGCTGTTAATGAATTGAAATCTCGCTTGAGTGCGGTTGGTATAACGTATTCCGTCGAGAATTTCACTGCCGTGGCCGACCCGCTGCTGGAGCAGATTTCGCTGATGATCGATTCCATCGACGATCAGTCTGTGATTCAGGCCGCAATAATGTGGGCGTTGGATTCGGGTGATTGTCCAGCGGGCGGCGAAGTCGTACGTTATTTCGCGCACCGGTATCAATGGCCCTGGCTCAAAGAAGAAGTCGAACGCAAGAGGGCGGATCGGAGGTCGGTTCGAGACCTTCGTGGAGAGCGAGTATATGAGTGGGTGCTGGAAGCGTTTGACGACGATTGGGACGATGCTGATTTCTATCCATCGCTGCAAACTGGAGGCCGCGCATCAAATGGCTCCGGCTAGCATCGAGCTGCCTACTAGTGCGGCCAGGGCAGCTGGCGCAATATTGGAGGAACAATGAACGAGAATCGAATCGAGGGTGAATTGAAGTCCCAATTTGCTGTGACTGGTCGAGCGATTCTCGTTGAGAATTCCACTCTCGCGGCCGACCCGCTACTCGCTAAGATTTCCCAAGTGGTCGACGGGGCAGCCAACGACCCCGCGATCCAAGCGGCAATTATATGGATACTGAACTCCGGCGAGTGCCCAGCCGGTGGAGAAATTCTGCGTTATTTTGCGTACAGGTATAGATGGTTGTGGCTTAAAGAAGAAATCGAACATCGGCGCGCGGACCATAAGCTAGCTCGGGATATGCGCGGAGAGCGGGCGTACGAGTGGATGCTCGAAGCGTTTGACGACGATTGGGACGATATTGATTTCTATCCATCGCTTCAAATCCCTGAACGCTGATCGATTCGCTGCGGTTCGGATCAGCCCGTGCACGTTGATATTGAGGGCATGGTCCGGAATCAAGCCAGGGCGCACCACTTGGCGTGGCTTGCCGATGTCCTACGCGCCCTCGGCGAGGACATCATTCACTGACATGCTGCGGCGTGCGCGTTGGATAGCCGTCCATATGGGTTGGCTGGCAAGGCTTTCCAACTTGCGCTCGTGTCGGTAACCGCGTGTTGGGCAGGTCGATCAGATCAACGCCAATGGGATTGAGGTTCCCCCGCTAATCCGGAGAGCGGATTATCTGGTTCCGACTGGAACCTGTTGATGGTAACCGGCTTCGAACTCGTCCGGTGATCGCCAGCCGAGCTTCTTCTGGATGCGCTGGGAGTTGTACCACCCGTCGATGTAAGCGAACAGGGCGTTCTCGGCCTCGTCGCGGGTGCGCCAGCTCCGCCGATAGACCAGCTCGGTCTTGAGGGTGGAGAAGAAGTTCTCCATCAACGCATTGTCGAAACTGTCTCCGACCGAGCCCATCGATTGCGCGATCCCGTTGTCGGCAAACCGATTAGCGAACCGGATGGCCGTGTAGGTCGAGCCGCGGTCGCTGTGATGGATCAACCGGCCGTCGCGGATCTCCCGGCTCCAGACCGCATATTCCATCGCCCCGAGCGCCAACTCGGTGTCGCAGCGATCGGAGATCTTCGGGCCGACGATCCTGTTGGAGAACGCGTCCCGCACCGCCGCCAACCATAACGCGCCCTGTCCGCACGGAATACGGGTGGCATCGGCCACCCACAACCGGTTCGGTTCCTCGGCGGTGAAGTCGCGTTCGACCAGGTCCGGTGCGGGCCTGGCCCGTGGATCCTGACGGGTCGAGCCGAGCCGCCACTTCTTGCGCAGGAACGCGCCCTGCAGCTGCGAGGCGCGCATCAATCGTTCGACACGTTTGCCGCCGACTCGAATCCCTCTGCGCCGCAAAATCGCATGCACTCTCGGCGACCCATAAGTGCCGCCGGAACTGGCGTGAATGTCGACGATCTCAGCCAGCAGCCTCTCGTCCTCGACATGACGATCCGATGGCTGCGCGGCGCGTTTCTTCCACTCGTAATAGGTCGAGGACGCGATGCCCAGGACCCGCAGTAGGAGCTCGACCGGGTGCTGGCTGTTCAGTTCGATGAACCGCATGATCACTGCCGGGTCGGGCCGAGCTCCGAGGCGAAATACGCACTCGCAGAACGCAATATCTCGTTGACCCGCTCCAGCTCGGCCACCCGCTTCTTCAACGCACGGTTCTCGGCGGCCATGTCGGTGCTCGGCCGGTCATCACGTTCACCGGCGTCGGCCTCGGCTTGGCGGATCCAGTTCCGCAACGCCTCGTGATGCACCCCGAGCTGGGCGGCGAGCTTGCGGATCGTCGGCTTGGGATCGGACTCCCGATACAGCCGCACGGCCCGAGCCTTCAATTCATCAGGGTACTTCTTCGGTGCTGCCACGAATGACTCCTTCCGGCCCTATCGGACCACAGTCAGAGCCCTCCGAGGAAGCGGGAAACCTCAGATCACCAGGACATCGCGGTAGGCCGCCTGTAGGGCGCACCCCCAGGACACATCGTGCGACGCGCGCCGCTCGTTGCCGCGCAACAATGTTCCTGACTCGTCCAAGGTCGCGGTCGGCAAAGGCCGCCGGTCGTCGAGACCGAACACCGTGGTCTCGCCTCTGGTCGCATTGCGGCGAGCAATCAGCAGCGACGAGACCAGTGCGACGCCGTCGCGGTGGCGGCACTCCGGTGCAGGCCACTACGGCAGATCAGGCCAGGCCGGCTCCGCGGTACGTGGCAGGGTTCGGATCATCTCGCCCGGCGAGGGCTGGATGCTGGCTTGTGCCACGAGATTTGGGATGTCGCGAGGCGGGACGGTCGACCGCACCCCGCAGACTGGGCATTCCAGGTAGTGCTCGTTGCTCACGGCGAAGAGGGGGATGAAGAACAGTGAGAACTTGGTGACGAACTTGCGCAATCCGTGCGGGCCGCTACACCGGCAGGTGCCGCAGTAGGCCGTGAGTGTGGCGAGCGTGTGAAGCTGCCGCTGCCAGCCGTAGATGAGCACCGAAACCTCCTGGGTTGCAACGAAAGAACCGCGCAGTATACGACGACGCGAGCAACTGGTGGTAGATGGCGACCCGTCCACCGCATAGAACCTTCGTATGCCGCCGAGCCAGCATTCGTGGTCACAGTCTTCCGACGTACGCAGCCTTCGTCGTTCGGTCGCCGAGACCGCGATGGGGATCCAAACATGTTTCATAAGGACAAAAATCGGAACTATGTGGCTGAGCTTTGCCAGTTCTCGCGCATAGTCCTGGGCCATCCCGACCGTGATCTCTGCAGTGAGGGCAGAGATGGCGCTGTAACTCTGAGTGCCCGTGTAC
>NZ_BAGH01000591.1 GCF_000308715.1 Nocardia tenerifensis NBRC 101015
CGTCGGCGGCCGCGACCAACAGCAGCGTGCGCGTGCCCGCGGGCAGGCCGGCGATCTGCGTCCGGAAGCTCTCCTGGACTCGCCGCGCGACCGGCAGCGGGCCGACCTCGTGGACGGGGTCCGCGTGACCCGCGCGCTCGGCGTCGCGGCGGGCCGTCCCTAATTCGATGAGCGCCAACGGGTTTCCGGCGGACTCGGTCAGCACCCGTGTCCGGCCCGGCACGGTGAGTCCCGGCGCGCGTTCGTCGAGCAACGCCGTCGCGGCCGCGCTCGGCAGGCCATCCAAACGCAACGTCTCGAGGCCGGGGGTCATGAACGGCGGCACGGTTTCTCGGACCGCGAAGATCACCGCGATGGGGTCGGCGTGAAATCGCCTTGCCGCGAATAACAACGCGTCCGAGGAGCTGCGATCCAGCCACTGCGCGTCATCGATCAGCACGAGCGTCGGTGTCTCGGCGGCCAATTCGGCCAGCAGGGTCAAGGTGGCCGCGCCGACCAGAAACCGATTGGCCTCCGGCCCCTCGATCTGCCCGAACGCCGCCCGCAACGCCGCCGACTGCGGGCCGGGAAGCCCTTCCAGCCGATCGAGATACGGATACAGCAGCAAATGCAACGCCCCGAAGGCCAACTCCGCCTCGGACTCCACCCCGCCCCCGCGCACCACCCGCACCCCCGGCGCGGCCGCCGCATACTCCACCAGCGCCGACTTCCCGATCCCCGCCTCCCCTCGAATCACCAGCGATCGGCTGATACCCGCCGCCGCGTCAGCCAGCACGCCATCGATCTCGGCTTGCTCAGCCGCACGCCCTAACAGCACGTCCGTCAGACTAACGAGCCCGGCGCGGACGACTGTGGGAAGCGGCGCCTGGCGAGCGTCGGCTAACGAATACGTTCCTCGCGGAAGGCGTTTCGTAGTTCGCTGACGAGTACGTCGGGCTGTTCCCAGCCCGCGAAGTGTCCTCCGTACTTCATTTCGTTCCAGCTGACGAGGTTGTGGTAGCGGTGTTGGGCCCAGCGGCGGGCTACGGGGAAGGGTTCGGCCGGGAAGATGGTGCAGGCGGTGGGGACGGTTATTGTGCGTGCGTTCTGGTCTTCCGCGGTGCGTGGCGTCCATCGCATCGCCTCCCAGTACCAGCGGGCGGTGGCGGCGCCGGTGCGGGTGAACCAGTACAGGGCGATGTTTTCCACCTGCTGTGTCAGGCTGACGCCGCCGCCTGCCTCGGTCCGGGTGTCCGAGAACGCGACGAGTGCCTGGCTGAGCCATGCGGCGAGGCCGGCGGGGGAGTCGAGCAGGGAGTAGCCGAAGGTTTGAGGGAGTGTGCCCTGGACGATCACGTGGGTGGGGCCGGTCATCATGAATCTGTCGCGCGTGGTGAGCATGGCTTGCTCCGCCTCGTCGGCCGTGGCCACGTCCTCGGGGAGGGGCGCGGCGACGGGCATGGTCAGGTGCAGGGCGGCGACCCGCTCGGGGACCAGGCGCGCGAGTTCGGTGCTGACGAACGCGCCCCAATCCCCGCCGTGCGCGCCGAAGCGTTCGTAGCCGAGCCGGGTCATCAGGTCCGCCCAGGCCTGTGCGGTGCGGCCCGGATTCCAGCCGGGTTCGCTCGGGCGTTCGCTGAATCCGAAGCCGGGCAGGGCGGGGACGATCACGTCGAACGCGTCCTCGGCGGCGCCGCCGTGCGCGACCGGGTCGGTCAGCGGACCGATGATGCTCTCGAACTCGAGCGGCGATCCGGGCCAGCCGTGCGTCAGCACCAGTGGAAAGGCGTCGGGCTCGGGTGAACGTACATGCCAGAAGGCGATATTCAGGCCGTCGAGGCGAGTTCGGAAGTGCGGTATCGCGTTCCAGCGCCGCTCGAGCGAGCGCCAGTCGTGCCGCCGCCAGGCGTCCAGCAGACTCGTCAGGCGCGCCAGACCGATGCCCTGCGAGCCGTCGAGAACCGTCTCGGCCTCGGGAAGCCGGACGCGGTCGAGACGTTCACGCAAATCCGCCAGGTCACGTTCGGGAATGTGCACGGGGAAGGGTTCGATCTCAGTCACGACCGCGATGGTAGGACCGTGCCCCGAACCCGCACGATGCGCAAAATTGCGCACTTTCCCGGACTTGTTGACTTGTTGACTTGTTGACTTGTTGGCTCGGGGCGCCTGCCCGCGCGGTAGGCGCTCGAACCGGGGCTCAGGGTTGCGGAACGGGCGGTGTGGTTGTCGGGGGTTGTGGCGGAGCGGGTTTCGGCGCCGGCTGTTGGGTGGGCGGCTTGGGAGCCGGCGTCGCCGGTTGCGGCTTGGGCGGCGGTGCGGCGGGTTGCGGTGCAGGCGAAGCAGATTGCTGTGCCGGCGGAGCGGGTGGCGGTGTCGGCGGATTGGCTTTCGGTGTCGTCGGCGACGGCGGCTTGGCGGCCTGGGTTGTCGGAGTCGGTGTGGCCGGTTGTTGTACGGGTGCCTGCTGACTGTTGGGTGCGGGTGGTGGCGGCGGGTCAGTCGTCGGCCTCACGGACTTGGGATCAGTTGTGGCCTTGGGTGTTTGGGGCGGCTTCGGGGTTGTTGTCGTGGGGGTCGGTGCGATCGGTCGCTGACTGGGTGTCGGGGTCGACTGAACGGGTGGCGGCGCGACGGTCGTCGTCGGAGCCGGGGTCGTCGTCGCCGGGACGGGCGTGGTGGTCGGGACGGGCGTGGTTGTAGTGCGTTGTGTTGTGGTGGTGGGTGTTTGGGTCGTCGGCGTGGGCCGGGGGATGGTGGGCAGTTCCGGCTGCTTCGGCAACGGCGGTGGGCAGAAGACCCCGCACGGAATCGGCGCCCGGCCGGGCAGGACGATCATCACGCGAATCTTCACTTGCACTGTCGCCGAGGGATTCTCGGACGAGGGCGGCGCGTCGGTGGTGGGCGCCGGGCTCTGCTCGGTCGAGTCCGGCGCGGGGGTGTCCGGTGGCAGGGTGGGGTCGGCGGGATCGGCGATGACCGCGGTTTCCCCCGCGCTCATGCTGGAACCCGCGCCGTCGGGCATGCCGCCGTCGGGCGTGCTGTCCGGGATCGGGGCGAGCTCGCCCTGCACGGGCGCGCCGCCGGTCTTGTAGGCGTTGGACCAGCTCAGCACCTTCGACGCGTAGTCGAGGGAGTTGTTGTAGCGCAGTATCGCGCGCGTCTCCTGCTTCAGATCGCGCATATCCAAATCGCCCGAGCACAGGTACTTTCCCGCGCCTAGGACGGCGTCGAAGATATTGTTCGGGTCGGATTTGCGGTCGCCGTTGCCGTCCGCGGCGTACAGCGTCCACGTGCCGGGCAGGAACTGCATCGGCCCGACGGCGCGCACGTAGTTGCCGTCGGCGGCCTTGATGATCTCGTTGCCGGGCAGCGTGCCGTCCAACGCGGGGCCGTAGATGATGCCGCGGGTGGTGCCGTCGGGGTCGGTGCGTCCATTGCCCGCGTGGTTGGACTCGACCTTGCCGATGCCTGCCAGCAGATGCCACGGCATCCCGCAGTGCGGCGTCGACGCCTGCAGCGACAATTCGGCGTTGCGATAGGCGGCGAGCGCTATCTCGGGAATGCCGCGCGTCGGCACGGCGGGCAGCGCGACGTCATGGATCGGCACCGTGACATCGGCGCCGGGCTCGGCCCGCGGCGGATCCGCTTGCAGCCGCAGGACTTCGGAACTGGGGGCCGAGTCGTCGGCGGCCGTGTTCGGATCGGTCGGCGACATCGCGGCCGCGAGCACGCCGTCGGGCACGTTGAAATGCGCGACGGAACCGGAAATCAACAGCCCGGCGAATACGAGGGCGGATGCGGTAATCGGACCGGATATTCGCATCGGCACACCAATCCTTCGTCGACATCGTGGCGACCTGCGCGGCATCGCACGCACCGTGCGATATGCCGGCACCGGCGGACGGTGTGCCGGGCGACGACATCGATACCTGGTTGCCGGCCGCCATCTTCCGAACAACCCGCGCAATCATGACATGGGCGGGGTCCGCGAAGTTCCCCAGTCCAACTGGGGAATTCGCCGCCGAGCAATTTCCGCAATGGCTCGATGATCGTCGAATCGGCGCATATCCCCAGTTGAGAAGGTCCCCACTCATATTTCGCCCACTGCTACATACTTCTGGATGCCCCCTGAAGTTGTACCGGAGGTACGCTATGCGAAAGTTTCTATACCCCTTTGCATTCGGCGCGGCGCTGGCATTGGCCACGCTCGTCGTGCCGGCGCAAATCGGCTATGCCGCCGATAATCCGCCGCCGACCGAACGCGCCGTCACCGATATCGTTCCCGTCCCCGTCGAAGCCAGACCCGAACCCGGCACGAATTTCAAGCTGACCGCCGGAAGCGTGATCCGCGCCGAACACCAGGCGAAAGATGTCGCCGAGTATCTGGGCGCCCTGCTGCGGCCCGCGACGGGTTTCCCGCTGCCGGTGGTGGAGCGATTCGACCGAGGCAAGGCGGGTATCACGCTGGAACTCGGCGACGCGGGCAAGCGCGTCGGCGACCAGGGCTACCAGCTCACGGTGGCCAGGTCCGGCATCACCCTGAAGGCGAACACGACCGACGGACTGTTCGGCGGCGTGCAGTCGCTGCGCCAGCTGTTCCCGGCCGCGATCAACAAAACGACTGTGCAACACCAGGACTGGATCGTGTCGGGCGGCAAGGTGCTCGACTATCCGCGCTTCAAGCAGCGCGGCGCGATGCTCGACGTGGCGCGGCACTTCTTCAAGCCGGATCAGGTCAAGCGCTATATCGACCAGATCGCCCAGTACAAGGTGAACACCCTGCACCTGCACCTGACCGACGATCAGGGCTGGCGCATCGAGATCAAGAGCTGGCCTCGGCTCGCCGAGATCGGCGGCTTGACCGCGGTGGGCGGCGACCCCGGTGGCTATTACACCCAGGAGCAGTACAAGGACATCGTCAATTACGCCGCCTCCCGGCACATCACGGTGATTCCCGAGGTCGACATGCCCGGCCACACCAATGCCGCGCAGGCCTCCTACGGCGAATTGAACTGTGACGGAAAGCCGGTGCCGCCGCGCACCGACATCGAGGTGGGCTACAGCTCGCTGTGCATCGGCAACCCGATCACCTACAAGTTCGTCGAGGATGTCATCCGCGAGCTCGCGGCGATGACGCCCGGCAAGTACATCCACGTCGGCGGCGACGAGGCGCACTCCACTCCGCCCGCCGACTACAAGACCTTCTACGACAAGGTGACGCCGATGCTGGCCACCTACGACAAGAAGGCGACGGGCTGGCACAACATCGTCGTCACCAACCCGCCCACCTCGGCCATCCCGCAGTACTGGGACACCGCCAATGCCAACGCCGATGTCGCGGCGGCGGCCCAGCGCGGCAACAAGATCCTGATGTCGCCGGCCAACAAGGCGTACCTGGACATGCAGTACAACAAGGATTCACCGCTCGGCCTGCACTGGGCGGGCTATGTCGAGGTGAAGGATTCCTACAGCTGGGATCCGGCCACGTTCCTGCAGGGCGTCACCGAGAGCCAGCTGGCGGGCGTGGAGGCCCCGCTGTGGTCGGAGACCCTGCGGACCAGTGCCGATATCGAGTACATGGCGTTCCCGCGGCTCGCGGGCATCGCCGAGATCGGCTGGTCGCCCGCGGCCACCCACAACTGGGACACCTATCGGGTGCGCCTGGCCAAGCAAGGCCCGATCTGGGCCGCGCAGGGCATCAACTTCTACCGCTCACCACAGGTGGATTGGAAGTAGCGGACCGGCGAGGTCCGTCCGAGTGAACAGGATCGCCCCCAGACGATCCGGAAGGAGTCCGAAGTGTTGCCTTATAGAAGAACTCTCGTCGCTTGCTTCGCACTACTAGCCGGATTGGGGGCGGTCCTGACCCCGGCGACCGCATCGGCGCAGCCCGATGCCGCCGCGGTCGACACCGACGGTGACGGGTTGGCCGACGCGTGGGAGAAGAACGGTTACGACGCCAACGGCGACGGCAAGATCGATGTCGACCTGCCGACGATGGGCGCCGACCCGAATCACAAAGACATCTTCGTCGAGATGGACTACATGAACGGTCGCCTGCCGACCGCCGCGGCGCTCGATCGCGTCGTCGCGGTGTTCGCCGCCGCGCCGGTGACCAACCCCGACGGGCGCAACGGCATCACCATCCACCTGGACGCGGGCGCCGCGCGAGGCGCGAAATACGATCTGGGCGGCGGCAATCAGGTGCCCTACGACAACAATCTGTCGCCGGTCGACGATCAGGTCGCCGCGATCAAACGCGGCAACTTCGCCTCGGCCCGCTCGCACATCTTCCACTACATGATCTGGGCCGACTCCTACGACAACGGGTGCAGCAGCGGCATCTCGCTCGGCATACCCGCGGACACCTTCGTCGTCGCGCTCGGCCCGAAGTGCAACTGGAACCCGGGCGACAACGAGAATGTCGGCACGTTCATCCATGAACTGGGGCACAACCTCGGCCTGAAGCACGGCGGCACCGACCACGTGAACTACAAGCCGAACTACCTCAGCGTGATGAACTACAGCTTCCAGTTCTCGGGCGTCCCGAAGACCGACGGCACCGTCAACTTCGGCTACTCGAGCGTGAATCCGCCGGCGCTGAACGAGAATTCGCTGCAGGAGCAGCAGGGCCTCGGGTCCGTGGCGGCCGGGTGGCGCACGGTCTACTTCTGCCCGGACAACTCCCGCAGGCGCACCGCGGGCTCGGCGGACCAGCCGATCGACTGGAACTGCAACGGATCCATCCAGTCCGGCACCGTCCGGACCAGCGTCAACAACGACCGGAACTACTCCACGCTGCAAGCCCAGAACAACTGGGCCTCAATCGTTTTCGACGGCGGCAACGTCGGCCCGGTGGGCGTCGAGTCCCGGCGGGTGCCGGAGCGGTCGCCGGAGGAGATGACGAAGCAGGAGTTCGATCAGTTGCGGCAGAGCCTGCCCGGCGAGTAGTCGACATAGATTCCCGGCGGCGCCCTCCGGAGAGGGGCACCGCCGGGAATTATTGTGTCGCAACTGTTTGCGGACTACCGGTGGCTCACCGCCTGGCGGCCGCGGTGATCGACCGTCTGACGGTTCCTGCCGAACATCGCCAGCACCGCGGTCAACACCGCGCCGACGACGCCACCGCCCGCCACCTGCCAGATGACCTGCCCGAGATCCAGTCCCGAGTCGGTCGCCGCCTGGATGATCGCGCCGGTGATGGCGCCGCCGATCGCCCCGATGGCGCTGTTGCCGAACACACCGAGGCCCTTACCCGCGCCTGCGATGTTTCCGCCGAAGAATCCACCGAGTAACCCTGGTAGCCATTCCATCGTGGTTCCTTTCCCGTGGTCGTGGTGGGCATCGCTAGCCGCGCGAACGCGGTGCGTCGCGGTGCATGTCGTGCGCGCCCGACAGGGTCGCCCCGCCGCGCTGAGCTCCCGCGCCCGCGCCGACGGGAACCCCGGTGCGCGGCGGCGCGACGCCCTGCCGAGTGGCGGTGGTCGTCGTCGGGCGCGCGGTCGGTGCGACGGTCGTGCGGGTCGTCGTGGGCGCCGGTTCCGGCCTGCGACGGCCGAGCATCGCGAGCAAGCCGGCCACGACGGCCGTGATGGCCAGGCCGATCGGGATGCCCCACCACCTGTTGATGCCGGAGTCGTCGGTGGCCTGGACGTCGGCGTTCGGCGCCGGATTCGGGGCCGCGACGGCAGGGGAGTTGACCTGGAAACCCGGTAGGGTCGCGGCCAGCTCCGGCGGCAGCGTGGCTAGGCCGTCATTGTCGGACCAGCTGATCCGGGTGCCCGCCGGGCCCTCGAAGTTCGCCGACGCGACGCCGTCCTGGACCGCCAGATCCGAGCGCGGGTAGCCGAAAGGCCCTGTGATGCCGCCGCTTTCGCGCCAGGCGTCGAGCACCTTGCCCTTGAGGGTCCACGCGCCCAGCTCCGGCTTCCAATAGATCGCCGCGCCGCCCGGCTCGGCGAAATCGTTGAAGCGGCCGACGCCGTCGCCCGCGCCGGTCTCGTCGTTGACGGGGAAGCTCAGCGGACCGCTCGGGCCGCCGAGGGACTTGTACTTCACGAGGATCTCGCCGTACACGGCCTTGGCGCCGGTGTTCGGCGAGTAATAGATGACGCCGCCCTGGTAGGTGCGTTCCGCGCCGCCCGCGACGTCGGTGGCCGGGCCGAGCGGCTCGCCGAGGAACGACCCCGCCCCGCCGAACTCGGCGTAGTGCGCGTCGATCGCGTTGGTCGCCTCCGCGGACGGATCGGCCACCGCCGACGGCGCCGTGGCCAGCAGCCCGGAGACGAGTAGCGCCGCCGCGTTGACCGCGAGGTACGTGCGACGCCGGTGCTTCCCTCGATGGGTATCCAACATTTCAGGCATGATCTCCTCGATTCGTCAGTGCGATGCGCGAGCCGGCACAGCGCGGCCGGTCTGCCGCTCGTCGGGCGGCGATTCGGTCCTGTCGTGCCTTCGGCCTGGACGCGATCGTTGACGTGGGTGGCGCGGTAAGGGCTGTCGTCGGCGTCCCGGTCGAACTCGGACTTCTGTCTGTCAGCGATATCAGCGTTGCGCTCGGTGTTTCGTCGCCGGTTTACCGCCTCGTACCGGCACGGTAAGCAGCTACAAGCGGGCAATTCCCCAGCCTCGCCGCGACCAAACCTGACCTTGCCTGGAAATCGGCGGTCGGGGGCGGGATGCGCCGGGAATCAGCGGCGGAATATCGACGAGGCAGCTATCGCGGACGACGGCCGGTGATACGGTTCCCGCATCGCTCGTCCTGGCTATCGGATGTTCGGCGGATACCACCGCGGCGGCCATCCGGCGAGCATTGCCGCATGGCTCGACCACACGAATGCGCGACTCCCCACCTTCGTTCGCACACGCGACGTTCTGCCGCTCCCGCGCGGAGCTCGATCACCGAATCAGGGGCGTGAGCCGCGATGGACATCCTGGTAACTCTCGTGGCGCTGGCGATCTGCGCGATCGCCGTCTGGGGCGCCATCAGCTTCTGGACCGAGGGCGGCTACGACCGCCACGAACCCGAACGCACCGCGCACGGTCCCCGCCTCGACGACGACGATCGCTGAGGGTGTCACCGACCGCGTGCGCGAGGGGCCATCCCCTCTCGAACCGGCTCTCGCGAGCGATTCTAGAAATGTGCACAACTGTCCCGGACAGGAGTCTGTCGGATTGTCGATGGCGCGGCGTTGACGGGCAGCGTGTACTGACACGAACTCGGTCTCGCACGATGCCGAGCACGCGCGACGAGACGAGGGTGCATGGTGGGGCAGAGATTCAGGTGGGCCGCGGTGTCGTTGACGGCGGTGTGCCTCGCGGCAGCGGGCTCCGGTGTCGCGGTGGGCGATCCGTATCCCGCGTTTCCGCCGGATCAGAATCAGTTGCCGCAGTTGCCGTCCGAGCCGCAGATCTACGATCTGCTGCCTATTCCGGTGCCCGCCGAGGACCCGTGGTATGGCGACCCGGCGGATCTGGCGTCGTACGCGCCGGGGCAGATCATTCGCTCGCGCACGGTGCAGACCCGGATCCTCGGCATCCCGTTTCCCGTCGACACCAGGCAGTTGCTGTTCCGCAGCAACGACATTCACGACAATCCGATCGCCACCGCGACCTCGGTGATCACGCCGGGGATTCCGTGGGCGGGCGGGCCGCGGCCGGTGGTCTCGTTCCAGGAGGCGATCGACTCGACGAACTCCGCGTGCAACCCGTCCTACACGCTGCAGGTCGGCACGATGAAGGAGGCCGCGCTGGCGGTGGGTTGGCTGGCACAGGGTTTCGCGATCAACGTGCCGGACTTCGACGGGAAGTTCAACACCTTCAACACCTTCGACGAGGGCAAGATGGTGCTCGACAGCCTGCGCGCGATGAAAAACGAGGCGTCGCTAGGTCTTTCGGACTCCGGCATCGCCATGTACGGGTATTCGGGCGGTGGGTCGGGGTCGATCCGCGCGGCCGAGATGCGCGAATCTTACGCTCCTGACGTGCGATTGCTCGGCACGGCCATCGGCGGCACGCCGGGCGACCTGCGGTTGCAGGCGCGGTACGCGACCGAGCAGCGGCCGGGGCTGACCGGGATCAGCAACTTCACCATGTGGCTCGGCTTCGCCGGATTGGCCAAGGAGTTCCCCGAACAGTTCGACGCGACGAAGCTGCTGACCAAGGAGGGCCAGGCCATCCTCGCGGACATGCGCAGCCGCTGCGTGTACACCGTCGCGCTCTCGGGCATGTACCGGCCGATCAGCGACTACTTCCAGCCCGGCATGACCTTGGAGAACGCGCCCGGCGTAATGCAGGTGCTGCGGGAACAGAGCCTGGGACAGCACATTCCGGACAGCCCCATCTTCTGGTTCCACGGAATCTGGGATGAGCTGATCCCCGCCTCGGTGGTGCTGCCGGTCGTGAACGACTACTGGAACCGCGGCGCCGACCTGCGCTTCTATACGATGCCGCTGCCCGAACACGTCGTCAACGCGGGCGCGGGCTGGCCGCCCGCCGTGGCCTGGATCAGCGCGGTCCTGCGCGGCCTCCCGCCGGGCCCGCGATTCAAGGCCGACTTCCAGCTCCCCGGCTGATCGCGGTCGGCCGACGCGGGACCATCCCGCGCCGGCCGACCGTCGCCTTACTAGCGGCCGGAGCCGCTCGACGACAGCGACTCCAGCAGGCAACTCCAGTGCGGAGCGCCGCCGGGGCAGCCCGGGCTGGCCACCGGAGCCTGCTCGGCCGGTTCGGCCGGCTGCAACGGGATGGCCGAGGCGGGCACCGCGGACGCCAGCGGCGCCAGCAGCAGTGCGCCGACGAGCAGCCCGGTGCGAATATTGGCACGCATCAACAGAATTCCTTTCGAGCGGCGAGGGGAGCCGCAGCGAGATTATCGGCACCGGGTGCGTGCCGGCCAGACCCGGAAAGACACGCCACCGGAACCAGGGTCCTCGCGCTCGGGGCGGTGAACACGCTGTTGCCTGCTCACCCGCTCGGGTTCCCGCGCCGGAACAACGCGACGGAGCGACCGAACCGCACGATGTTCGCCGGACTCCAGGGCCGTAGATTCGCAAGAAACGTCTCGATCTCGGGCTCCAACCCTCTTGTTCGCATGGCGCGCAGATCGGCGAGGGCCTCCGTCGCCCATCGCGCCGCACGACGCGGGCGGCCCGAGTCCTCGGCGAGAAGTGCGCGACCAAAGCTCGCGTAGGCCCGTCCCTCCAGCGTCTGCCGGGGATGATTTCGTGACCGCTCGAGCACCGGCCTGGCCTGCGCGAGCTGTCCGGCCAATGCCAGCATCAGACCGTAGAGCGCCAGCTGAGTCGGCGGGTCGTAGCCGTCGCTTTCCCGGCGCAGCGAAACGACGACCCGGTACATCTCGGCCGCGGTGCGCCAATCTCTCTGGGCCACAGCGACATACGCCTGTACCGCGCGCACCCGCGCGCGTACCGGAGACAGCGTCGCCAGCGCCTGCGCCCGCTCCAGATCCGCGGTGTGGTCCGACGCGACATCGCGTCCGACGGTGAGCTGCACCAGGTAGGCGATCGCCAAGGCCTCGCCGTCCGCCACCGCGTTCGCCACGGCGAGGTCGCGTCCGCGATTCAGCACCTCCGCCGCGCGTTCGTCGTCACGGCACGTCAGCAAGATGTAGCCGAGGCCGTCGATGAGCAGCCATATCTCCCATTCCGCGTGGCCCAGCTCATGCGCGGCGTCGATGCACCACTCCGAGACCATCCTTCGCTCGTCGATCATGCCGATGCGCCACAGGTGATGGACCAGAACCCCGCCCAGCCGCAGCACGGTTTCCGAGTTCCGGTCGGCGACGGCCCAGCGGACACACTGGAGTATGGTCCCGACATCGCGTTCGACATCGGTGTTCGTCAGCCATCGTGTGATCGGCGCCCAGTAATCGGTGCCGAGCGCGTCCGCCACGAGGTGGAGCATGAAATCGGTTATGCGACCCTTCAATTCGGCCGCAAGCGCGGGCGCCGTCGACACCTCGCCGGCCATGAACTGGCGAGCCAGCGGAAGAATGCTGAACCGATCGTCGGCGAGACGGACCAGGGACAGCTTCACCAGATCCCGTGCCGCCGAATTGCCTGCCGCGTCGTCGAGACCGGCGACTCGAAACGCGGTCTGCCGTGCGGCATCGGCCGGAAACAGTGAGATGGTCATCAGCAGCCGATAGCTTCCGGTGCCGCGGATGCCGGCTATGGCATTGGAAAAGATGTATCCCACGACATCTCCGTCCGGGCTCGACACGGCGTCCGGCAGGGCTTCCAGATCGAATCCGTAGGCGATCTGCCCGGCACTCCAGACCGCGGCCAGCGCGACTCCGCCACTGCACTCGTATACCTGCCCCTCCACCTCGGGGGAGGAGTCCACGCCCTTCGCGGCCAGTTCACGAGCGACCAGGGTCGCCGTGTCGTCCGGGCCGAACTCCGCGAGCCGGATCTCGTAGGCCCACCCGAGTTCGGGCCGCGTGGTCACCAGTGCCCTGGTCGGGCTCGGCATGCTCCGCAAGAACGAGAGAATCGCGTCCTCTTCGATGGTCTCGATATTGTCGACGACCAGCAGGGTCTTTCGCTGGCTCAGCAGCGCGCGGATGAGATGCTCGCGTTCGGCCAACGGCGCCTGCAGTATCTCTCGACGCTCCAACGTAATCGCGATCGTGCGGAAGACATCCGCGATGGATTGCACCGCCGACCGTCGCTGAACGATCCCGCTGGGCAGCAATTCGTACTGCTGCGCGGAGCACCAGATGAAGGTGTCGTACCGAGCGCTGCGATCGGTACGGGCGCGTCGGAACAATTGATGAGCCACCTCCAGCGCCAATGTGGTCTTACCGACACCGCCGAAGCCGACGATCGCGACGACCGGGTGCGCCGGTGTCCGCAACTCCGACATCAAGGAGACGAGTTCCCGCGTGCGATCCACCAGTCCGTGGTGGAGTGGCTGCGGCAGATTGTGCACGATCTGCCGGGCGCCTGGATCGTGCCGTCTCGACCGCCACCATTGGGCCAGCGGAACCTGGCCGATCACCGCGACGTACAGCACGGCGGCAATTCCCGCGACGCTGCCGACGGCGGAAAGCATTGTGGACCAATTCATCTCGAGACCCCAGCCGCGCCGCGGGCGGCCGCGGCGTAAATGTCCTCGAGCGTGTGCAGGTAACGCGCAGAGCCGAAAGTCGCCCGGATGTAGGCCGCCCGCCTCCGCCGGGCCGCCGCCGCGGGGCGGCCGTCGGCGCGCACGACCCGCCGGATCGCCGACGCGGCGGACGCCAGACTCCCCGCGTCGTAACCGACGACATGCGGCTCGTGTTCGAGTTCCCCGAGTCCGCCGGACCGCGGCACGATCGCGGGCGTACCGCACGCGGCGGCCTCGATCGCGGCGAGCCCGAAGGGTTCGGCCTCCGCACAGGTCACGAGCGCGGACAAGCCGCGGTAGATATCCGGCATCTGCTCGTGTGGGACGACCCCGCGAAATCGCACCGATCCGGACAGGCCGAGACGCCGCGCTTGCTCTCGCAAACCGGGCAGGTCTGGACCACCGCCGACGATGAGAAACTCACCGGGGAATCCCGCGGCGATGAGTGTGCGAGCGAGTTCGAGAAAGAAGTCTGCGCGCTTGTACGCCACGAGCCTGCCGACGAAACCGATCCGGACGGTGTCGGTCGGGAACTCCGCAGCGGGAGTGAACAGCGTGTCGTCGTACGAATTCCGCAGCAGTATCGCGTTGTTCGCTTCGGCGGCGATCTCGGACCGCAATCGCTCGAGGACGAACCGGGAGATGCAGATGATCGGCGGCTGTTCGGCGCCGGACAGATATCGCCGGCCGTGCGACAGCCGATGACTGCGCAGCATGCCGATCTCCGAGCCGTGGCACGTGACGACCACCGGGCGTCCGTGCCCGCGCGTGGCCTCGAACGGGATCCAGAGGTGCTGGACGTGCACGACATCGGGTCGGAAACGTTCGACTGCCCGCCCGATCGCTCGGCCCCACGCGTCGGCCAGTGCGGACAGGTCGCGCGGCCCGAGCGCGTCGTAGGTGAGCGGGCTCGCCGGATGCCCGGTGAACGACGGGAATGCGGCGAGGGGCACGGTGAATGTGTAGTCCGCGGAGTCGGTTTCGGCGAGTCCGACGTCGGACGCCGGGACGAGGACGGCGACACGGTGGCCGCGGGTGCGCAGCGCTCGGCGCAGATTCGCGGTGTACGTCCCACTGCCGGAGCCCTGCAGCGGCGTGTGGTTGATCAGCAGAATGCGCATCTAAGACCGAGTATCGTCACCGAGCCATCGCAACTGTCGCGCCGGGTTACGGAGAATGAACGAGTTGTCGGAGTGGCACCCTGAGGGACAGTGCGTGCACACCGACGCCGTCCCCGGATACTCGCCGTAGCGCTGCCTGCCCGCGGCCACCAGGTCTGGTATCTCCGAGTCGAGCAGCGAACCGACCTTCTGATCGGCATATTCGTCACACGGGTACAGGAAATTTCCCTCGAAATCCAGATAGAACTGATTGCTCTGCACCAGGCAGTTGGTCTGGGTGAACTCGTTGCTCAAGCGGTCGGAGTGCGCCCTGTCGTTGGTCACGTACTCCGGTCCGGCGTACTCGATCGCCCGCAGGGAGATCTCGCGTTCCTTGCTCCAGTCCGCGTGCTGGTTCTGCTTCAGCGGGAGGAACTTCATGATGAACTCGTTCTCGACGCAGAAGTCGAGCAGCGGGGCCACGTCCTGATCGAAGTCGTCGGTGGGCGACGTGGTCCACGAGGGGACGATGGTCGGCAGATCCGCACCGAAATCTCGGCGCAGTCCGGCCAAATCATCTAGTAGACGCTTCATTTGCTTCGGGTATTGCCTGGTGCGCATCGCGTCGATGCTCACCGTCAGCGTGTCGACCAACGGGAGCAGGGACTCGTTCCGTCTCAGCAAGAGTCCGTTGGTACTCACCCGTATCGAAGGTATGTCCTGCTGTCGGATATGGCGCAAGAGGTCCCCGAAGTCACGGCGGCTGAACGGCTCGCCGCCGAGGATGACCAAACAGTAGGTGCGCCCGGACAGCTTTTCGGTCAATACGCGCAGCGTCTCGGTCGGCACATTTTCCCTGGCGTGATGTGACGGCTCCGAGAAATAGTCCTCGTAATAGAAGTAGCAGTAGCTGCACCGTAGATTGCACGTGTTGGTGACGTAGATGTCTGTTTCGAACGCGCGGTGCGCATCGAGGCCGAGCCGCAGCCGTACCAGGTCTTGTTCGAGTTCTCTACGGGCAGTAGCCCTTCTGCCCGGATCGCGAACGGTGATGAGCATGTCTCACTACTCTCGCCCGTTCTGGTCGGGATCGACCAGTACCTTGTCCGACGGAATACTCGGAGCCCGCACCACGATGAGTTCGGTATCCGGGCCGGTCGAGATATCGGAGACCACGGACTGTGGCCAGATCACGTAGAACTGGCCCTCTCGCAGGTCATGCTGCGCACCGTCGATGGTGATCCGCATGCCGCCTTTGATGAGAATATTTATCTCGACCGACTTTTCGTGATAGTGGACCTGGTCGCGGCTCGGCCGGACGTCGGGGAGTTGCTGCCAGGCAACTTCGACCAGATCGCTGTTGAGTAGCGGCTCGTCGACGAACGCGCCGAAGAACCAGCCTTTACGTTGACGAAAGTCATCCACTGTTCCGACGAAAGCTCGTTTTTCGCTGGCCATGAAAAGGTCCTTCCTCGGGCGCGTCCATCGCTCCGCGGCCCCCACCTCGAGTGATTCCCAGGAAAAATTGATCTAGCGTAGAGCGGCTATCGACGAGCTGCACTCATTGGAACTCGCCCCTACCGTACATGCGCCGATTCTTGCTGTTGTCGTTCAGGCGCGCTCATTTGGCAACGGTGGCAACGTATTCCAGAACCTACCACACTCCGGAACCCGCCGAAACCGTCGCGATCGGGTGGAAGATCTTTACGTGACGCTCCAGGTGAGCGCGGTCGAGTGCGGGCAGATCCGCCCGCCGGGTGGTTACAGTGACGTGGCGGCAAACGGGACCGACTATGGGTGCGGGCCGCGTGGCGAGGAGGTGTGATGAGCGATACTGGCGCAGCCTCGCTCAGCGGAGCCGACCGGGTGCGGGTGTCCCGCAAGGCACAGGAGGCGTGATGGACACAGGGGTCGAGGTGACTCCATCGGTTCCCGCGGGCGCGGATCGGCCGGTGCGGCTCGCCGTGGTGGTCGGGGCGCTCGGCGTCGTGTTCGGCGATATCGGAACCAGCCCGATCTACACGATCCAGACGGTGTTCGATCCCGAGGATCCGCATCCGGTGCCGATCGGCCGGGACAACGTGTACGGCGTTGTGTCGCTGATCTTCTGGTCGGTGATGATCGTCGTCACGTTCACCTACATGACGCTGGTGATGCGGGTGAACAACGACGGCGAGGGCGGGATCATGGCGCTCATCACGCTGCTGCGCCGCCTCGGCGGCGGACGCGGCGGGCGGGTCGCCGCGCTGCTGGCGGGTGTCGGAATCTTCGGGGCGGCACTGTTTTTCGGCGACAGCATGATCACCCCGGCCATCTCGGTGCTGTCCGCCGTGGAGGGCTTGAAGATCGTGCAGCCCGATCTGGCGGAGCTGGTCGTGCCGATCACGGCGGTGATCATCCTCGTCCTGTTCTCGGTGCAGCGCCGCGGCACGGCGGCGGTGGGCCGGCTGTTCGGGCCGGTGATGATCCTGTGGTTCGGCACGATCGGGGTGCTCGGGGTGTCCGGCATCGCGCGGCACCCGGAGATTCTGAAGGCGCTGTCACCGACCTACGCGCTCGGATTCATGTTCGGGCACTTCGGCATCGCGTTCTTCGCCTTGGCCGCGATCGTGCTCGCCATCACCGGCGCCGAGGCACTGTACGCCGACATGGGCCACTTCGGCAGGAAGGCGATCACCCGCGGCTGGCTCGGGCTGGTGCTGCCCGCCTGCGTGCTGAGCTATTTCGGGCAGGGCGCGCTGATCCTGGGCGACGAGGGCACCGTCGGCAGTCCGTTCTTTCTGCTCGCGCCCGGCTGGGCGCGGCTGCCGCTGGTGCTGCTCGCGACCGCCGCGACGGTGATCGCGTCGCAGGCGGTGATCACCGGCGCCTACTCGGTGGCCTCGCAGGCCGCGCAGCTCGGTTACCTACCGCGCCTGCGGATCGCGCACACCTCGGAGTCGACCATCGGACAGATCTATGTGCCGTGGATCAACTGGGTGCTGATGATCTCGGTGCTGACGCTGGTTTTCGCGTTCCGCAGTTCGGCGGCGCTGGCCTACGCGTTCGGCATGGCGGTGACCGCGACGATCTCCATCACGACGCTGGTGTTCTTCTACCTGGCCAGGATCAAGTGGGGCACGCCGCTGTGGCTCGTCCTGCTCGGCGCTGTCCCCTTGCTCGCGGTGGACGCGACCTTCCTCGCGGCGAACCTGACCAAGCTCGTGCACGGCGCCTGGTTGCCGCTGCTGATCGGGCTCACGGCGTTCACGGTGATGAGCACCTGGGCGCGCGGCCGCGACGTCGTCACCCGCGCACGGGAGGCGAAGGAGGGCCCGCTGCGCGCCTTCATCGACGAATTGCAGGACGGCAAGCCGTCTCTCGTGCGAGTGCCCGGCACGGCGGTGTTCCTCAACCGCGGCAAAGCGACCGCGCCGCTGGCGATGCGGGCCAATGTCGAGCACAATCACGTGCTGCACGAGCACGTGGTGATCATGTCGATCGACACGCAGCCGGTGCCGAGGGTGCCCGACGGCGAGCGGACCGAGATCGACGCGCTCGGCTACGCCGACGACGGAATCATCCATGTGACAGCGCGTTTCGGCTACATGGAGACCCCCAACATCCCCGCCACCCTGCGCCTGCTCGACCCCGCGCACACCGAGGGCCGGATCTCCGTCGACGACGCCTCCTACTTCCTGTCCAAGATCGAACTCAAGCGCGGCCCCGAGCCCACCATGGCGGCCTGGCGCAAGCGCCTGTTCATCGCCACGTCCTACATCACCGCCGACGCCGCCGAGTACTTCGGACTGCCGGGCCAGCGCACGGTGATCATGGGCGAGCGAGTCGAGGTGTAGCGGGGGCTCGCAACCGTGCGGATATTCCCCGGTCACCGCGGTCGAACCGTGCCGCTGTAGGTCGTTCGATGGACACCGCGTCTTTGGGTGCATCGATAAACTATTGGTACGCAGACGCTCTCGTTATATGACGTGGACGGGGATGGAGAATTGACGTTGCGCGCTCGCCGCGAGCCTTGAGGCGAAACTAATTGCGACGCTGAGCGATCTACAGGATATGTGGCACACGGTGGCCGGCGGTCCTGGTCCGCTCGACGAGTTCCGTTGCGAACGCCGCCGCGTGCGGACCGACAACGACGACCGGGACGGTCGGCTGTGGATCAGGTGAGCCCGCGATCGCGGTGGGCGGCAACGGATCCGAGCGCGCCGGACGAACCGGCGTTCCGTGAATCCGACTCGACTAGGGTGGCCCCGCACGTGTTCACGCCGAAGAAAAATCGTATCGACCCCGGACTGGCGCGGCGGGTGGAGTGCCTCAGGGAGCGCGTCGGCGCCGCCGAGGACTCGCGCTCGCCCGACGAAATTCGCGCGGTCCTCGCCGAATTGAACCTGTTCATCCTGGAGTTCGTGCCCACGATGGGCGCCGATCTCGGGAAGTCGTTGATCGGCACGGACGTACTGCGCTGGGCGATCATCCTGGAAACGAAACTGCCGGAGTGCAATTGGTTCCGCGTCGCGTTGACCTCGACGATGCACGCCGGCGCCTACGCGCACGCGGTGACCCAGTTCTGGCAGAACGACGAGACCCAGATGCCGCTGCGCGCGGCCAACCAGCTCGTGTTCGAGATCGGCGCGTACGCCAACCACCGCTGCTCGATGCCCGCGTTCGCGCCGCTGCTGCTGGAGAACGTCTCGGGCAGCCTGTATCTGGCGACGCAGGTGATGACCGCGATCCGCGCCGTCGACCCCGACCCGCACAACCTCATCGCGCTCGCGCAGGAGAAACAGCGGTGGGGCGCCGGCCTCGAGACCGAGGAGTTCTGGGATCACGGCGACCGCGACACCCGGATGATCAACCGGCGGCTCGAGGAGTTCCGGGCCAGGCAGGTGAAGCTGGTGGAAGCCGCACCGGCGCACCGCATTACGCTCGAGGCAGACGTTCGTCACTGCGTCACGGAGCTGGCGGCGGCTCGCTCCGGCCGCGACATCGTGTATCTCGTGGCCACCCCGCTCGGCGGGGTCGCGTTCCGTACCTTCGGCGACACGACGCGGCTCGGCCGGACGGTCAGCATCGACCTGCCCCGCTTCACCAGCGGGCGGGTGCGCGGATGGCAGGCGGGCATCGGCGAGCTCTACCGGCGACGGGAGAGCGAGGGGCTCGGCGCCGCGGCGCTGCACGATCAACTCACCGAGATCCTGACCGAGATCGGCGAGACCAGCCTCGCCATCGTCCGCGTGCAGTGGCCCGACCTACCGGCCTTCGCGCTGGCTCCGGTCGGCGCGGTCGCCGCCTTGCCGCTCGGCGGCGCGCTGGTGGACGACCTGCCCGCGCAGATGCGGTTCGACATGACCGTCATCCCGAACGCGAGCATCTTTCTCTCGGCCACTCTGCATCCCGAGGCGAAGTCGCGCGAAGCCGTTGTCGCCGTGGATCCTTCGTCCGGCGACGACTACCTGCCCGAGGTCGAGCCGGAGGGCGAGGCGATAGCCGCCGTTCACCGGACCCGCGCGTTGAACCTGCGGACGAAAGGCGCAGTGCCACAACCAAATGACGGGCCACAACCAAATGACGGGCCGCAACAGAATGACGGCCGCCGACCGGAACACGAACGGCTCGCAGACGACGAACAAGCACGCATACGCTCCATGCCGCCGAGCAGACAGCACGAGATCATCGACGATCTAGCCCTGCACCCGGCGCCGCCGCACCTCGACGGTGGCATCCTCGACTCCATCGAACGAGCCGCCATCGTGCATCTGGCCTGTCACGGCGTGCTGGTCGAGGATCCGGTGTTCAACTCGGTCCTGCTGCTCGGCGACGAGCCCGTCTCGCTCAGCGAGTTCCTGATCCGGCCGGTGGCGCCCGGCGGGGTGGTCGTGCTGTCGGCCTGCTGCGTCGGGGGAGCGGTGGCCGGCCTGCCGAACGAGTTGCTGGGCTTCCCCGCGGTGTTCCTCTCGGCGGGCGCGCGCACCGTGATCGCCTCCGCCATACCGGTTATCGATTCCCCGGCGACCATCGCGCTCCTGGCGGATCTGCACCGCGGACTGGCGGCGGGCGAGGCGGGCCACGTCGCGTTGCGCTCGGCGATCACGGCGTCCTACGGTCGCGGCGACCGGAGTTTCATCTGGGCCGGCTTCACCGCGTTCGGCGCGTGACGCCCGTGTCGCGCCGACGGTGAGACATATGTCTACGACAAATGTCTAAGACGCTGGTAGCCTCGGGGCATGGGAAATCGCGAAGACCTGCTGGCCGGTGCGCGCAAGGCCGTGCTGGAGCGCGGCCTGGCCAAGACCACCGCCCGCGATATCGCGGGCGCCGCGGGGGTCAGTCTCGCCGCCATCGGCTACCACTTCGGCTCGAAGGACCGGCTGGTCACCGAGGCGATCGCCGAGTCGATCGGCAGCGGTGTCGGCGACGGAATGGACGCCGCGATCCGGACGGGCGGGACGGACCGCTCGTTGCGCGAGAGTGCCGCGCCCACCTGGGACAGCCTGCTCGAGGTGGTCGCGAACAACCACGAGACGCTGTTGTTGAGCGCGGAGAACGGCCTGCTCGTCGCGCGGTCGCCGGAGTCGCAGCAGTATATGGCCGAGGCCACCGAGACGGCGTTGCACGAGCTGACCCAGACCTTGCTCGAGGTGCACCCCGAGCTGCCCGTCGAGCGGGCGCGGGCCGTCGTCAGCCTGTACTTCCTGCTCTTTCAGGGACTCGCCATGACGAAGCTGATCGCGCCGGCCGCCGCCACGATGGACGGCGAGCAGCTCGCGCTCGCCGTGGAGACGTTGCGCGACATGTGATTACACGCGGTCGAGCGGATTGGCCGAGATCCGGGTGGCCAACCCGGAGCGCAGGGCCTCGGCGGGGGAGGTGTGCGGCTTGCGTCCGGCCTGCGCCTGGAAGCAGCCGAGGAACTCCTCGGGCAGGCCGAGACGTGGATGACGCTCCAGGACGCTGAGCCGGAACTCCGGCGCAAGCGCATCGCAACCCCGGCCCGAGATGTCCACGGAGGTCCCGTGTTCCAGCAGATACCCTTCCGGGTCGGCCGCGACGTCGACGCTGTCGGCCATGTGGGCGACGATCACCTCCGAGACGCGCGTGCGCCGCTGCTCGGGCCAGCCCGCGGCCGCGCCGAACACCCAGGCCAGATGCCCGCCCGACACCTCGAACGAGAGGCTGGCGTTGTCGAACTCCTCGACCAGGCCGAGGTCGTGCAGCAGCGCCGCGACATAGAGCAGCTCGGCGTCGAAGCCTAGGCCGGTGAGCTGCGCGTGGCCCGCGGCCCACAGATAGGAGCGGACCGAGTGGTTGAACAGCGCGGGCGTGCAGTAGGCGGCCGCCACCTCGGTGGCCGCGCGGCAACTCGCTGAGTCCGGAATCGTCAGGTCGTCGAGCTTCACGGTGTCATTGTGCCAGCGACGCGCGGGCGGTCTCTGCACAGAATCTCCACGCGTGACCCCGAAGACCCGCACAATCGTTGTCTAGGTTGGCCTCGAGTGACGCTCGCCGCCCCGGTGAGCCGGAGCATGGAGGTAGGCAGGCGTGGACGAGTTCGCCCGGTGGACAACCGAATTCGAGGCCAAGCAACGCGCGCGAGCCGCGGCGGGCGACCCGGACTGGGGCCGGGGCGCGCGGCTCGACGCGGCGGTGGCCCGCAGCGTGCAGCGGTTCCAGGTCGGCGAGAGCGGCGACGGGGCGAACCTGATCGCCAAGGCGGAGGCCACGGGCGATCCGGTGTACGCCGCCGCGGTGCGGCTGTTCGTCGCCGAGGAGGTCAATCACGCGCGGCTGCTGGGCTCGCTGCTGAAGGCGGGCGGGTGGCCCACGATTCGCGCGCACTGGAGCGACGCGGTGTTCGTCCGGCTGCGCCGGGCGCTGGGACTGCGGCTCGAGTTGATGGTGCTGATGGTCGCCGAGGTGGTCGCGCTGCGGTATTACCGCGCGCTGCGCGACGGTACCGACGACGCGTTGACCGCGCAGGTCGCCGGGTTGATCCTGAACGACGAACTGCGGCATGTGCCGTTCCACTGTCAGCGGCTGCGCGTCGCGTTCGCGACGACCTCCCGCCCGGCCCGGCTGATTCCGGTGCTGCTGTGGTGGATCGTGCTGATCGGGGCGACCGTGGTGGTAGCCGCCGATCACGGCCCCGCGCTGCGCCGACTGGGCGTCGGCCGGGCCGGTTTCGTGTTGGATGTGATCGCGTTGTTCAGAACGATCGTGCCGACCGCCGTGTCGGCGGATACGCGGGTGAGCGCCGGCGGCGGGGCTGTTCCGCCGCGGGCGGCGCTCGGCTGGTAGCCGCCCCGCCACCGCGAACGGGGCTCGCCCGGCCCGATTGATGGGATGTCTGCGGACCATGCACTGCGCGAGATGTGGCCTCGCGCACCGGTTTTGGTTTGCCGGGACCGGCCGGTCTGGCAGGGTGGTGGGTGTGACCGAGATCAGCGACAGGGGCAAGCTGAGGTACCTGGTCGAGATTTCCGAGGACGACCGAGGGAGCGCGCTGTGGTGGCAGGTGGCCAATACCGGTGGTGCGGCGCAGGTGGCGGCGGCACTGGTCGAGATGGCCGTGCGCCTGGAGCTCGAGCTGCCGTACCACCCGAGTGAGGTGCGGTGCTGGTATCGCTACGAGGTGCGCTGGCCCGACGGCGCGATCCTGGAGGGGTTCGAGGGCGCGGTCGAGCCGCTGCTCATCCCCGACGACCTGCGTGCGCTGGCCCGCTCGGTGATCTCGGTGACCGTGCGCGACCGGCGGCGGCGGACCGAGTAGAGACCCGGCGGCGGATCGAGTAACGCCGCGCTGCCACCGAATTCGCGGCTACGGAATCCCGACGGGGGACAGGCAGCTGGCCGGCGGGTCGATCAGCACGCACGGGGCGGCCCCACGGGTCGGCCGGTAGTCGGCGGGGACGCCGCCCTCGGCGACCAGCTGGGCGTAGGCGCCGACCGCGTCGGTGGGGCGGCGCGCCAGGCCGGGATCGGTGCGCACATCGACCGTGTAAAGGCCGAATCGCGGTGCGTAGCTGCCCCATTCGTAGTTGTCGGTGAGGCTCCAGTAGTTGTAGCCCATCACGTTCATGCCGTCGGCCGCGGCGCGCTGGATCCAGTAGACGGTGTCGCGCAGATGATCCGCGCGGGAGTAGCCGTCGGCGCGGGGGCGGCCGTTGTCGGTGGGCATGCCGTTCTCCACGACGTAGAGCGGCTTTCCGGGGAACACGCGCGAATAGTGTTGCAGCGCGTAGTAGATGCCCTCGGTGCGGATGGGCAGGTCCCAGATGCTCGGGCCGGGCACGGTGGGCGCGGCGGAGCCGACGGCCCCGGCGACGGTGCCGAGCGCCCTGGTGACCGCGCCGATCGCCGTCTGCGCCGGATCGTAAGCGAAGTAGTAGTCGATGCCGACGTAGTCGAGGCGGTTCGCGACGCGGGTGAGGAAGCCGCCGTTGATCTCGTCCTCCGCGCCGGCGACGTAGCCGACGTTGCTGGTCACCTGCGCGCCGGGCTGGACCTGGTGGATGTGGTCATAGATGGCGTTGTGCGCCTGGGCGATCCGCTCCGTCATCTCGCCGGCCTCGGCCTTGCCGCGGCGGACCTCGTGGGAGATGTAGGCGGCGGGCTCGTTCACCGCGACCCACAGCGGGTCGCGGGAGGCGTAGCGGTCGACCACCGTGCGCATGTTGGCCAGCCAGTCCTCGACCATGCCCGGATTGCGCCACCCTCCTCTGTCGGCCGCCCAGCCCGGGTACACCCAGTGGTCGAGGGTGATCATGGGGCGCATGCCCGCGCGCGCGATGTGGTCGAGGACGGCATCGTAGAAGCGGAACGCGTTGTCGTCCCACACGCCGGGGGCCGGTTGCAGCCGCGCCCATTCGATTCCGATCCGGAACACCCGAACGCCGAGCCCGGCGGCCAGGTCGATGTCGTCGGCGTAGCGGTCGAGGAAGCCGACCGAATCCTGGAGCGGGTCGTAGTCGGGGTGGTTGGGGATGTAGCGCGTCCAATTGCTGTCGGGCGCATGCCCTTCGGACTGGAAGCCGGAGGACGCGACACCCCAGAGAAAACCGGGGTGCATCGGCGCGGCCGCGGCGACCGGCCGGAACAGCGGAGCCGCCGGGGCGTTCGTACACAGCAGCAAGGTCGATGCCGCCGCGGCGAGTACGGCCAAGGCGGACCTGCGGAACCGGAATCGCATCAGCTCAGGGTAACTGGGTGCGCGCTGTCGACGGGGCAATCGGGGGATAGTCGCGTTTCGTTCCGCGAGTTCGGGCCGGCCTACTCGGCGGGCGGTGCGCGCAGGCTGAGGCGGTCGGCGAGGGCGTCCACCGCGTCGGCGTCGAGGTAGGCCTCGGTGATCAGTTCGAGGATGGCCGCCCAGCGCCGCACCCGCGGGGTCCAGCGCTGGGCGAAGGCGTACGCGTAGTCGATGTCGTCCGAATTATCGCTTTGACGCCGCTGTTCGGCGGCCGCGAGCGCGGCGTGCAGGGTGTGCTGGGCGAGCGCCAGCTGCGCGCGGCAGTGGTCGAGATCGGGGACCTCCTCGCGCACGGTGGCGGCCTCGACCCGCAGCTCGCGCACGAGTCTCGCGACCCGAGGATCGAGCGGCGACGAGGGCGGCGCGCAGGTGCCCGCGGCGACGGCCCTGTCGCGGCGCTCGCGCCTGCGCCGCTCGTGTTTCTCGGCCGTCGCGAGTTCCGCGCGGTAGGTGTCCAGGTCCGCGACGGTGACGGCCGGGTAGGTCAAGGTCGCTGTGGTGGACAGCCTTTCGACGCCGTCGCCGTCGCGCACGATCAAGGTCAGCTCGTCGAACGGCGGGGCGGGGTCGGGTCGGCCGTCGATACGTGCCTCCAGGACGGCGTTGCGGTGCTCGACCACGAGGTCGGCCGCGACGCCGTCGAACACCGCGGTGCCGACCTCGATGTGGTTGGCGCAGACGCGGCCGGTGTGCGGGTCGGGCGCTGCGAGCACGCCCTCGCCGGACTCCGCCACGGCGGCTCCGGCCGGTCCGCGACCGACGATCTGCCAGGTGTAGCCGCCTGCCGCGGTTCGCCGCGCATGGTTGTCCGGCATGGCCGAACGGTACTCCGCCCCAATGGTTTTGTGCGCCGAACCGATCCGGCCCGCGCTCGTTATCGACCGTGCGCCGACGGTTCGCCCGCCTGCTCGTGCACCGTGAGCAACAGGTGATCGAAGCTGGTCCGCTGCGAGAGCGGGCCGCCGCCCATCGTGTTGATCCCCGTGACGAGCCGCTCGGCCAGCTGCCGCAGCTTGGTGTTGGTCTCCTGCGAGCGCCACTGCAGCACACGAAACGCCTGCTCGGCGCTGATGCCGTACACGAGCATCAGCGCGCCCTTGGCCTGCTCGATGACCTCCCTGGCCTTGATCAGATCCGGCAGGGTCTCCTCGACGAACTCCCGCCTGCCCTCCTCGACGGTGTCGCTCACGTCCACGTAATACCCCGCGGTGCCGACGATCTCGCCCGCCTCGTCGAGCAATCGATCGCCGACCACGATCACCGAGTGCACCGCGCCCGCGGTGTCGACGATCCGATGACGGCTGCAGTACGGCTCGCCGGTCTCGATCGCCGAGGCCAGCGTCGCGGCGACCTGCGGGCGATCCTCCGGATGCTTGTGCGACAGCAGCAGATCCGTCGTCAACTCCACCGAACCCGGCTGATAGCCGTGCATCACGGCCACCTCGTCGGACCACTCCCACCGCTGGTCGGCGAACCAGAATCGAAAACTGCCGACACTCTGCGGGCTACCCGCCACCACCTGCTCCAGCGCGTCGGCGCGACCCGCCGCCGGCTGCCCGAACTCCGTCACGCCGCCCATTATGAAAGTCCGCTACCGCGTGTCGCGATGGTCGAAGGTCCCCAAGCTCGTGTCGGGGTTAGGCTCGCCGCGCGAATTCTCGGTGCGCGCGTCGGTGGACGATCATATGCGGCGCGTGGCCATGTCGGGGTGCGTCGCGTTCGCGGTTCTGTGTCGGTTCGGTGTCCTGTCGCTCTGCTCGAACGAGAGGGTTTGCGGATGTCTTTGTCACGGCGGCGTTTTATCGGTGCGGCGGGGGTCGGCGCCGGTGGGATCGTGGTCGGCGGTCGGGCGGTGGCCGTCGCGGACGCGGGGCCGAAGGTCGTGCTGCCGGGGGATCCCGAGTACACGCCGCTCACGCTGCGCGGCTACAACCGTAGGTTCGTCGCGGGTCCGCGGAAGATCTTCCTGCCGATCGACGCCGAGCAGGTCCGCGTCGCGGTGGAGCGGTCGGTCGCCGAGGGGTTGCGGATCGCGGTGCGCTCGGGCGGGCACTGCTTCGACGGATTCGTGGACGGGCCGCACACGCAGGCGATCATCGATCTGAGCCGGATGACGTCGGTGTCGTTCGACGAGCACTACCGGGCGTTCGCGGTCGACGCGGGCACGGAGCTCGGCCCGATGTATGACCGGCTGTTGCGCGGGTGGGGTGTCACGATTCCGGCGGGCATCTGCCTCGGCGTCGGTGTCGGCGGGTATTTGAGCGGCGGCGGGTACGGCCCGCTGTCGCGGCGGCTCGGGCTCGCGGCGGATCACGTCCACGGCGTCGAGGTGGTGACCGTCGATGACGCGGGTAAGGCGCGTGTGGTCACCGCGACCGCCGACGGGCCGAACGCGGATCTGTGGTGGGCCCATACCGGGGGCGGCGGCGGCAATTTCGGTGTGGTGACGCGGTTTCTGCTGCGCTCGCACGATGCCGACGGCGCGGACGCGGCGCGGCTGCTGCCCAAGCCGCCCGCCGAGATGCTGCACGCCCGGCTGGTCCTGCCGATGTCGACGGAGGAGTCGTTCGTCCGGTTCGTGGGCAACTATCTCGCCTTCTTCGAGCGAAACAGCCACGCCGACAGCCCTTTCGCGGGGTTGTACGCGCCGCTGCACGTCAAGCCATTCGCGGGGTCCTGTGACATCCTGGTGCTGCTCGCCGCCGACGTGCCCGAGGCCGAGTCGCGCTACGCGGAGTTCGTCGCGGCGATCGGCGACGGGGTGTGGCCGCCGCCGCTGGTGCCGCCGCTGGAACGAAAGTCTTACGGCGACACGGTGTCTCAGGTGTATTACGGCAAAGGGCCGCTGCCACCGCGCGTCAAGGTGAAGGCGGCGTATCTGCGCCGCGCATACACGCCGCGGCAACTGCGGATCTTCTACCGATACCTGACCGACCCGCGTTCGTTCGGCGAATCTCAGGTGGAGTTCCTGCCTTTCGGCGGTGCGATCAACGCCCGGCCCGCCCACGCCGCCGCCATGCCGGTGCGCGACTCGTTCATGAAGATGCTCATCCACGCGGCGTGGCGCGATCCGGCCGACGACGAGAAGTTCCTCCGGTGGGCGCGGGAGCTGTACCGAGAGGTCTACGCCGAGACGGGTGGGGTTCCGGTGCCGGATGAGGTCAACGGCGGCAGCTATATCAATTATCCGGATCCGGATCTGCGGGATTCCGACTGGAACTCCTCGGGCGTGCCGTGGCATTCCTTCTATTACCGCGACAATTATCCGCGGCTTCAGCGAATCAAATCGACGTGGGATCCGCGCGGTGTTTTTCAGCATCCGCTGTCGATCGAGGGCGCCGCCGGCTGAGCACCGTCACGACGGGTCGCGTCCGTCATGCGCGGTGTTTGGTCCTCGCCGGAGCGGGAATCGCGGTGCCATACCCCGCCCGACTACCGGAGGAACGGTTTCATGACAGCGCCGCGCACCCACCGCAACGAACCCGCTCTCATCGACAACGTCCACGGAGCCCTGCTGGTACTCCTGCTCCTGGCGGTCATCGGTCTGCTCGCCCTCAGCTCTGCCCTCCCCGCCGCCAGCCCGTTCTGAGCCCGGCCGCCGCCGAGCGAGGCTTTGGTAACTTCGCCGGTGATGCCCGAAACCTGCCCCACGCCGCCCGAGCTCGACGTCGCGATGAAGCGGGGCCGGATGGGTCACGGCACGCACATCGCGATGCACCGCCACCGGGAGGGTCAGCTGCTCTACCCCTCGGCCGGAGTCCTGGCCACGACCACCGAGTTGGGCACCTGGGTAGCCCCGGCGGACCGGCTCACCTGGACGCCGCCCGGTTTCGAGCACAGCCACCGCGCCTACGGCGACACCGAGATCCACGTACTAGAGGTGCCGCGGGCACTGAGCGGCGACCTGCCGGACGAGCCGACCGTCTTCGCGGTGACACCCCTGCTGCGGGAGGCGCTCGTCGCGCTCACCACCGCTCGCCCGTTCCAACCCGGCGCGCGCGACCGGCTGCGCCGGGTCGTGATCGATGAGCTGACCCACATTCCCGACCACTCGGTGTATCTGCCCGAGCCGCGCGATGATCGGCTGCGCGCCGCCACCGCGCAACTGCACGTCGACCCCGCTACCTCCGCGACGCTGGCCGAACTGGGCCGCGAGGTGGGGGCGAGCGAGCGCACGCTGAGCCGGCTGTTCCACGCCGAGCTGGGGATGAGTTTTCACCAGTGGCGCACCCTGTTGCGCGTGCAGCACGCGCTGGTGCATCTGCTCGACGGCCGCTCGGTGACCAGCACCGCGCTGGCGTGCGGGTGGTCCAATCCGACCAGCTTCATCGAGGCCTTCACCGCCCTCGTCGGCCAGACGCCCGGCCGGTACCAGAGCGAGCTTCGGCAGCGGGCGCGCTGATACTCGGCGGGTTTCCGGTGTGCGGTGACCGGTCGCCGGTGGTGCACGCCGGGCGGGCACGCATAACGTAGTGGTATTCCCGCGTTCGGGAATTTCGTTATTCACCCCGGAATTATCGGGGAATTTCAACCGCCACTTGTCATGTGAGCTTTTCAGGAGTGCTCGAAAATGTCAGAGAACACCACGGTGGTCGTCGTCGGCGCGGGTGTCGCCGGATTGACCCTCGGAAACTTATTGCTGCGCAACGGAATCGACTGCGTCGTTGTGGAAAAGCGTTCCCGCGAGTACGTGGAGTCGCGGCAGCGCGCCGGCGTCGTCGACGCCCGCGGCGAACGCATGTTTCATGAATGGGGATTGGCCGACCGGGTGCTCGGCGGCGCGCCGTTCGACATGGTGATGAATCTGCAGATCGGTGGGGAGCGGCGGCTGCTCGAGCTGGAATCGGACGGCGCGGGCGGCGGCCGATTCTGCCCGCAGCAGGTGCTCGTCCGCAATCTGACCGAACTGTTCGTGGACTCGGGCGGAGACCTGCGGTACGAGGTCGACGTGTCGTTGACGGATATCGACGGCGAGCGTCCGCTGGTCACCTATCGCGACGGCGCGGGCTCGACGCGAGAGATCGTGTGCGAGTTCGTGGCGGGGTGCGACGGTGACCGGGGTGTCAGCCGGGCGTCCATCCCGGACGGGCACCTCACGCGCCACTCCCACGAGTACGGCTACGCGTGGCTGACCATTCTCGCGGAGGTGCCCGCCCAGCGGCAGTCCATGATGGCGATGCACGACCGGGGTTTCGCGGGGCAGTTCGGCCGCGGGCCCAGCGCGAGTCGTTTCTATTTGCAGTGCCCGCTCGACAGCGTCGTGGCGGAGTGGACGGCCGAGCGAATCTGGGACGAGCTCGAGCTCCGCTTCGGCGAACCCATGGCGCGGCGGGGTGCGATCACCAGCACTCAGCTGGTGCCGTTGCGCAGCGTGGTGTACGACCCCATGCACTACGGCCGGTTGTACCTGCTCGGGGACGCGGCGCACATCGTCCCGCCGATGAGTGCGAAAGGAATGAATCTCGCCCTGCACGATGCCGACGTATTCGCGAAGGCGGTAACCCATTACATAGCCGGCGATCGCGATTCGACTCTGCTCGACGCCTATTCGCCGACCTGCCTCCGTCATGTGTGGAACTACCAGGCCTTCGCGATGTGGTGGACCGAGGCGGTGCACAACGTCGGTGACGCCTCCTACCAGGGCGGGTTCCGGCAACAGGTCGCCAGGGCGGATCTGGAGCGCCTGTTCGTGTCCGGCTCGGCCAACCGCTTGTTCAGCGAGTTCATCGCCGGGTTGAACTAGGTCCGGTTGCCGGGCGGCGGGCCGTTGGCCGCAGACTGGGTGGCGATGAAACTGCCAGAACTTCCCGATCTGCCGGTCCGTGGCGTCCTCGATCGCGTGGTCGAGGTGCTCGCCGAGCGGGAGACCGCCGTGCTGGTCGCGCCGCCGGGGACCGGGAAGACGACGCTGGTGCCGTTGGCGTTGGCGGCCGGGACTTCGGGTCGGGTGCTGGTGGCCGAGCCGCGGCGGCTGGCGGCGCGGGCGGCGGCCGGGCGGATGGCCGATCTGCTGGGTGAGTCGGTGGGGGAGAGCGTCGGGTACTCGGTGCGCGGGGATCGCCGGGTCGGTAAGGCGACTCGGGTCGAGGTGGTCACGTCGGGGTTGCTGGTGCGCCGGTTGCAGGGCGACCCCGAGTTGGCGGGGGTCGACGCGGTCATCCTGGACGAGTGCCATGAGCGGCATCTCGACGCGGACCTGTTGCTGGCGCTGCTGCTCGACGCCAGGGCCGGGCTGCGGCCCGATCTGCGGGTGCTCGCCATGTCGGCGACCGTTGCGGCCGAACGGCTTTCGGCGCTCGTCGGCGGGGAGCGGGCGGCGCCCGTGCTGCGGGTCGAGGGGCGTGCCTACCCCGTCGATCTGACGTATGTCGCGCCGCTGCCACGGGAGCGGGCCGAGGCGCAGGTGGCGCGGGCGACCCGGGCCGCGCTCGCCGGGGCCGACGGGGACGTGCTGGTCTTCCTGCCCGGCGCGGCGGAAATACGCCGGACTGCAGCGCTTCTGGACGATGTGTCGGCGGATGTCGTTCCGCTGCACGGCAGGTTGTCCAACGCGGGGCAGGACGCGGCGCTGCGGTCGGGGCCGCGGCGGCGAGTGGTGCTCTCGACCTCGGTGGCGGAGTCCAGCCTGACCGTGCCCGGGGTGCGGGCGGTGGTGGATTCGGGGCTGGCCCGGGTGCCGCGCATCGACCGCGGGCGGGGACTGTCCGGGCTTGCGACCGTACGGGTTTCGGCGGCGGTGGCCGATCAGCGGGCCGGGCGAGCCGGGCGCGAGGCGCCCGGTCGGGTGTGGCGCTGCTGGCCCGAGCACGAGCACAGCACCCTGCCCGCTTACCCGGAGCCGGAGATCCGGACGGCGGATCTGACGCGCTTGGCGTTGGAGCTGGCGTGCTGGGGCACGGCCGACGGCCACGGACTGGCGTGGTGGGACGCGCCGCCGCCCGGCGGACTGGCGGCGGGGCGAAAGGTGCTGCGCGCCTTAGGCGCCGTCGACGCGAACGGCGCCGTGACCGACCGCGGGCGGCGGATCGCGC
>NZ_BAGH01000590.1 GCF_000308715.1 Nocardia tenerifensis NBRC 101015
GCGGTGTCGGCCGCCGAGGCTTCGGGTGCGGCCAGGCAGAGTGCGCCCACGGTTGCGGCCGCGCCGATCAGCACGGCCGCGCGGCGTCGGTCGAGGGAGATATCCATAGTGTTCTCCTTGGCGTGACCGCCGAGCCGATTCGGCCCTGCTGCCGGCGGGCATGCCGAAATAGATTGTGCGGGTTGAGGTTCGCCGCCCCGGGCAGCCGGTGCGGTACTCTCTCCACGGTAGCGAATAAACGATGCACAATCGATGCATCGCCAAAATTGGGGTCGATTCAGCCGAATTCGCCGCGAGTCAAGCGAAAGGTATAGCCGATGGTGAGACTTTCCGACGTGGTCGACTACGACGGCGGGCTGATCTATCTGCTCGACCACGACCTCGACCAGCAGACGGCAACGATCACGATGACAGCCGGGCCACGCCTGCTCCCCGGGATCGGTGCCCTCGCCATCCGTACTAGGCACCGTCAGGGCAATCTCGCCCGAGTCACCGTGGAGGCGGGTGCCGGCCGGTACCCGCCCGAACCGGCCGACGCGCATTTCCTCGAGGAAGCCACCTACACGACCGCGCGTGGCCGTCAATATGTCGGCTCATGCTATTTCGAGCAATGCCAAGGACAGCTTGCCGAACCGCTCACCGACCCCGGCCCGGCACGAGTGCACGTGCGCCTCTACGAGATCCCCGGACCGCACGAACCCTACCTGGCCACCGCACCGGGACACGCAGACCGTCTCATCGACATCGACGAGCACCTGCTGCTGCATATCTGGAACGAACCCCTTACCGGCAACCGAACACAGAGCACTCGCACACAACTGCGCGGTGTCATCGCCGCCGACACTCCACCGGCAAGCTGAGCAACGTCATCACGCGACCAAGCCCTTGTAGTTCCGGGCTCATTCGTCGTGGTCGGCGTCGGCTCCACACGCGCATCATCACCGCCGCCCGACAAGTACGGGCGGCCGCAGGCTCCGGCCTCCTCCACCCGGGACCCGATGCATTACCCAAAATTGGGGTGAATTCAGCCGAATTCGCCTCATTGATGCGCTGGGACCGGCGTGGAACGGTCGTCGCTGGACGGTCGCGGACGGTCGGTCTCGTCCAGCCGGCTGGGCCACCAGATCCGTGCGCCGAGCAAGGTGAACAGCGCGGGAATGATGACGGTGCGTACGACGAAGGTGTCCAACAGGATTCCCAGCGCCACCACGATGCCGAGCTGGGTGAGGGTGATCAACGGCAGCACGCCGAGGACGCAGAAGACCGCGGCCAGCACCACTCCCGCGCTGGTGATGACGGCGCCGGTGGTCGCGACCGCGCGCACGATCCCGTCGGCGGTGCCGTGCGCGGGCGTCTCCTCGCGCGCGCGGGTGACCAGGAAGATGGTGTAGTCGACGCCGAGCGCGACCAGGAACAGCAGCGCGTATAGCGGCACGTTGGTGTCGATCGCGGGGAACCCGAAGACGTGCACGCTCACCCAACTGCCCAGTCCCAGTGCGGCTATCGCGCTGAGCGCCGTCACGCCGACCAGCAGCAGCGCGGCGGGCAGGGCGCGCAGCAGCACGAGCAGGACCACCAGCACGATGGCCAGGATCAGCGGCATGATCATCGTGCGGTCGTGTGCCGCGGCCACCCGCGTGTCGAGGGCCTCCGCGTCGCCGCCGCCGACCAGCGCGTCCGCCTCGGGGATGTCCGCCACGCGGGCACGGAGGGCGTCGATGGCGTCGAAAGCCGCGGCCGAGCCGGGTGGTGCGTCCAACACCACCGACCAGCGCGCCAAACCTGTTGGCGCGGTGCCCGTTTTGTTTGCGCGCAGCACGCCGGGGACCGTCGGCAACGCCGCATCGATCGAGGCGGCCGCCGACTCCCGGGCGACGACGATCGTCGGATCGGCCGAGCCGGACGGGAAATGCGCTGCCAGCGTGTCGAATCCGTCCACGGACTCGGCGCGGACGCGGAACCGCTCGGTCTGCGAAAGTCCGACGTCCACGGTGAACAGCGCGCCCGCGAACACCGCGAGCACGCCGATCGCGGCGACGATCACCGGAATCGGGCGGCGCACGGCCCGCACCGCGGTCGCGTGCCAGATGCCCTCGGTGGCCTGGTCGCGCCCGTCGGGACGAGGGACGAAGGGCCAGAACACTTTTCGTCCGCACAGCGCGAGCGCGGCGGGCAAGCCGAGCAACACGAACACCAGGGCGACCACCAGCCCCGCCGCCGCGAGCACGCCGAGACTACGCGTATTCGGCAGCGCCGCCGACGCCAGCACGAGCAGGGCGGCGACCACGGTGAGGTTGCTGGCCAGGATCGCGGGCCCGGCCCGGCGCACCGCCCGGCGCAGCGCGCGCCGGTGATCGGCCTCGCGGTGCAACTCGTCGCGGTATCGCGAGACCAGCAGCAGCGCGTAATTGGTGCCGGCGCCGAATACGAGCACGCTGGTGATGCCCGAGGTGGAGCCGTCGAAGGTGAGCCCGGTCAGCCGCGCCAGTCCGGTGCCGACGACGGTCGCGGTGCGGTCCGCCGTGCCGATGATCAACAGGGGAATCAGCCACAGCACCGGCGAGCGGTAGGTGATCACCAGCAGCACGGCCACCACCACGGCCGTCACGGCGAGCAGCGTCGTGTTCGCGCCGGAGAACGAGTCCGCGATATCGCCGCCGAACGCCGGGCCGCCGGTGACCTGGACGGTCAATGCCGCGGGCAGCCCGTCCTTGGACGCCTGCCGCAGGCGGTCGATCTGGTCGCGCAGTTCGAAGCCGCTCGCATCGGCCGAGACCGGCACCCGGCCGATCGCGGCCTTGTGGTCGGGAGACTGAATGATCGGGCTCGGAGCGCCCGGATCACCACCGGCTTTCGCGGCACGGTCGAGGGTCGCTGCGGCGGCCGCGACGTCGGGCTCGGTGAGTTCGGCGCCGTCGGCGCGGGTCAGCACCACGATCGCCGCGCCGGCCCCCGCGTCCGGGAATTGGCTCAGTGCCTGTTTCGCGCGCGCCGATTGGGACGAGTCGGGCAGGGTCGCCGGGGACTGGCCCGCCGCGTCGTTGTCACCGACCACGCCCATGACGCCGCCCGCGACGGCGAGCAGCAACAGAAGGAACAACCAGGACAGGCGGGCGGTGACGACGGAGGCGTACTTCTCCCAGAGCTTCACGCGGCCAACTCTTTCAGAAACTTAACTATTAAGCAACGGAGAGGATTGCGCGGACTAGTCTTGCCGTCGTGATGGAATCCGACGGGACGGTCAATACGTCCGCTTCGACCTCGGCAGACGGGCGCGCGGCGCTGGAGTCGGATATCGCCGCCGACATCCGTGCGCTCTCGGCCATCACCGATCAGGTCGGGCACGTCTTCGCCCGGTTGAATAACCTGCGCCCCAATGACTTTCGCGCCCTGATGCACGTCGCGACCGCCGAGTACGCCGGGCGGCCGCTCACGCCGGGGCAGTTGGGCCGGCTGATGGGGATCTCCTCGCCCGCGGTGACCTATCTCGTGGAGCGCATGATCCAGTCCGGCCACCTGCGCCGCGCGGTCGACGACACCGACCGCCGCCGCGTCATCCTCTACCACGACGAGCAGGGCATGAACGCCGCCCGCGCCTTCTTCATCCCCGTCGGCGCCCGCACGACCGCCGCCATGGCCGAGTTCCCCGACGCGGACCTCGCCGCCGCCCACCGCGTGCTCACCGCGGTGATCGCCTCCCTGCACGAGCACGTCGACGACATGTCCACCTAGGCCCTGTGTCGAAGTCCCATCCGGCGCCTCCGGTGGCTGGATCGCCGCCTGGCCGCGTTGTCGTCGTCGCCGATACAACCCCGGTATCGGCTCCTCCTCCGCCTTGCCAGGCGACGATCCAGCCACCGGATGCATCCGGCCGGACTTCGACACAGGGCCTAGGCGGATTCACGACAGCAGGCGGTCGGCGGTGATCGGGAGATCGCGGACGCGCAGGCCGGTGGCGTGGTGGACGGCGTTGGCGACGGCGGCGGCGGCGCCGACGATGCCGATCTCGCCCGCGCCGCGCGAGCCCATGGGGTTGGTGTGCTCGTCCACCTCGTCGAGCCAGTGGGCCTGGATGTCGCCGATGTCGGCGTGCACGCTCACGTGGTAACTGGCGAGATCCTGGGTGACGACGTGGCCGAAGCGCGGGTCCCGCACGCTCTCCTCGTGCAGCGCCATGGACAGGCCCCACGTCATGCCGCCGACGAGCTGCGCGCGCAGCATGCGCGGGTTGATGGCGCGGCCGATGGAGAACATGCCGAGCATGCGGGGCACGCGTATTTCGCCGGTGTCCCGGTTCACCCGGACCTCCACGAACTGAGCGCCGAAGGAGTGCATGGCGAACTTGTCGGCGTCCGGATTGTCCGGGGCCTCGACACGCAGCGCCGATCCGGCGGCCGGGTCGACGCCGTACTTGTCGCGAAAGGCCTTGGCGGCGGCCACGATCGCCGTGCCCCACGACGTGATGCCGGAGGAGCCGCCCGCCACCGAGGCCGACGGCAGGGCCGAGTCGCCGATCCTGAGGTCGACCATGTCCGTCGGGCAGCCGAGGGCGTCCGCGGCGATTTGCGTCAGAGCGGTCCAGGTTCCGGTGCCGATGTCCGCGGCGCCGATCTCGACGAGGTAGCGGTCGTCGAACTCGATGCGCGCGGCGTTTCCGGGGGATTGCTGGGCCGGGTAGGTCGCGGCGGCGACTCCGGTGCCGACCAGCCAGTCCCCGTCGCGAAGACTGCGGGGCTCCGGATCGCGTGTGTCCCAGCCGAATTCGTCGGCGCCGCGGCGCAGGCAGTCGATCAGGTGGCGGCCGGACCACGGGTTGCCCGAGTCCGGGTCGGTGGGTGGTTCGTTTCTGATCCGCAGCTCGATCGGGTCCAGCCCGCAGGCGATGGCGAGCTCGTCCATCGCCACCTCCGCGGCGAACATGCCCGGCGCCTCGCCGGGCGCGCGCATCCAAAACGGCACGGGCACATCGAGAGCCGCCAAACGGTGCGAGGTGCGGCGGTTCGGTGCCCGGTACATCACCCGTGACGGGACGGCGCTCTGCTCGGCGTACTCCTTGACCTTGGCGGTCTGCTCGATGACGTCGTGCGCCAGCGCCGTCAACCTGCCGTCGGCGTCCGCGCCGAGCCTGATCCGCTGGATCGTCGGGGTTCGGTAGCCGACCAGGGCGAACATCTGCTGCCTGGTGAGGGCCAGCTTCACCGGTCGCCCGCCGCTGCGTTGCGCGGCGAGGACGGCGAGCACATTGTGGCAGTGCGGCGCGCCCTTCGCGCCGAAACCGCCGCCGACGTGCGGCGATATGACTCGGATCTGGTCCGGTTCGAGTCCGAACAAGGGTGCGAGTGTCTTGCGCACGGTGTGCACGCCCTGTGTCGAGTCGTAGAGCGTGACCACGGTGCCGTCCGGCTCGGGCTCGGCGTGCCAGAGGGCGATGCACGCGTGCGGTTCCATCGGATTGTTGTGCTCGATCGGGGTGGTGTAGGTCTGGTCGACGGTGATCGCGGCGGCGGCCAGGCCCGCGTCGAGATCGCCCGTCTCGGTGTCGGTCGGGAACGACGAGGCGACCTCGTCGGGTGCGTAGAGGTCGTCGCGGTCGCCGTCGAACCGCACGTCGGCGGGCTGACGCCGATAGTCGACGCGCACCAGATCCGCGCCGTGCCTGGCTGTTTCGGCCGTTTCGGCGATCACCGCGCCGATGAGCTGGCCGCGGAAATGGACCTCGTCGTCTTGCAGAATGCTCAGCTCGCCGTCGGAGGTGTCGGCCAGTTCCGGGGCGTCGAAGACGGTGAGCACCGCGAGCACGCCGTCGAGCCGCTCGGTGGCCGCGGTATCCATCGCGGCGACCCGTCCGCGGGCGATGGTGGCTTGGATGGGGTGCAGATAGGTCGGCCGGTCGACCGGGTGCTCGAAGGCGTACGGCGCGGCGCCGGTGACCTTGGCGGGGCCGTCGAGGCGCAGGGGAGAGGCGCCCATCGCGTTCGCGTCGATGAGTGTCATGACCGCGCCTCCCCGGTCGCGCTGAGCGAACGTAGCGTCGCGACGAGTGTGCGGCGCGCGAGTTCGACCTTGAACTCGTTGCCGTCCAACGGTTGTGCCTCGGCGAGCTCCGCGCGTGCGGCGGCCTCGAACGTGGCTTCGGTTGCGGGCGAGCCGATCAGGATCGACTCGGCCGTGCGGGCACGCCAGGGTTTGTGCGCCACCCCGCCGAGAGCTATTCGGGCGGAGGTTATTTGGCCGTCGTTCTCGACGAGTTCGGCGGCCACCGAGACGAGGGCGAAGGCGTAGGAGGCGCGGTCGCGGACCTTTCGATAGGTCGATCGCGCCCCGGCGTGCGGGGCGGGCAGCTCGACCGCGGTGATGAGTTGACCATGCTGGAGCACCGTGTCCAGTTCGGGGCGGTCGCCGGGGAGCCGGTGGAACTCGGTGAGCGGGATCCGCGACTCGCCCTCGGTGCCCGCGAGCACCACCCGGGCGTCCAGCGCGGCCATGGCCACCGCCATGTCCGAAGGATGAACCGCCACACAGTGTTCCGAGGCCCCGAGGATCGCGTGATAGCGGACGTAGCCGCCGATGGCCGCGCAGCCGGAGCCGGGGTCGCGTTTGTTGCACGGGGTCGAGACATCTTGGAAGTACACACACCTGGTGCGCTGCAACAGATTTCCGGCGGTGGTCGCCAGGTTGCGGAGCTGCCCGGAGGCGCCCGACAGCAACGCGCGGGACAGGGCGGGGTATCCGGTGCGGACCGCGGGGTGTGCCGCGAGGTCGCTGTTGCGCACGCCCGCGCCGATCCGCAGTCCCCCGTCGGGGAGTTCGGTGACCTCGGTGAGCGGTAGGTGCGCGACGTCGACCAGCAGGTCTGGGCCTGTGATGCCCAGCTTCATATGGTCCACGAGGTTCGTTCCGCCCGCGAGGAAGGCCGCCTCGGGCCGCTCGGACACCATCGCGACCGCGTCCCGCACGCTGCTCGCGCGTCGATATTCGAAGGGGATCATGCGCCGGCCTGCCGGATCGCCGCGAGAATATTGGGGTAGGCGGCGCAGCGGCAGATGTTCCCGCTCATGCGTTCGCGGATCTCCGTGTCCGTGAGCTCGGGTTCCGTGCCGAGGTCCTCGGTGACATAGCTGGGATGGCCCGCCTCGACCTCGTCGAGCATGCCGACGGCCGAACAGATCTGACCCGGCGTGCAGTATCCGCACTGGAAGCCGTCCTGCTCCAGAAAGGCCCGCTGCATCGTGTGCGGTTCCTCGCCCGTGCCCAGGCCCGCCGCTGTAATGACCTGGGCGCCGTCGTTGGCGACCGCGAAACTCAGGCAGCTGGTGGCCCGGCGACCGTTCAGCAGGACGGTGCACGACCCGCACTGGCCGTGGTCACAGCCCTTCTTTGGCGCGGTCACGCCGAGCTGCTCGCGCAGCGCGTCCAGCAGCGTGATGCGATTGTCGATGCGCAATGCGTGCTGAACGCCGTCTACCTCGAGGTTGATCTCGGAATGACTCGCAGCGGGATCCATAGCCTGCGGATAGCCCGGCGCGCCGGACTCAATCACCGACGTTGTGATGCCTACTGCGTGGCCGCCCAGACCGTGACCGTCGCCGTGTACGCCTGGAGGTCGTTGTCCAGCGTGAGGCCAGTCAGGTAGGCGACCCGGTTGGCCGCGGTCTTGACGCAGTAGCTGTTGGCCCGGTCGACCGGGATGGTCTCGGCTCCGCGAGTGGAGATCAGGTCGGCGCACTGCTGCCGGGTGGGCGTCGTGGGCGCGTTCCACAACGCGATCGTGGGTTTGGTGGTGAAGAAGCCACCGCCGAGTCCATAGAGTGTGGCCTTCTCGAAACCCCCGCTGGCCTTGTAGTCGTAGCTGACCCATGTGGTCGCCCCGGTGTTGCTGGACAGGACGCGGGGCGGGAGGGAGTCCAGGTCGAGATAGGTCAGATTGACCGTGCCCGACCATCGGACCTCGTTCGACCCAGGGTTCGAGGAAGTCGCCGGCGCGCTCGAGGGCCGAGCCGACTCCTGCGTGCTCGTAGGACCATCCTTGACCTGAGCAGTCGCCGGAGAGTCCTTGTCGGAGAACACATCCCACCCCTTATCCGGCACCAGCACAACCAAACCCGCAATCACCGACGGGATCACGGGCAACAGCGCCGCGGAGAGAACGGGATGACGCCTCACCCAGTGGTCTCGCTCAGGAGGATCGCCACCCTCCCTTCGGCGTTGTTGCTCCGAACCCCCTGTCGACTCGTCGTCCCCCATACCGAAAACACCTCTCCGCCAAAGCCGCTCGCCTCGAAAATCCTAGCGCGGCATACGGAAGAAGATCGTCGGAGTTACTCCTGAGGTGCCGCAGGACTTGTCATCACCTGCCGCCGATGCTCCCCGGGAGGCGGTCGCGGCCAGGCGAATCGTGCCTAGGCGTGCTTCCTGCTGGTTTTCGGCTGGCTGGGAGTGACCTTCGGGCGAGCAGGCATTTGCTTGATCTGCCCGCCCGACTGAAAGACCGATCCTCCGGAGTCGGGTGCGGACGCTCGCCGACCGCTGTCGCCCCGCTCGAGATGGATGGTCATGCGGGCTCTCCTTGGTTCAGCTCAGTCGTGAAGTAGTGCTTTCGGGCGATCCACCGGAAACCTTCGTGCAAGTTGATGGAGGCTACCTCGACCGGTCCTCCTACTGTATCGGGCCCAAGCTTGAATCGAGTGAATCCGGCCGTGATTTCCACCATGAATCGTGCCAGGGCAATCGCATCCGGGAGCGGCATCCCCGCTGGTGAGCGTCGGCGCATCGCCAAGGCGTTGCCGCGCAGGGGTTTTCATCGCTCGGCGTGTCGCCTCCGCGTGGTGCCGGTCTCGCGTGACGAAACGCTCGCCTGGCACGTTGCCGCCGTTCGTTCGCCTGGCTCGTCGCTGTACAAGTGCGCGAGCACAACGACCGCGCGAGTCCTCGTCGGGATCGTTCTGGTCAGCACTCGCCTCGCCGCCGCGGCTTGCTCGAGGAAAAGTTTGCGACATGGGGGAGGGGCGAGCGGGTGCTCGCCCCTCGGGGTGGTGGGGTCAGTTGGTCGTCATAGTTCAGCTCGGGGGGTTGGTGCTGGCGGCGTAGGTTTGCATGGCGTCGGCGATGGCGCCGGTGTTCACGGTGAGCGCGGTGTCGTTGATGTTGGTGGTGGTGTCGCAGGAGCGGTGGTAGCAGGGGTCGTAGGGGCGGCCGGCCTGGCCGCCGAACAGCTGCTGCTCCTGGCGGGTCTTGATGCCCTCCGCGCCGGTGAACAGGCCGCCGACGGCGATGCCCGCTCGCATGAACGCGCCGTAGTCCGAGCGACCGTCGAGGGCGGTCCGGTTGTGCGCCAAGCCCTTTGAGTCGAAGTAGCGGGCGAAGTTCTGCTCGATGGCCGCCGAGCCGGCCGGCCCGGCGCTGCCGTCGTAGATCTTGTAGGCGAAGTTCGGCGAGGCGATCATGTCGAAGTTGAGGTACAGCTTGATCTTCGAGCGACTGGCCGCGGGCAGGTTCGACACGTAGTACTTGGAGCCGACCAGGCCGAGTTCCTCCGCGCCCCACCAGGCGAACCGGACCTTGTTCTTCGGCGCGGTCGCGGCCATCTGCAACGCGACCTCGAGCAATCCCGCACTGCCGGAACCGTTGTCGTTGATGCCGGCGCCCGCGCGCACGGAGTCGAGGTGCGCCCCCGCCATGACGACCTTGTCCGGGTTGCCCTGCGGGCTCTCCGCGATCACGTTATGGGTTGTGGCGGGCAGGGATTCGGTGTCGGTCTTCAGCCGCACCGTCTTGTCCGGCGAGGCGGCCAGGTCCTTGCCGACGACGAAACTCGTTCCGACGACCGGGATCTTGATGCCGGTCTCGTCGAGCGGTTCGACGAAGGCGTCGGTCCGGCCCTCCTGCCCCTCGTTGAAGATGATCACACCGGAGGCCCCTGCCGTCTGAGCGTTGTGGGCCTTCTCGGCGGCGGAGCAGGTACCGCGCTGGATCAGGGCGATATTGCCGCGGGTGAAACCGGCGAAGTCGGCGGCCTCACACCCGGAGGTGGAGGTGTTCGGCTGCAGGCCAGGGGACAGCGCGAGATCGACGCCCTGGGCCGGCGCCTTGGCCTCGCCGGAGCCCGAATAGGTCAGCGTGGCAAAGTCATTGAGCTCGGCACGGTCCGGCGGGGTCGCCCGGTAGGTGGTGTGGCCCGCGGACACCTGCTCCAGGACCGCGGTCGACCGCTCCCGGAACGATTGAAAGGTGAACGGCTGCAACGTCACCTGGTAGCCGGCGCGGCGCAGTTCGCCCGCCACGTAATCGCGGGACGCGTCGTAGCCGGGTGTGCCCGCGGCGCGGGTGCGACCGTTGGCGTTGGCGATGGACTGGAACTTCTCCAGGTGCTGGTTGACGGCGGACGCCTGAATCGTATCGGCCACTTGACCTTCCGACGGCGCGCTTGGCTCGGCGTAGGCCGAGCCCACCAGCGTGAGCGAGACGGCGAGCGGCACGGTGACGGCCGCGGCGATGACATGGCCGGCGCGGACACGGCGGGATTTTCGGGCCATATCGGCTCCTTCAGAGGGACGGATGAATTCCCGATGAACGGAGGTTAGGCCGACCTTTCGTCCCCGTGAAACCCCAGTCGACCAGTGGGGAAAGGCAGCCCGCATGTCATGTTCGGGCCTGCCCGAGCCGCGTGCGGACCGCCGCGCTCGCGCACGCGATGACGACGAGCCCGCCGGTGAGGGTGAGCACGGTGATGTGCTCCCCGAGCAGCAGCGCCGCCCAGCAGATGGTCATGATCGGCTGCACGAGCTGCACCTGGCTGACCGTGGCCATGGGCCCGATCGCCAAACCCCGGTACCACGCGAAGAATCCGAGGTACATGCTGACCACCGCCAGATAGGCGAAGCAGGCCCACTCGACCGCGGTGCCCGACGGCGCCCGATGGGCGACCGCGACGCCGGCGAGGGTGATCATCAACGGCGAAGACAGGACCAGCGCCCACGAAACCGTTTGCCAAGCACCGATTTCGCGGGCCAGCAGCCCGCCCTCGGCGTAACCGACGGCCGCCGCGAGCACCGCGCCGAAGAGCAGCAGATCGGCCCAGCCGACACCGCCGAACCCGCCGCCTTGCCGCAGGGCGAACCCGACGGCGGCGACCGCGCCCGCGAGGGAGAACACCCAGAAGGGCTGGGCGGGGCGCTCACCCGTGCGTAAGACGGCCGCTACCGCGGTGGCGGCGGGCAGCAGCGCGACGACGACGGCGCCGTGGCTGGCGGGCGTCACCGTGAGCGCATACGACGTGAGGACCGGGAAGCCGACGACGATGCCCGCCGCCACGACGGCGATCCGCGCCCACTGCGTGCCCGAGGGCAGCGCCTGACGGGTCGCGACCAAGGCCACACCGGCCAGCGCCGCGGCGACGACCGCGCGACCCGAACCGATGAACAGCGGCGAGAGCCCGCCGACGGCGACGCGGGTGAGCGGCACCGTGAAGGAGAAGGCCGCGACACCCACCAGGCCCCAGACCAATCCGGCCGACGATAGCGGTGTACGAACATCGACAGTAGCGCTACTCTTGACTGACATGTTCAACGATAGCAGTGCGCGAATCGCCGACGGCATACGCGCGTGGATCGGCGCCGCCGCGCCCGGCGCGCGGCTTCCGTCCACCCGTCAACTGGTAGCGGAGTACGCCGCCAGTCCCGTCACCGTGCAGAAGGCTCTGCGCGCGCTCGTCGCCGAGGGGCTCGTCGAAAGCCGGCCCGGGGTAGGCAGTTTCGTTCGAGCGCCGCGGCCCGTGCGCCCGCAGGACTACGGCTGGCAGACAGCGGCCTTGGGCGCCCCGCGTCGCGCGCTGCCGAATATCGGCGGCACCATGCGCCTCGCGCCACCCGAGGCGCAGGCGCTCCACTCCGGCTACCTCGAGGCGGATCTGTTGCCCGAGAGGCTGATTCGCGCGGCCCTGACGCGTGCGACGCGAGGATCGGCCGCCACCTCGCGACCGCCCACCGCAGGGCTGAACGACCTGCGCACCTGGTTCGCGACCGAGTTGGCCGGCCAGACACCGGCGGGTCTGACCGCGCCGGCCGCGAGCGACGTGGTGCTCACTCCCGGCACGCAGAGCGCGCTGACGTCGACCTTCCGTGCGCTCGTCGCCCCCGGACACCCGTTGCTGATCGAGTCGCCGACCTACTGGGGCGCCATCCTCGCCGCGCACCAGTCCGGCGTCCGGCTGGTTCCCGTGCCGAGCGACGCCGAGGGGCCCGATCCGGCGGGGCTGGATCGCTCCTTCCGCGAGACCGGGGCGAGGGCACTGTACGTCCAGCCGAACTACGCGAATCCGACCGGGGCGCAGTGGTCGCCGGACCGCGCCGACGCCGTACTGGAGGTAATCCGTTCCCACGGCGCGTTTCTCGTCGAAGACGACTGGGCACACGACTTCGGTATCGACACCGACCCGCATCCGGTGGCGGCGAAAGACGCTGGGGGCCATGTAGTTTACGTCCGGTCGTTGACCAAGAGCATGTCGCCGAACATCCGGGTGGGCGCCGTCATCGCACGCGGTCCCGCCCGCGCGCGAATCCTCGCGGACCAGTCCGCGGAGTCCATGTACGTGAGCGCTCTGCTCCAGCAGGCCGCGCTCGAGGTCCTCACCGATCCGGGCTGGAAAACCCACTTACGCAGGCTGCGTGGGCAATTGCGCGAGCGCAGAGACCTGCTCGCCGGCAGCCTGGCGCGGCACGCACCCGCGCTCCGGGTCGATCATGTGCCGCGGGGCGGGCTGCACCTGTGGGCGCGACTTCCCGACGGCACCGACACGAGCCGGCTCGTTCGTGACTGCGAAGCGAGCGGCGTGTACGTCGCGTCGGGGCACGAGTGGTTCCCGGCCGAACCGTCGGGCCCCTATCTGCGACTGAACTTCACCGGTCCGAATCCGCACGGATACCCGGGAGCGGCGCGGGTGATCGCCGAGGCGCTCGAAGTGCAGAGCTGAGTGCCTGCCACGAAAATGCCGCGGGGAGTTACGCATCCGCTCGCCACCGAGCGACCTCCCGCCCGATCTCGGTGACCGGCGGCTCGGCATAGAGCCACTCCCGCGCGATCCGATGCCAATTGTTGGTGGTCTCCAACTGACCGAGCGCCGCGAAGGTGAAAAGGTCCGCGCGCCGGGAGAAGACGTGCTCGGCGGGCAACCGCTGCTGCCGCATGCCGCGGAACTCGGCGGCGCGCGGGTCGACGGCGAGAATCAAAGCGCCCGTGGCTAGTTCGGGCGTGATGGTGAGCTCCTCGTCGACCAGGTGCCAGCCCGCGGCGGCCCAGACGTAGTCGAGGCATTCCTGCGCGGTGATGTCGGACTCGGGGTCGATGACACCGCGCCTGATCCACATGTCGTACAACTCGTCCGCGCGATACTCACCCGCGAAACGCAGACAGACGCGCTCGATCTCGACGTGCACCGGGTCCATGCTGTGGTAGAGCCCGAAGTCCACGAAACCGAGCCTGCCGTCCGCCGCGAGCATGATGTTGCCGGGGTGCGGGTCGCCGCAGAACTCGAAGTCCGCGAACAGCGAGCTGATGTAGAAGCGGTAGATCAGCTCGCCGATCCGATCGCGGTCCGCGCTCGGCAGCGCCCTGATCCGTTGGTACGGTTCGCCTTCCAGGAACTCCGTCACCAAAACGTGTGGCCCGCAATGCTCCCCGACGCTGTCCGGGACCGTGACGAACGGATGACCGCGGTAGCGCGCGGCCACCCGATGCTGTGTGCGCGCCTCGCGGAGGTAGTCGAGCTCGCTGCCGATATTGCGCGAGATCTCCTCGAGCACCTCGGTGTCGGCCGCGCTCGGCAGCATGGACTTCCACAGCTTGCTGAACATCGCCAGGTTGCGCATGTCCGCCTCGACCGCGTCGTCCACGCCCGGATACTTGACCTTGACCGCGACCGCGCGGCCGTCGCGCAGCCGGGCCCGATACACCTGGCCGATAGACGCCGCGGCGATCGGGCTCTCGTCGAAATCGGCGAACACCCCGGTCATCGGCCCGAGATCGCCCTCGATCACCGCCCGCATGGCCGGGAACGCGACGTGCGGCGCCTGATCGCGCAGCTCGGCCAGCTTGACCCGGAACATCTCCCGATGCGCCTCCGGCAGCAGGTCGACGTCGAGCACCGACAGCATCTGGCCCAGCTTCATCGCCGCGCCCTTCAGCCCGCCGAGCACGGTGACCAGCTGCTGGGCCGCCTGCAGCGTCGACCGTTCCGAGAGCACCTGCCTGGCCTGTTCGGTCCGCCCGATCATCGACAGGCGCGTGCCGACCCCGCGAATCGCCTGGCCGGCCGCCAAACGACCCAGCTTGCTACCGCGCGCGAGACGACCCTTCGGGACCCGATCGCCCACTGTCGCACCTCCATTGGCCCACATCCCGCGTGACGCGGTGGCACCACTCTTGCATACTCGACACCAGACCTGAACTGAGCAAAGCTCATTTTCTTCGATATCGGGCAGGAGTACGCGATGCCGCCTAAGACTGTGGGTCAGCGCCGTCGACCCACTCAGGAACGGGCCAAGGCGACCCGCGAGCACATCCTGGACACCGCCGCGCAGCTGTTCGGCGAGCGCGGCATCGCCAACACCTCGACGAACCGGATCGCGTCGGCGGCCGGGGTGAGCATCGGCACCGTCTACCGGTACTTCGCCGACCGCTCGGTCATGGTCGAGGAGCTGCTGCGCAGGCTGCTCGAGAACATCGAAAGGCGGTTCTCCCAGCGGGTTTTCGGCCTCGGCGAGAAGCCGAGCCTGGAGGTGATCAGCGGGATCCTCGAGGTGATCGCCGACGAGCTGGTGGAGAACGCGCTGCTGGTCCGGGCGCTGGTCGCCGGGGTGCAGTTCTACAGCAGCGGCATTCCCGAGTTCGAGCCGCGCCTGCGGCTGCTGGTCAAGGTGATGGTGATCCAGATCCTCGGCCCCGGCGACGATCACGAGTACGACGTGATCACGTTCGTGCTGATCAACACCGGTTTCGCCGCGGTGCTGCGGGCCACGGCGCTGGAGGTCGACAGCGCGGCGCGGGCGGAGGCGATCCAGATGACCGCGCGGATGATCGCGGCGTGGGTCGACGTCGAGTCCAAGAATCGCGCCAAAAAGTGAGCACCTCGCTATCTACTGCTCGGCCCGGTATCGCCCGGATCGGACGCTTGTTCGGCGTTTTTCCTGCTCAACGGCGTGGTCCGCAGCCCTGAGAGATGGCTGAAAGAGGAGTAGAAGGTGAGTCCGCGCTCGGTTTACCGTTGCTTGCAACAGTAAACAGCCCGATTACAGCGAAGTTCTCGGCGTGGCAGAAGCCAAGTTGCTTGCCGCCGACACCGCCTTCGCTGTGGCGTACGGAGACAAGGAGGCCACCGGTGACGATCGAAAGTCTCGACCGACCCGAGCTCGGTGTGCTCGAGCGACAGATTTCGTCGACGGCGCGCGATATCGACGAACTGACCCGCACCGTGCTCGACCACGTAGCGGCGTCCGGGCCACTGTCGGTGGCCGCGCTGCACGGCGAGGTCAAGTCCGTGGTGCGGATCTGCCTCGACTGGCTCATCCATCGCCTGAACGGGCAACCGGTGCGCACCCCCACCGACGGTCTCGAGGCCGCGGCGGCGGGCTGCGCCCGGGCCGGCATCCCCATCGACACCGTGCTGCACGCCGTCAATGTCGGCTGCAAGGTCGGGCTCGACCTGGTCGCGCGCTCGGGCCCGACGGACACCCTCGGCGTCGTCGCGGGCATGAACCGGGTGGTCGAGCTCTCCAAGCTGGTCACCGCCGCGGTGAGCAAGGCCTACGTCCGGGAGTACAAGGCCGACGCCGCCGAGCACCAGACCGCCACCCACAATCTGACGTCGGTGCTGCTCGGCGGTCAGCCGGTGCCGGAGGAGATGCGTTTCGCCGCAGAGTATTTCGTGCTCGCCCTCGCCCTGCCCGCGCACCCCGACGAGAACCGTCCCGAGCTCGACCGGCAGGTCGTCGCGCGACGGAAGCTGCGCCGCCTGCAATCAGCGCTCGCGACGCTGCTCGGCGGCGAGGCGCTCTCGCTGCTGTCCGTCGACGGTGGCACCGTGCTCGTGCCGACCAGCGCCCGCACCGACGCCGAGCTCGACGCGCTGGTCCAGGCCCTGTCCGCCGCGGCCCGCGTGCCGATCACCGCGACCGTGGTCACCGCGCGGCCCGACGAGGTCTCCACCGCCGCCCGCCAGGCCCACGAACTCCTCGACACCGCGCAGGGAATGGGGCTCGACCCCGGTGTGCACCGCTTCGCCGAACTGGCTCTGCAACACCAGCTGAGCCGCCCCGGCATCGGCCGTGACGTGCTCGGCAACGCCCTCACGCCGCTCGACAACCACCCGGAGCTACGCGAGACCCTCCAGATCTACATCGAAACCGACCTGAGCCGGCTGCGCTCCGCCGAATACCTTGGCATCCACCCGAATACGGTCGACTACCGCCTGCGCCGCATCGGCGAACTCACCGGCTTCGACCCGGCCAGGGCCAGCGGATTGTGGTATCTGCGTTCGGCATTGATCGCCCGGATGGGCGGCCCGGACAGTCTCGCGGGGTGAATCCCCCTCGGAGAGCGTGGATTCCGTCTCGGCTCGGCTGCGGAGATCGGTGGGGCGATAGGGCAATGCTGTTCGCGCCGTGCTCCCCTCCAGCACGACGCGAACAGTCCGGTCCCCCCTACGGCAGCGGTGCGCGCCCCCGGGTCCTCAGTGGATGCGAGTCCGTTGGTGGAATCACAACTGGACAAGCACCTTTCCGTGGTTGGTCGATCGGTCCGCCCGAAGGCTTCGGTAGGCACTCGGAATGCTGTCGAAGCCGTGCCATATCGTTGGGTCGTAACGGATTTCGCCGCGGCGGACGAGAGTGCCCAGCTCGTCGTGCAGTGCCCGCCAATTGGTCTCGGTGAACCATTCCGTGGCGAAGATGCCCCGGATGGTCGTCTGCGGAAACATGATGTGCGGCAAGATATGTGCCCCGAGGAAGTCGTGCGCGACCTGGATTGCCCACTGCCAGCAGACGGCGACGCGGCTGCCGATGTTGAGCATGGCGAAGACGACGTCGCTGATGGTTCCGCCGAGACTGTCGAAGTATCTGTCGACGCCGCCGGGCGCCGCGTCCGCCATAGCCGCGCGCACGGTCGCCGGGTCGTCGCCCTGGTCATAGGCGACGACGGCGTCGAAACCCAGCGTGGTGAGGTATCGCGCCTGCTCCGGAGAGTCGACGGTGCCGATCACCCGCGCGCCACTGCGTTTGGCCAGCTGGCCGACGACCGTGCCGACGGTGCCGGACGCGCCGCTCACCACGACCGTGTCGTCGGGCCGCACCGCCATGAACTTGGTCATGGTTCCCCATGCGGTCATGCCCGCTTCGCCCATGATGTCGAGTGCGGTCGAGATCGGCAGGGTGTCGTCGTAGTCTTCGAGCTCGAGGCGGCGATAGGGCCGCAACGCTTTCTGGCCGTTGCCGATGACATGGGTGCGCCACCCGCCGAATCCTTGGACGAAGTCGCCGACCCGATGCGGGGCGCGCGGGCCGGCCTCGACCACCTCCATGATCGAATCGGCGCCGAGGGCGTCGCCGACGGGCGTCTCCGCCGCGAGGTCGTGGAGGTGGGTGTCGACCGAGACGTAACGGGTCGCGAGCAGCATTTCGTCGGCGCGGAGGTCGACATCGATATCGTCGATCACCTTCTCGTAGCTGGTCTCGGCGTCGAGGTGCTCGCGGACCACCCATTTCGCGACCTTCATATCGCGACCGCGACGTTCGGGTGCGTCTCGCCGCGCCACTCGACCGCCGAATAAGTTTCAAATGGAAATGTATCTGCGTACCTCACTCGTTCCCTCCCCCGTACCGGATTACGCAGGGCGGCAAACATTCTGAATGGGTCGTCGGCGTGATCGTGCCCCCCTGCGGTGATCAGCCGGTAGAACTCCAGGCAGACGTTTGCCGCCCTGCTTGGAGAACATTAACTTGCCGAGGTGTAGCCGAACTGGACGGAGTAGGAGCAGCCGCCGGCCCGAGCTGCTCCCCGCCTCGGCGCGCCTACCTGCGGAAATCTGACACGAGACGAATGACGAGACCGCGGAGCGGCAACCGGACGGTCGACGCTGGAGTAATATTGCCGCACGGCTCGGCTGATTCTGGGGGAATACGTCGCTATGGATCATGAAGATCTGACGTTCGGGGAGAGGTTGCGCGCGCGGCGCAGTGAAGCGGGGCTTACCCAGCGCGAATTGGCGCGCCGCGCGAATGTCAGCGTCCGGACCGTTCGGTATATCGAGCAAGGCCATATCCGCAATCCACGGCCGGCCTCGATCCAGCAACTGGCGAGCGTGCTCGACCTACCGCTGCACAATGCCGACCCGAGCGATGCCGAAAAGTCGCCGAGCGCGGTATTCACCATCAATGTGCTCGGCCCGCTGGCCGTATATGACGAAGGCCGGCGGGTCTCCCTCGGCGAAACGGTGCGCGCGCGATTGCTGGCATTGCTTGCACTGCAACCGAATACGGCGGTGAGCCGCGACGAGATCATCGACGTGCTGTGGGGCGAGCAGCCGCCGAGGTCGCACGTCAATCTGGTGCACACCTATGTCGCCCGGCTGCGCCGGTTGTTCGCCTCGACCGGACGGCAGAACGGGCTGCCGCGCCTGATCAACGCGCGCGGTGGTTACCTGCTCGAAGTCGATGGCGATCATCTGGATCTCGTGCGGTTCACCGAGCTGGCGGCGCACGGCAGGGAGTCCTACCGTGCGGGCGATCCGGAGGCGGCGTGCGACTCGTACGCGCGGGGCCTATCGTGTTGGCGCGGTGCGATACTCAGCGATCTGGACCAGGATCTGCGACAGCATCCGGCCGCCGTCGCGGTGTCGCGCGAGCGGCTCGCCGCGGTGCTCGACTACGCCGACATCGCCATCGCACTCGGTCGCCACGACGAGGCTGTGGTCCGGCTGCGCGAGGTCGCCGCCGAGGAGCCGCTGCACGAAGGACTGCAGGCTCGGCTGATGATCGCCCTCGCCGGGACAGGTCAGCAGGCCGCCGCGCTGCGCCTGTTCGACGAGCTGCGCGACCGGCTCGGGGACGAGATGGGTATCGAACCGAGTGCGGAGCTGCAATCGGCCCAGCTGCGCGTGCTTCGACAGCAGATACCCGTCGCGGAAGCCGGCGACGACCAGGCGCCGATGGCTCCGGGGCGAAACTTCCTGCCCTACGACATCGAGGACTTCACCGGCCGCTCCGCGGAGGTCGACCGGTTGCTGCAACTCGCGTCTGCGCAGGAGGATTCAGGCCGACCGGCCGCGTCGATCATCGCGGTCGACGGCATGCCGGGCGTCGGAAAGACCACACTGGTCGTCCATGTCGCACATCGAATCGCACAGCGATACCCGGACGCTCAGCTCTTCCTCGACCTGCAAGGGCATACCGAAGGGCACCCGCCCCGCACGCCCCGGGACGCGCTCGACAGCCTGCTCCGGCAACTGGGCATCGCCGGGGAGCTCGTTCCGGAAGGTGTCGACGACTGCGCCGCCCTCTGGCGTGGCACCTTGGCGGACCGTCGAGCCCTGATAGTTCTGGACAATGCCGCCGATCCAGGCCAGCTTCGACCGATCCTGCCGGGCGCCAAAACATGCCTGACCCTGATCACCAGTCGCGAAAGGCTTTCCAGTCTGGAAGGCGTCGAACGGATATCGCTCGACGTCCTGCCGCCGGACGACGCCAACGCGCTGTTCACGCGAATCGTCGGCGCCGAGCGGACCGTCGCGCACGGCAGTGCCGTCGGAGAAGCCTTGTCGCTGTGCGGGTTTCTGCCCTTGGCCATCCGGATAGCCGCCGCCAGACTTCGCGATCGCTCGGCCTGGACCCCGGTGACCCTGGCGGCGCGGCTGCGTGACAAGAATCGCCGGTTGATCGAGTTGAGCGTCGGGGATCGCAGTGCGTATGCCGCGTTCGCGTTGTCGTATCAGCAACTCACGCCCCGGCAACAACGGATATTCCGGCTGCTAGGTGAGCACCCCGGTTTCGACATCAATGCATATACGGCGGCCGCGCTGTGCGACATCACGCCGGACGAGGCGGAACTCGTCCTCGAACAACTCGTGGACATGCATCTGCTCCGCCAAACCGGCCTGGCGGAAACCGGGTCGGTCAGATACTGCTTTCACGATCTTCTTCGCTACTACGCTCGGGCGCTTTCGAGCGGCGAACGTGCGGAGAGCGACCGAAGGGCGGCATTGACGCGGCTGCTCGACTACTACCTGCACACCGCGGACCTCGCCGCCCAACTGTTGGAGCCGTTCCGTCACACGGCTCCCGTCACGGGCATTCAGCCGTCGGCCCACATCCCGGTTCTCTCCGGCCAGCCTGCCGCGATGGCGTGGCTCGACACCGAGCGGGCCAACCTGGCCGCCGTCATCGCTACCGCGAATGAGTATGGCTGGGCGGCGCACTGTTGGCAGCTCACGCAGCGACTGTGGCGGTTCTATTTCGTCCGCGGCCATCTACACGATTGGATCACCACCCACCTGATCGCGCTGCGCAGTGCGGAGCAGCTCGGCGAGATCGCGGCGCAGGCCGAGTTACACAAGAACTTAGGCCTGGCGTACTTCCGCTCAGGGGCCTTCGCGGACGCATGGGAGCACCACCGGTATGCCCTGGATCTCGATCGCGAGACCGGTGATCTCCAAGGCGAGGCGAAGACGCGCAATCAACTCGGCTTCATTCGCAGTCGAGCGGGCCACTACGAAGAGGCACTGGACGACCATCAACAATCGGCCGCGCTGTATCGCCGGATCGGCGATCGATGTGGGGAAGCTCGCTCGATGATCGGGCTCGGCGAAGCCTATTTCTTCGCAGGCCGATACGCGGAGAGCATGGCGCGATTCCAGGAGGCTCTCACGCTCAGCCGCGAGGTGCGAGACCGGTGGGGCGAGAACTTCGCGCTGATCGGCCTCGGGTTCACGGCCAAGCACATGGCACAGGGAGCCGATGCCGGAAAATACCTCGAGGAAGCCCTGGCTCTCGCGCGTAGCGCAGGCGACCGATGGTGCGAGAGCGTGGCGCTGACCGGGCTCGGCTACGTTCATCAGGGCGCCGGTGCGGCCGCTGACGCGATCCGCCACTGCGAGCAAGCCGTGGCCCTCGCCGACGAGGTCGGCGACCGCTGGGGAGCGCGGCTTGCGCTGAGCGCGCTTGCGAATCTGTATCACGAGATGGGGCGGCCGATCGAGGCCCTCCGATATCACCAGCGCGCGCTGGAACTCGCGCGGGCTCTCGGCAATCCGAACGTCGAGGCCGAGATACTTGCCGCCCTCGACGCCATCGAGTCCGAACTGCGGGACCATCCCCTGGCCCGACGCCGCAACTGAGTGCCGGAAATTGACTATGCCCCTACGGCCGGGTGTGTGCTGGATCCGCCGTGTGTCGGACAAACCGACAACCGGCGGACGCGACGACCGACCACAGGAGGACATCAATGACCGCACCACATCCGGCGCGCACCGCCAGCCAGGCCCTACTGGCCGCGGTCCAGGCGGGCGACAAGGACGCCTGGCTCGACCTGTTCGCCGAGGACGCCCTCGTCGAAGACCCGGTCGGCGCTTCGGGTTTCGATCCGGCGGGTAAGGGGCATCGGGGCCGCGACGCCATCTCCGCGTTCTGGGACAAGGCCATCGCGCACAACGAGTCGATCGAGTTCCGGTACGAGGACAGTTTCGCCTGCGGAAACGAAGTCGCCTACACCGGCATGGTCCGCAGCCGGAACGGCGGCCAGGTGCTCGACGCCGAAGGCGTGTTCATCTACCGGGTGAACGAGGCCGGCAAAATCGACTCCCTGCGCGCGTTCTGGGAAATGGAGCGCACCATGCAAACCATGAGACCTGCCTGACCCGAACAAGTTTCATCGAAGCCGCCGCGTGGATGCCCCGGACTCCGGGGCTGAAGCGCGGCTACCGTTGTTTACGCGCTGTCGGTTGTAGCGACGGCAGGCCCGGAAGTTATTGGACAGCAACGTCTTCAAGGCGCGGTCGTGTTCGCCGGTCGCCAGCACACCGTGGCGGATTACGCGCGCATTCGTTCAGGCCGGCTACGCGGTCCGGCCAGTGTTCGAGGTCCGTCCCGCAACGTGAGTACCGTGCGATAGCGAAGAGTGTGCTCGGTGGGTTCGTAAGTCGAATGGAGCCGCCTTGATAAAGGGTGGGAGTGGGTAAGACACGCCATAAATCGGCGTGATCATTGACTCTTTCGTCACAAGTCATCCACGGTGATGTACTTTTCCTGAGCACGCTATGAATTAGCTGGGACGACGCGAAGGGAGACGGATGGCTACCGGGGTGGCCGATCGCATCCGTCGCCGTGTCGAGCGTTTCCATACCGAGCGAGTCGCGGGCGAGTGGGGTGGGCGGCATATTCTGCACGGCAACACGCCTGCCCCGGGGGACGTGCTCGTCAACAGCAACGACTATCTCGCGGTGGCCAGAGACCCGCGCGTGACCGCGGCCATCCGCGCCGCGCTGGTCGGATGCGACGGCGGACTGCTCGCCTCCGGCGTATTCCAGCACGGCGATCATCCGCAGATAGCGCTGGAAAGCGCACTCGCGCAACATATGCGGGCGTCGGCGGGCATCCTGTGCCAGTCCGGGTGGGACGCCAATGTCGGATTGATGCAGTCGATCGCCGACTCGCAAACCCCCGTCTATGTCGATCACATCGCGCACATGTCGCTGTGGCACGGCGCGAAGGTGGCAGGCGCGCGCGTTCATCCGTTCCGGCACAACAGCATTGAGCACCTGCGCGGGCGGATCCGCGCGCACGGACCCGGCATCATCGCGGTCGACTCGATCTACAGCACCAACGGCAGCCGCTGCCCCCTGCCCGAGATGTGCGAGGTCGCCGAGGAGACCGCGAGCGTGCTGCTGGTCGACGAATCGCATTCACTCGGCATAGACGGGCCGTCCGGCGCCGGAACTGTCGTGGCACTGGGACTCGCCGAACGCGTGCCGTTCCGGGTCGTGAGCCTGTCCAAGGCGTTCGCGGGCCGCGCCGGATTCATCGCCACGAACAACCCGGAATTCGTCGATTACTTCAAGATGGAGTCCGAGCCCGCGGTCTTCTCCTCGACCCTGCTGCCGCACGACATCGCCGGCCTCGGCGCGGCGCTGGCCGTTATCCGGGCTGACGACTGGCGCCGACGGCGACTCGACGAGGTCTCGGCCACGCTGCGCGAGGCCATGACCGCGCTCGGCTTCGATCTCGAGAATTCCGCGAGCCATATCGTGTCCTTACAGACCGGCCCCGACCTGCGCGCCATGGCGATCCGCGACTTTCTCGAACGGCGGGGCATCTTCGGCTCGGTGTTCTGCCCGCCCGCCACCTCCCGGCACCGCACGCTCATTCGCTTCTCGATGCACGCGAACCTCACCGACGTCGACGTCGACCGAATCATCGACTCGTGCGCCGACATTCGTTCCGTTTTCGGGGCCACACGATCGGCGGCGCGGGAAACCGTAGGAACCACGAACAGTTCGCATCAGACAGGAGAGGTGATCCGATGAAACATCCGATCGTTGCCGGCGCCCTGGTGGCGTGCCTCGCACTCGCGGTCGCCTGCTCGAAGAACGACGACGAGAAACCGACGCTGACCATCGGCGTCAAATTCGACCAACCGGGCCTCTCGGCGATGGGCACGAGCGGAAAACCGGCCGGCTTCGACGTCGACACGGCCGCCTACATCGCGGACAAACTCGGCGTGGACGCCGACCACATCACTTGGAAAGAGGCGCCTTCCGCGCAGCGCGAATCGATGTTGAACGACGGCACGGTCGATTTCATCGTCGCCTCCTATTCGATCACCGCACCGCGCCAGCAGCAGGTGTCCTTCGCCGGGCCATATCTGGTCGCGGGACAGGATCTGCTCGTCCGTAAGGACGAGACCCGCATCGATCGGCCCGAGGCGCTCGACGGCCGCACCGTCTGCTCCGCGGAGGGCTCCACGTCGGCGGCGAAAATCAAAAAGGATTTCGCGGCCGGAGTGAATTCGACCGCCCGGCCCACCTACTCCGCCTGCGTCGACGACCTGCTGGCCGGTACCGCCGACGCGGTCACCACCGACGACGTGATTCTCGCCGGATACGCCGCGCAACACCCCGACAAACTCCGCGTGGTCGGCCACCCGTTCACCCGCGAACGCTACGGAGTGGGCGTGAAAAAGGGCGACACCGAGCTGCAAGGCCGGATCACCAGCGCCATCCAGGACATGATCTCCGACGGCTCCTGGGAGCGGTCCGTGTCGAAAAATCTTGCGCCGTCCGGTTTCCGACCGCTCTCCGCGCCCGTGGTGTTCAACGCGCCGGATACCGCGGTGACGGCCGTCGATCCGAATACGCTCGATCCCGAACTGGTCAAGGTCGTCAACCGGCTCGCCGAGACCTCCAACAACCAGCAGTGGGACGAGTTCAACACCATGACCTGCCCCGACGCCGCGCCCGCCATCAACGCGCTCGTCAAGCAATACACGCCCCAATTCGATGAGCGCATCGGCCCCGACGTCAAGGACGCCGGTTTCACCAACACCATCACCGGGATCACCCAGACCGGCCCGGACTCGGCGACCTTCCTCGCCCACGAGTCCTTCACCAACGTGCCCGACAAATACCGCCAGTACTTCAAGGACATCGACTACACCGGCACCATGCAGCGCCAGAACGGCGCATGGAAACTCTGCAACCTCGCCGCTGATTTCGTGGAATCCTGACTCGGCACGATCGCGCGGGGTGCGCCGCGGACGTCCCTCGAACCGGTCTTTCGAACGTGTGTTCCCCAGGGTGTGACATACGAGGGCCGAATAGTGGACCTTCGGCCCCTGCGGGCGCGCACATATCGAGCGATGGTGGAAGTGCGGCAATGAGCAGTCGCCGCACGTCGGGAATTTTGTACCACCATGAGGAGGACAGCATGAGCGACACCACCAACCCGTCCATGACGGATCGCGGCCAGGATCAGGTCGTCTGGCCGGAGCCGAGCCCCTTGGATTCGTGGTGGAACAGTGTCATGTACGTCGACAGCACCTCGGGGTAGCGGTATTCCTGAGTTATGTGGTGAATAAGTCCGTGTGTCAGCCGCGTGGTTGTTCGGTCGCATACCCTCGAAGCCTTGATCGGACGGCTGAGCGGGGACACACGGTTTCTCCGCACACGTTCAGCACATCTCCGACAGCATCGTCAGGCGCTCGCCGGTCGCGCTTTTCCAAGTGCTGACGTGATAGGTGAGTCCCTCCGCGTTCGCGGGCACGGCCGATCCGGGCGTCGCCACATGGCCCGCGACATGCGCCTCCCAATAGTGGGCGCGCGCACCGGGTTCCAGCCACGTCAACTTCCGAGACGCGGAATCCTCCACAACAATGGAGCCGGACGCACGCATTACGAACCGCCGCGCATCCCGCTCCGTGAGCCATCGCCGTTGCCGGAGCCACACGACGCCATCGGGTCCAGCCCACTGAGTGCGCGAAGGGTGCCATACACTTTCGTCGTCCACCAGCAGATTGTGCCCATCAAATCAGCTGGGCGGCCAGCCTTTTCGCATTCATGTAGGCGATCGCCTCAATAGAGATCATCGGGTTGACGCCCGAGGCGGTGGGGAAGCAGGAGGCGTCGGCGACGACGATATTGGCGACTTCCCACGTGGCGCCATCGGGGTTGGTGGCGGAGAGCCGGGGTGAGCCGCCCATGCGGGCCGAGCCCATGATGTGCAGGGCGCCCATCGCGCAGCGGCCGGGCTCGTAGCCCGCGTTGCGGCAGGCGGCGGCGAAGTCGGCGTGCGAACCCCGGCGGCCCGGTTCGTAGTCCACGCCTGCTTGATGCCCGGAGAAGATGCGGCGTGCGCCCGCCGCCCTCGAGAATGCTTGCGGCGCCCTCGATTCCGGTGTGCAGGTGCGCGGCGTCATAGGGGGAGAGGCGGTAGTTGACGAGCGGCTCGCCGGACTTGTCGACGGTGACCGTGCCCGAGTCGCGGTCGCGGGTGATGATGCCGATCGGGGTGGTGTTGGCGAAGTCGAGCAGGGTGCGGCGGTGCGCGTCCGCGCCGCGCCAGTTCATGAAGCCGATCGCCATTCCCGGATGCACCGGGCCCGTCTCGTAGATGACGCCGTAGCCGTCGCCGTCGAGATCCGCGTGCCTGCGGCAGATTCGCCCCTGCAGCGCGCCCTCCCAGCCGCGCAGTTCCTCGTCGAAGACGCCGAACACCGCCGCGGCCGGGTGCAGCCGCAGGTGGCGTCCGATGTTCTCGTTGCTCAGGCCGGATCGGCGCAGTAGCGCGGGGGTTTGCACCGCGCCCGCCGCGACGACGACGGCGCGAGCCCGCACCTCGATCCGCGCCCCGGACGCGGTGATCGCCGAAACACTTTCGGCGCGGCCGCTTTTCACCTGGATGCTGCGGGCGTCGGCGTCCACGATCAGCCGGGCGCCGGCCGCGGCGGCGTCGGCGAGCCACGTCTTGGTGACCGACTGCTTCGCGCCCACGCGGCAGCCGTAACCGCAGGAGCCGCATTCGATCCCGGCGTCACACGCCTCGGTTACGTTGCGCGGCAACGAGTCCACTTCCCAGCCGAGCGCTTGCGCGCCGCGTTCCAGGACACTGTCGCGGGCCGAAAGGGGAGAGCGCGTGTCGGTGACCGCGAGGCGGCTTCGCACCGTCTCGAGCGCCCGGCCGAACTCGTCCTGCGTGAACTGTGCCGCACCCAGTTCGGCCCACTCCGCGCGGACGGAGTCGGGCGTGGGCAGCGAGGTGCTCCAGTTGACGACGGTGCCGCCGCCGAGGCAAGATCCGGCGACGAGGGTGATCTGCCCCTCGCTGGAACTGGCCCCGGGCGCGTACAGCTGTTCCAGGGCGGCGAGCTCGCCCGCGCCGAAATCTCGGTCGTCGTAGTAGTTTCCGCGCTCGAGCACGATCACGTCGAGTCCGGCCTCGGCCAGCACGGCCGCCGCGGCCCCACCGCCCGCACCCGATCCGACGATCACCACATCGCAAGTGAGCGTGGTGTTCTCGGCGCACCGCATGGGCGTCAGTTGCGGCTGCGGGGCCGTGCTGAGCGGTCCGCTCGGCGCCGGGTAGCCGATCTCCTTCCACAGCGGGTTGGTGCCCGTGGGACCCGGAGTCACGTTGTAGGACAGCAGCGCCGCCTGCTTGAGCGCCTGAAAGATCGCCCGCACCGGACCCAGCCGCGAATCACCCAGTCGCAGCAGCGCCCGCTCGCGCTCCTGCTGCGACAGCGCGGAGAACCGACGGGGTCCCGCGCCGAGAAGCACCCCGGTCACCCGAGAATCCCACCACCCCAACAACATTGCCAACTGCTTGCGATCCGCCTCCCGCGGACTGCGACCCAGCAACCGCACCACGGTGTCGACCGCCCCCAGCTCGCTCGCCGACGGCAGACCCAACCCATCGCCGGGCGCAAACGTATCGCAGATCACACCCAGCGCCGCCCGCTGCGCACCCGAAAGCTCCATACCAAAACTCCCCTTCTCCATCGCCGAACGAGTTAATCACGTCGGCGACCTCCGCGCTCGAGTTGACACAAAATGCCAGTTAGAAGCACTAAGAATGAGGAATAGTCATTCACTTGCCGTTGGTCTGCGGCGGTCGATCTGCTCGGAGAGCTCCCCGAGGATCCAGTGGGTAAGGGCGGACCCCGACTGACTCGGTCCTCGCGAAAATACGTTGGTGGAGTGCTGGGGGCACTGTTATCTTTCCGGGGACCGTGCGAGAAGACGAGGAGGTGGTACCCGTGGACACAGTATTGACGTGGGTGCTCCTCTTCGGGGTCACGGTCGGGCGATAGGTCGTCCGGGAGCGCCGCTTAAGTGCACTCCCGAAAGGCACGACCATGCAATTCACTTCTGAACAGCGTCTTGAAGACGGCGTGATCGAGCGCGAATTCGTGCTCGGCGATATTCCCGGCATCCTGTGGACGCCCGAGTCGGCATCCGAACCGATGCCGCTGATTCTGATCAGCCCACCTCCGCTCGGGCTGCGTAAGACGTACCCGCGACTGCTGGCCAGGGCACGGCACACCGTGGCGGAGGGTTACGCGGTGGCCACCATCGAGCTCCCGTGGAGCGGTGACCGGCCGCGTTCGGCCGCCGCCGACGAGGCCCTCGCCGACCTGCATCGGGCGCTGGCGGCCGGCGGGCCGGTCGATGACGAGATCGTCGATCGGCTCATCCTCCCGCTGGTCGACAAGGCCGTCCCGGAATGGCAGGCGACCCTGGACGCCCTGCTCGCGCTGCCGGAACTCGGCGGTCCGGTGGGCTACTCGGGCGGGGTGATCTCCATCGGCACCCGGCTGGCGGTGGTCGAGCCGCGCATCGCGGCCGCCGTTCTGTTCGCCGGTAGTTTCGTGCCCCGCGCCATACTCGCCGAGGCGCGTAAGGTCACCATTCCGCTGCACGTCCTGCTCCAATGGGACGACGAGGGAAATGACCGGCAGATGGCCCTGGACCTGTTCGACGCTTTCGGTTCCAAGGAAAAAGCGTTGTACGCCAATATGGGCGGGCATACCGGCGTCCCGCAGCACGCGGGAGAGGAGGCGAATCGGTTCTTCGCCCGGCATTTGAAGTGACGGTAGAAACTACTGCACCACGGTGCCGGTAGATGCACAACCGCCCCGACCGTCATCGGCGGTCGGGGCGGCGCGGCATTTACGCCTACTTCGCTGAGTTGCGAAGAGCATTCCCGAACCACGTGAACACCGGCTCGAGATCCGCTACCGGCGGCCAGCCGTTGACGCTCGCCACCAACTGCCAATATCGCGTCACCCGAACGTCATTGGCGACCTCCAACCGTTCGAGGATCCAACGCCGCAGATGTGAGTCGTCGGTCTTGCCGAAGGTCTGCGCGTACCGTGCGGACAGCGCGTCGACGATGGCCGCCGCCTCGGGCGCGTCCGGGGCGATCCCGGCGGCCAGCGCACGGAAGACCTCCTCGCGCACGACCTCCGTCAGCTCGTGATGTAGCCCGGTGTCGTCTCCCTCTGCCCGTTGCCTCTCCTGATACTCGGCCATGGTGCGCACGGCCGCCCGAAAATCGTTGTCCTGCACCAGCTCGACCAACTCCATCCATGCCTCGACCTGTTCGACGGTCGGGTCCGCGGGCAGGTCGGGCATTGTCGAGCGCAGCAACTCCACCATGGCAGGGTTCGCGTCGACGCCGCCGAACGTGGCGTCGATGAAGTCGTGGATGAAGCGGTGTCGCTCGGTTCGGGTCGAGTTCACCAGTTTGTGCATCAGATCCATCTCCTGAGGGTTCGATCCCCGGCTCGCGACCGCCCGCAACACCGCACGCCGCAGACGCAGCACCCGGATCTGGGTCTCGAGCGCGTCCGCGTGGGCCGCGGCGACCTCGGCCAGGGTGCTCTCGCGGGCGAGAATGCGTCGCACCGTGGGCAAGTCGATGTCGAGTTCGCGCAACGTGCGAACCAGCTCGAGACGCGTCAGCGCGTCGATGTCGTACAGGCGGTAGCCGGCCGGGGTGTGACCGGTCGGCGGGACGATCCCCTTGTCGGCGTAGAACCGAATCGTTTTGACCGTCAAGCCCGTTCGCTCGGCCAAGGCCCCGATCGTGAAGAGCGTCTCGTCGTCCATGCCCTCAGCCTGCTCTCTCCCCTTGGTGGAGACTCAACTCGAAATGCCTACCTCGGTAGTCAGGTACACCACCAGATCGCGCGGCAGGCCGTGGGTGTCATGCAGATAGTGGTAGTCGTCCTCGGTCAGAGGACCGGTGAAACGACTGCGCGACAGAACCTTTCGCCCGCGCTCGAGCAGTAGGCCGAATTTGCGTTCCTCATCGAGCAGAACGGTGCGCACCTCCTGCGAGGGCACAGCTTGCCGGAAGTGCGCGAGGGTGTGTTCCACCAGTTCCATCGGCAGGTCGGACAGGGTGCGGCTCGGATCCTCACGCCACAGCGTGGTGAGGGTGCGCCGGATGAGTTGGCGCAGTATATGACCGCGCCCGGTCGGTGATGGGGCGACCTGATCGCCGAGGACGACGATGCTGGATCGAAGATGGTCCGACAACCTTCGCAGCGACGGTTCCTCGAGCGGACCCCAGAGCCGAGTCAGCTCGGTCGACCACGGCTGGAATACGTCGATCTCGAAGACGGACCGCGTGTTCTGCAGGATTCGCACCAGCCGCTCCAGGCCCAAGCCGGTGTCGATGCTCGGTCGCCGCACGGGTTCCAGGCCGCCGGGATGCCGAATGTAGCGCATCATCACGTGATTCCACACCTCCACCCATCGGTCGTCGGAAGTCGGTGTGCCCTGCGGCATTTGGCTTCCCGTCCAGACGAAGATCTCGGAATCGGGCCCGCAGAGTCCCGTCGGTTCGTGGGACCACCAATTCTCGTCGGTGGTCGGCTCGACCGGTAACCCCAGCTCATCCCAGGTCCGCCACGACTCGTAGTCGGGCTCGACGTGTTCGTCACCACGGAA
>NZ_BAGH01000589.1 GCF_000308715.1 Nocardia tenerifensis NBRC 101015
AGAGCATCATCGACATGCTCTCGCGAGCACTGACCGTGGTGCAGGGACAAGACGCCGCCCAAACGCAGGCGTTGCGCGCTGCGATAGCGATTTGGCAGGACGACGAATGCGAGACCCGGCGGAAAGAAGGCGCCGAGGTCGAAGTCGGGGTCGAGATCGAGGACACGCACCCGCATGACTACGTCGTTCTGCCGCCGGCACTCACCGGCTTGGAATCCCCGCGCCAGTTCTACCAGCGCTTCGAACCGCGGACCCGGCACATCCGCGAACTCCTACCCCGGGATTGGGCCAGCCTGTACCTGCTGCTGAGCGCCCTGTCCCGCTTCGGTCATGACCAACCCGCCGAAGATTCGGACGCCACCTTGTACACCACGATGCTCGACCTGCTCGCCGGTTCCGACCTGTTCCGGCAACGGGAAAAGCTGACCATGTACTACCAAGACCTGATGGCGAGGAAGGGCGACTACATCAGGGACGAAGCAGGCGCCGGATAGCGAAGTCCGATACTCAACTTGCGGTCCGCAACGACCAACGTCAAGAACACGACGGCCCGCGGCTGACCGGGTTCAGCCCATCGGTCGGTCGCGTCTACGGTGGCGGCGCCGAGCTGCGCACCTGCGCAGTACCGTCGCAGGAGTGGGGACGAAGGCAGAGCGGCGGGTCGCTCGCGAGCGAGTCGCCGCCTATCACGAAGCTCAGCTGAGTGAGCTGGTCAAGCATGTCGAACAGGAGATAGCCCGGTTCCGTGCTGGCGAGCTGGACGTGTTCGAGGTCGCCGCGGTGATCCACCGGTATCACCGTGCAGCACAGAAGTTATGGACGTTCTGCGACCAGTCCGGTGCGCACGTGGAATCGACAGCTCAGCTCATCGAGCGCATGCCGGATGCGGGCGAGGCGATCGACTGGTGGCAACGCGGTGAGACCGCGAAACCGAAAACCATTCCCTAACAAGCGTTCCGAAACCGTCGCACGGGAGACGACCTCCACGAGCGCCAGCTCGTGCACGCGGGCGGCCTGGCGCCCGCGCACCACCATCCCGGCGTGAGCCGCGCTCCGGTCCTCACCAGCAGTCTTGCCGCGCATCCCTGGACCGCCACGTCCACACCTGAGCTGACCAGCTGGAAGCGACACCGCCGGTGTCGATACGTCTCTTACGCAACCAACCAGCTAACGCACCGATATCCACCTAACGCAACCAGAGTCTTTTGTCTTTTTTCTTTTCCACTCCCCACCACCCACCCACCCTGACCTCTCTTTGATCTTGATTCTTCTCCTCCTCCCAGACCCACATCTCATGCCCGTCCCACGAAGTGGGTATGAGATGTGGGTCTGGGAGGAGGAGAAGAATCGACGGCGCTTGCGCCGTCTCCGCAGGTCAGGGTGGGTGGGTGGTGGGGAGTGGACCGTGCACGGATCGGTCACAACTTGTGACCGATCCGTGCACGCGTTTTGGAACGTTTTTGGACGCAGTTTGGAACCTTGACCAGCCCAAACCCCGTATCGAAGATCAGCTTCGATACGGGGTGATCTTGGGGGGAGGGAGTCCCCTCCTCGGCCGTCGAGTATCTGACCGACGTGGCGGCAGTTCAAGGGCCTGCGCTGCGCTCCGGTCGCTACGCGATGGCCTTCGGCCACCCTTGAGCAACCGCCACGTCGGCACAGACTCGGCCTATACGAGGAGGGGATGGGGGAGGATAGTCAGGTCCGGGCGGCACGCCACCGTCCCGGGCACGCGAAAGGGCCCCTGCCGACCGGAACTCGGCAGGGGCCCTTTTCGTGCGTTCAGGCGCTGATCAGCGCGGTTCTACTCCTCGTCGGCGTCGAGATAGGCAGCGAGCTCGGCGAGCGAGGCCTCCGTCGGCGGCTCGTACCTGGCCTTATACAGCTTCGGCGCTGCGTAATCGGCCGAGAAGGCCGGCCCGAGACCGGTGAAGGTCACCGTCAACCGGGCGCCGTTACGCAGGTCGGTGTCGTCGGCCGCGATCACCGCGGCCTTGATCGCCTTACGCAGGTTCCCGCGCACGTAGAGCTTGCGGGCGCCGTCGTCGTCGGGCTCGGTGCGCCACTCGGTCAGGATCACCACCTCCAGCTGTGGAATCGGGCGGCCCTGATGCAGCTTGGGCTTGCCCGTTTTCGGGTCCAGCTGCTGAGCCATCTGCTGGGAGATGACCAGCCCGGCCACGGTCGTCCCGGGCTCATCGGTCTTGCCGAACGCGCTGCGGATGACCTTCGGCTCATCCGACATCAGGAACGAAGTCATGACAGTTACTCCTTGGTTATTGAGGTGTTGAGGGTGGGTCACCCGGCGATTTGCCGGACGTTGGAGGGTGCGGGCAGCGCGAGCGGCCCGCTGGTGGTGTCGCCCTCGGCCTTGAGGCGGGCGACGATCTTGCCGACAGTGCCGGGGTGCAGGTCGACCCGCGGTGCGATCTGGCGGTAGGAAAACCCCGCCAGGTGCATCCGCAGGATCTCCGCGTCGCGTGCTGCTGTCGCATCCGATTCGGCCGGTGTCGCCTCGAATTCGGGTGCTGTCGCCTCGGTGTCGCCCTCCGGGGCGACACTGTCGCCTGCTGTCGCCTGCGGCTGCGGGTGGCGGGGAACCTCCAGCAGCACGGTCAGCGCGTGGGTGACGGTCAGCGCGGCCACCGGCGCCAGGCCGGCGAACGCCGCCGCGGCCAGCTGCGGCAACCGCAACCCGTCGGTGGTCCACGCGTGGACCCCGTTGACGACGAAAGACACCAGCTCAGCGGCGGCGAGCTCGGCCCAGAAGAACCGGCGTGTGCTCGCCGGAACCACCACGCCGAGCTTCTCGCGCCGGTTGAGCGCGACCAGCGACCAGGCGGCCTGGATGATCGGGCCATCCACGATCACCGGGGCGCCCCACGCCAGCCAGCTTGGAATGCCCGACATCATCGCGACCCCGTGCAAGGCGATCGCCGACCAGCCGAACGCCGCGATACTCACCGCCGCGAGCGACAGCAAGGCGACAACCTCGGCGACATTCCACATGCCCGGCGACGCGGCGACGGCGGGCCGGGCGACATCAGGCGACGACGGCGACAGCGTCGCGTCGGTGGGCGACATCATCGTTCGATCCCCTCTCGATCGTGGTGGTTGACCAGCCCGGCGAAGGCGTGGCCGTAGAGCGGCTGAGGCACCAGCCGCTCCCGCCCGGCGTCGAGCGCGTGCTCGGAGGCCAGATCGAGGGCGTCATCGAGATCGCTGGCAAGCTCGCGGTTACGGTCCTCCAAATCGGCGACGCGGTGCTCGGCTGCGTCGAGTGCGGCCGTCGCCGCGGCGAGCTGCTCGGAAAGCCGGGCCGCGCGCTCGTTCGCCGCGGCCAGGCGCGCGCCCAGATCCTCGTTCGCAGCACTCAGGCGCGCGCTACGGTCGTCGGCCGGAACCCCGACGACATCAGCACGGACCTCGATCATGGTGCTCACCGCTCCACCTCCCGATCGCTGTCGCGGCTGTTGACCAGGCCGGCGAAGGCGTGGCCGGGGAGCGGTGCGGCGAGCTCCCGTGTACGAGCCGCGGCGAACTCGGCCGACACCGGAAACGGTGCGGCCGTGTTGATGTTGGCTTCGTTCACCCACGGCATTTCGGCCGTGCTCGATGCCGGGGTCTTGGTCGTCTCGATTTCGTAGGCCCCGGCCGACCAGGCACCGTGCCCGGTCAGCTCGCGGGCCTGGAGCTGGCTGCGCCACTCCGCGGCTGTCGCCAACAGCCGCCACCCGTTGGCCTGGTCCAACTGCATCTGCCCGCACATCCGGTCCATGATCTGCGGGGCCGAGCGCCAATCCTCGTGAGCTTGAGCCAGATACATCCACGCCTCACGATCGCCAATGTGTGGGTCGCTCCACCGCTGGTCGATCTCGTCGGCCTGGTCGGTGAGCTGGGTGAACTCGGCCAGCTCGCCGACGCCGCGGGCGGTGTCGCGTAGGTGCTGCATCCGTGCGAAGTCCGCGCGCATCAGCACCTCGATCGGGTCTTCGACTTTGTCGATGTAGCGGGCAATGAAATCGTCCAAACCCAAGTCGGGCGTAGGGTTTCCGGTGCTCACCGCTCCACCTCCCGTTCGCTGTCGCGACCGGTGACCAAGCCCGCGAACGCGTGGCCCGGGAGCGGAGCGCGAACCTGGCCGGTGTCGCGTTCAGCGGTCCAGGCGCCGTGCCCGGTCAGCTCGCGGGCCTGGAGCTGGCTACGCCACTCCATCGGAGTCAGTGGATCCCAACCGCCGGCGCGGTCGTGGCCGATCTGGTCGTGGAAGCGGGCCATGGTGGCCGGGGCGCTTTTCCAGTCGTCGTGCGCGTCGGACAGATACGCCCAAGCGGCGCGCTCGTCGGCGGTGTCGGCGTCGAGCCACCGCAGATCGATCTCGTCGGCCTGCCCGACCAGCCGGTCGAACTCGTCGCCGACCTCGAGCTTGTCCATATTGGCGAGCACGTCGTGCATCCGAGCGAAGTCAGCCCGCATCAGCACTTCGCGCTCATCAGGAACCTTGGTCGCGTATCGCGCGATGAATGGATCGTCCAAATCCATGTCGGGCGTGGGGTTTTCGGTGCTCATCGCTCCATCTCCTGTCCGTGCTCGTGGCCGTCGCGGCCGTTGACCAGGCCCGCGAACGCGTGGCCCGGGATCGGGGCACGGGCCTTGGCCGCCCGCGCTTTCTCATCGGCGGCCGAGACCTCCGCGTCGGAGCGGTGGTGGACCATCACCGCCAGGTCCGCGGCGTCCTCCTCCTCGTAGATCCAGTCCTCTCGTTCCGCGGCGCGCTGGGCCTTGTCCTTGTCGATCGCGGCCAAGGCCGCCTCGTGCTCGCGGGTGCCGCCGAACGCGACGCGGGCGGCTTGCTGGGCCTGGCGCTGCGCGCTGCCGAAACGCCGGTCGACAGGGGTGCGCTCGGCCAACTTGCGCACCGCCTCGTCGCGCTCGCCGCGCAGCCGATCCCGCTCGGCGGTCAACCGCTGCACCAGATCGGCCGGCGGAGCATCGGCGCCCTGTTCGGCGTGCAACACGGTGCGGTTCTCGATACCGTCGCGCACGTCGAGTTCGTCCTCAGCCAGCGCGGCGGCGAAATCCTCAGCCCACCCCGGTGGCTTTGTCTCGCGCTGGGCGTTGTCGCGGGCGGCCCGGTCGGTCAGGTCGCTGGCAGTTTCGCGCAGCTGGTCGCGTTCGGCGGTGACCGCGGTCAACTGCCGGACCAGCTGGGCGTTGCGCTCGTTCAGCGCGTCGGCGTGCTGGAGCGAAAGCTGATGGCGGGTCTTCAACCACGCCAGCTCCTCGGCGGCGGCCGTCGACGGATCGCGCGGGCTGGTGCCGCTGGTGTGGTCGGTGGCCCGGGCCGACATCTGCCGTTCGGTCTCCTCACCGCGCTCGGCGGCCTGGCGCCACTCGCCCAGTTCCTGGGCCAGGACCGTGCGGGCGCCCTCGGCCCGGTAGACCGGGTCGGCGTGGCCCTCACCGTCGTGCTGGGCGGCGGTGACGTGCACGGACGTGCCCGCGGCCGGGCGGATCACGCCGAGCCGCGCCTGCGCCCATTCCGCAGCGTCGGATTCGCTGGCGTGCACGCTGGACTCGTGCACCATGTGGTCGCCGTGTTCGGGCAGATAGGAGATCGTGGCCGAGTACGGGTCCGGCTCGGACTCACGCGCGGCCTGGTCGCGTTCGTAGGCCGCGAGGTGGGTTCCGATCTCGCCGGGATGGTCGGTGGCCCACCGCACCTCGGCCCAGCTCATCCCGGTCTTGCGCAGATCCTCACCCGCGACCCGGCAGGCCTCGGCCAGCTCGGCTTGGCGGTCGGCGCCGGCCTCGGCCGCCTCCCGTCCCCACTGCCGCTGTGCCTCACGCAGCGCCGACACCGCCCGATACCGCGGTTCGGTCATCGGCTGCTGCCACACCGCGGACGGGTCGGCGTCGCGCACCCGCCTGGCGGCCAGTGCCCGGTCGGCCTGCTCTTTGCGGAACAAATCCTGTTCGTAGGCGCGGGTCAGGCTCTGCTCCACGTCCTGGCCCCACACCAGGTCTTCCTCGGCGACCCGGGCGCCGGGAGCCGACAAGTCTTCGCGCGCCAGCTCGGCGGCCCGCTCACGGCGAGCCGTCTTGCGCCACGGGTCCAGGACCTGAGTATCGACCAGGTCGTCCCGGCCGCGTTCGCGCAGCGCGGCGGCTTCGGCGGCGAGATAGCCGCGCACCGTATCGGGCGAACCTTCGTCGCTGTAGAACGGTTCGGTCGCGTCATCGAGGTCCCACGCCTGCACGTGCACGCGAGTGTCCTTGTGCCAGTGGGTATCAGCGACCTTGCCGCGCAGCCACTCCAGCGTGCCGGCCGCGGTGACGAACCGCCGCGTCGGCTGCTCCAGCCACTTGTCCGAGCCCCCGGCCTGCGAGGCGAGGGTGGCGGTGTAGCGGATCGGCTCGGTCTCCACACCGGGCCGAGCGATGCCCACGGTCTCCCGGGCCCGCGCCACCTGCGCCCGATACCGCAGCGCCTCACGGCCCTTCACCCGGTGCGCCCGCGCGAACAACTTGCCCGGCTCGTATTCGGGGAAGGCGGTGGCGGCGTCGATACCGTCGAGCGCGATGCCGCGCTCGACCTCGGTCAGCCGCGGATTCCGCAACACCTGCTGCGCCATGTCGTTGCGATGCCGGGCCAGAGCTTGGGCGTCGCGGTAGCGGCGCTCGTGGTCGACGTTCGGCGACTCGGCACGCTGGGCGACGGCCAAGGCGTGGGCGCGGTACTTGTCGACCGATTGCCCGGTCCACTTCAGCTGGTTGGCGCGGTCGAGCTCGGCCTGGCGCATCTCGGCACGCCACGCCTGGGTGATCTCCTTGCGGATTCGCCGCTTCTCCAGCCAGGTTGCGGCCTGGCCGTAGCGGCGCAGCGTCGACGCCATCGAGGCCGCGAATCGCCTTGCCTCGCTCATGATTTCGTCTTCAGGGCTGAAATCGGACATGATCAGATCTCCTTGTCTGAGTTACTGAAATACGGATCGGCGGCGGGCTCGACGGTGAGCACTGCGGTACGCAGTTGCTCGGGGAACTCGGCCCAATGCCGGAGCTGGTTGAGGATTTCGGCGTGCAGGCACGGCAGCATCGAGTGCCGGCCGCCGATTACAGCGGCGATCATGCGGTCGACACCGGACACGCCCGCCCACGGCACGTCGGCGTCGAACACTCCGCCCCACAGCTTGGCGAGCTGCACCGGGTCGAACCGGGACAGGAAGTCGGCGGTGCTGAACGGCGGCCCGGCCGGGGTAGCCACCACCAGGTGCAACGCCAGCTCACGCAGCTGGGACCAGTGGAACTCGTGCAGCGAGTCCGACGCTGCGAACCGAGCGCCGTCGGCATCCAACACGGCCAGCAGCGTCGAGGACGGCAACGTCCAGAACCACGACGGCAACACAGGTTCGATCCACGGCACCGACGGCGCCGCCGACGCGGGGACAAATGCGGGAGCGTCGATGATTACCGGCTCGGGAGCGGGGACTCTCGGGCCGTTGGTGAGGGCCGCCAGAACTCGTCGCCAGAAGCTGGCATCGGAGCGGACATTGGCCATGATCAGATCTCCTTGTCTGAGTTACTGAGATACGGAAGTACGGAAAGCCCGGCGAACGCGCCGCCGAGCAGCGACAGGCGCCGGCGGGCGCGGGCCTCGACCGCCCACGCGAAAGCGACGAGCACCGGGACGTCGAGAACTCCGGCGAGATGGCGCCACTGGCCAGGCTCGTGACTGCGGATCTCGGCGAGTTCGGGACCGAGCGCATGCACCGCCTCGCTGGCAGGCCGCGTGCATGCGCCCCACCGGCGCGCAGCCGCGGGCAGGCGAGTGGGAAACAGATGCCGGCGCGCGGCGCGGGCGGCCTCGGCGTGCCAGCGCACGACCTCGGCCTGCTCAGCGGTACGGATGTCGGCGGCGAAATGCTCGCGGAAGTGGTTCCAGCCCTGCGGCCACAACCGCATCACGCGGGCGATCACCTCGTGCTCGGGCAATGCCTCGACCTCACGGGGATCGGGCTCACCAGGCGCGCCGTAGGTGCTCTGCTCGATGCACCTGACCAGGTACCGGCGAGCGGTGAGCAGCTCGGCGGCGGTAACGAACGTCGGAGAGTGGTTGACGTACAACGGTTTTCCTTCCGGATTGGTTACGCGGACTTGCGGACAGTCGGGACGGTGCGGCGGTTTTCGTAACGGGCTCGCCGCACCGCGAGACGGGTGAGGTGGCGGCGGATCCACCGGTAGGTGTCGGCGGTGCGGTAGGCGAGCATGCGGACGGCTTCGATGGGGCCGGGGCGGCCCGCGCACATCCACCACACGTAGCCGACCAGCCCGAACGCGTACACCGCCAGCGGCTCAGGCAGGTCGAACACCATCGCGACAACGACGAACGCCACGGTGCATGCGTTGGCCGGCGCCCAGATCCGCAGACTGTCGCGGATGCGGCGGGCCCGGGGCAGCAGCTGCTCGCGGCCGGTGACCGCGCGCCCGACCACCCCGCCATCCGGGACGACGCCTTCCAGCCGCTGGGCGAGTTTGCCCGCGGGGCCTTCGGCGAGCTCGGCGGCGTGCGGGGCCAAGGCGTCGAGCTCGGCCTGGCGCTGAGCGTCGGTGAGGCCGGTGATCTCCTCACCATGCTCGTCAGGAGTGGGTGCAGGATTGGACATGGTTGTGCTCCTTGGGATTTCAGGCGTGACGGTGCTTGCGCAGGTTGATGACCGGCGCCAGGGTCTGCGGATCGGCGGCGACTTCGCGGACCTCGGCCAGGCCCGGCAGAGGGCGCACCGTGTCGATGGTGTTGTCGTCGACGAAAGACACTCGGCCCCAGCGGGCGACGCCGTTGACGACGAAAACGATGTCGCCCTTGCCCATACGGCGGACCTTGTTGGGCTCCATGAGGAACTTCTCGGCGGCCTGCACGTTGCCTTCGTCGCCCACGCTCGCGCCGCCGATCAGCTTGCGAGACAGGTCGAATCGGCGTTTGGTGCCGTAGCCCTCGGCGAGCTTCTCGACCCCGAATTCGTGTCCGCCGTGCAGGCCGCCGCCACTGCCGGCCGCGACCAGGGCGGTGCGGGAGTCGTCGTCGTGGCCGAGTCCCTGCCAGGACTGGGCGAGCCACCAGGACCCGATCTTGGCTTTGCGGAAGCGTTCCACCCACGCCTTGGCGCGGGTCTTGCCGTCCGAGACGGCACTGAATTCGTCTACGGCCAACAGGGTTTCGCGCTTATGGTCGCGGTCGGCGAGCTGTTCGAGCATGCAGCCGAGCGCGGCGAACTGGGCGCGGGCCCGATCCGGCGCCTTGACCCCCTCCAAGATCACGTACAGCAGGTCGTAGTCGGTGATCTGCGAGCTGCCCTCGAACGAATCACCCAGCAGCCGGTAGAGGATGCCGAACTCGCTGCGGGCGGAGTCCATGACCGGCTGCTTGCCCGCCATGGTGGCGGCGATCTCGCGGTCGATGCCGGGCACACCCGACCAGCGCACGGTGTCGTCCCACACCCCGCCCCACAACTTCGCCAGCTTGACCGGGTCGAACCTCGACAGGAATTCGATCCAGTCCCGGGGCGGGTTCTCCCCGACCGGCTGGCCGTTCACGACGCTGGCGGGGGCGTCGATGATCAGGTGGATCAGCGTCTCGCGCAGGTTGTGGAAGTACCGCTCGGTGTCGGTGGTCGGCGTGCCGCCACCGGAGATCATGGCCGACAACACCGAGCGCAGGTCATCGAGGCGCGGAATGGACCACAAGGCCAGGCGCGCGAGGTTGGCATCGGTGGCCGGAACACCAACGATGCCGATCCGCGCGGCCGGAACACCCAAGGCCCGGTACCAGCGCACCAACCGGTGCGCGACCTTCACGCTCTCGGGGCCGCCGTTGCAGTCGATCACCATGGTCAGCGGCCGGCCGGGACGGTCGGTCCGCCACCACTGCCGGTGCCGCATCCACGCGGTGGTGTGCCACGACAGCAGCAACCGCAGCATCAGCGTGGTCTTGCCCTTGCCGGAAGACGCGACCGTGGTGATGTGCTCGCGCAGATTGATCCACGGAATGATCAGCCGGGTTTCGTTGCGCGACAGCAACATCCGCAACCGTCCCTTCGGCGGCGCGGCGGAGTCCTCCACGGCCAGGCGCCCGATCACGATGTGCGGATTGAGCCCGCCCGTGGTGAACGGCAACCGATACCGCGACAGCCGACCCGCAGCGCGCTGCTCACGCTCGGCGTGCAGCCACATGGCCCGCTCGGTGCGCGCCGGAGACTGCAACCCGTGGGTGAGCAGCTGCACGCGCCGGCTGGTCAACGCGATCGTCGCGAGCAACCAGGCCACCGGGATCACCAGCACACTCGCCACCGCGGCACCATGGACGTAACGGCCGTCGAGCAGCTCGCCGAACCCCTCCGACAGCGCCGCGGTAGGCGCGCCCAGATCCCACGCGGTCAGCGCGGTCGCCGCGGGCAAACCCAGCAGCACGGCCAGAGTCCAGTTCCGCATCCGCGCCGGGCTCCAGGCGCGCAGCGCGCCGTGGATCACCAGCCCGATCGCCAGCACCAGCACCACACCGGAGACGACACCGATCGCGCTCACCCAATCGAGCACCCGCGACCAGGTCAGATCCTCCGGGATCGGCAACATGCCGCCGAACAGCATCGAGTCCGGGCCATCACCGAAGATCGGCGGCGCGACCGGATGCACCGGAATATGCGCCGGCGTGCTCGTCGGCGGCGGCACAGCGGGCCCGGGATCGATCTGCGCGGTCACCGGCGCGCAATCGGCCGGTGTCAGAACAGGTTTGCAGCTCATGACAACACCGCCTCACCGGCCGCAGCGTCGGGGTCGCCGTGATCAGAGGCACCGCCCTCGATCACCATCAGACCCGGACGAGTCGTGCTGGTCGCAGCGGATGCCTTGGGCAACACCGCACCGAGGTCGGCCACGCGGATCGGCGGACCCTCGACCGCGGACGCGGCGTAACGGGCCGCTTCGGTGATCACCGTCTTGATGTGGTCGCTGTGCCGGATCACCTCCCCGCCAGCGTCGAGCCATTCGGTCTTGCAGTAGTAGATGAGCCCGTCGCAGCCGCCGGCCGCGGCGGCCTGCTTGGCCGCCACCACCGCCGAGCGCGCGGCGGTCGCGTTCTTCGCGGTCAGCTCCACCTCGACGGCCCACAGCGACCCATCGCCGCGGTAGAAACGGCCGTCGTGCACATGCCCGCGCGGGCGGCCCGGGACCGGCCGGCCTTGCTCAGAACGCAACTGCCGCTCGGAAATCCAGCGTTCGAGATCCAGCCCGACCAGAGCCAGGCGCACGTCGAGCACCGTGGTCACATGCGCGGCCATCTTCGGCGTCGGCGACCAGAACCGGGCGTAGAACGGCAGGAAGGCCTCCACCGCCGTGCGGGTCGGCACCGCCCACGTCGGGCCCGGCACCGGCCGGTAACGCTCGTCAACGATCAGATGCGCGCGCCGCCACTTACGCAGGTAGCGGTACACATCATTGGTGCTGGTCAAGCCCAGCATCCGCGCAACCCGATCCGCGGGCGCGGCATACATCTCCGCGGTAATCGTCAGCGCGGTCAGATCACGCGGACCCATCAGGCGGTTACTCATTCATCGCTCCCATTCATCACGGTCACGGCTGGGTCCGATCAGACCGGCGAATGCGTGCCCCGGAACTGACACACGCACTGACGGTGTGGAATCGGCCCACGCGGGACCTGGATCATTCGGCTGGTCGAACTCGGCACGGTCGACGCCGTGCCGTTCCGCCGCGCGCAGCTGGCGCTCGCGAGTCGCCTTCTCCAAAGCGGCCAGCTGCGCGGGCGTCGCCTCCCGCTTCGCGGCGGCGAGCTTGATGTCGTAGAGGTAGGCCGTCACCGGCCCACGCCGGAAATCCCGGTGCACCTTCCCCGCGATGTCCTGCCCACCCGGGCGCAGACCTTCGGCGGCGAGCTGACGGCGGGTCCGCAGATGCGCCGGCGCCATACGCCACTCATAAACCGGGACACCACCCTCGGCGGGCTGCTGCTCGCTCACCGCTGCATCTCCTGTCGAGGGCTGACCAGCACGATCAGCCCGCGGACTTCGCGCCGGTCGACCCGAGGTGAGGCACCGACGCGGTACTCACTGAGTCGGCGCTGACTGATCCAGCGCCGGATGGTCGGATGACTCACCCGCAACAGCGCGGCGGCGGCGCGGAGGGTGATCAACTCGGCAGGATCGGGAAGGCTCATCGCTCGAACCCCGCAGGAGCCGGAATAGGCTGCGGCGGCACGCAACCCAGCGCAGCGGCCTGCGTCACCTGATCGTGGCGGCAGACATTCGGCGACGGCGTATAGGACTGGTAGTCCAGCCACGCGACCGAGCACGCCGAGATCGCGATCAACACGCCGAGCGCCAGCAGCGCCAGTTGGACCTGACCGGGCAGCGCCCGGAACACCTGCCCACCCGCGCGAGCAACCGCCGCATCCGTCCGCGCAACCGGGCCGATCATCGGACCCACCGCCGACCACTAACTGCTCGCCGCGATATCCAGACCGCCAGCACCAAGCCCAGCACCGGCCCCATGGCGGGAAGTACGAGCTCTGGCCAAACCAGGAGCGCGACAAACGTAATCACCCCCAGCCACACTGCTGTTCGAGTCCGCATTCCAGACCTCCTGCGTGTTCTTGATCATTCGGAAGAGTTCCAAAGTTGCCTATGCAACTTCAGTGTGACATAGGTTGCATATGCAGATCAAGAGTTGCGCAGGCTACATGGAAGGCTGCCTAGATAGACCTCTAGGCTGGGCGTATGGACGGTATTGGCATAGATCCCGATGACCCGCGGACGCCACGGCGCCAGTTGACCGACCTCCTGCGGGCAGCGATCCTCACTGGAAAACTCACGCCTGGGAGCCAGATTCCATCAGGACCGGAGCTTGCCAAGAGATACAACGTGGCGAAGGTGACCGCGCAACAGGCGGTCCAGGAGCTGCGCAATGAGGGCCTGGTCGTCGCTCGCCGCGGATCCGGCACGTACGTCCGGGAGCGACCGGAGAAGCCCCTCGGCCTGAGACCTCACCTCGAGCGAGCGTTTACAAAGCCGCAGGTGACCATCGACTTCGCGGGTTTTTCCGGAGAGACGCTGCACAACGCGATCACCGAACCGCTAGATCAGATCCGGGACGGCCGGTTCAGGCCGGACTCGATCGCAGTCCGCATCCTGATACCCGACCCAGCCACTCCATGGACGATGCCGGCCAACGCCGCTGATCTCAGTGACAACCCGTTGTTCCGCCAACGCGCCAGCAGGATCATGCAACGGCACACATTCGGGATCGTTGACGAGGTTCACGAACTCCAAGAACTTGGGTTGATTCAGTCCTCCACCGCCGAAGTGCGCGCATACCCTGCGGCACCGATGTTCAAGGTATACATCGTCAATGGTGACGATGCGTTCTTCGGCTTCTACTCAATCGAGGAACACCAACTGACACTCGCTGGCGAGCCCGCAACTGTGTGGGACCTGATGGGCAAGAACACGCTGATTTTCCACATGGACACCGATCACAACGATGTCGAATCGATGAAATCGCAGTTCGTGCAACAAGCACAGACATGGTTCGACAGCCTCTGGAAAATCAGCAAGCCCATCAACCCATAGGACCCGAATGCCCTCGACCGTGGACGATCTCGGCATCGTCATCGTTTCGCACAACAACGGACATGAACTCGCTCAATGCCTCGACGCCGTGCAAAAGCACGCCAGCGGAGCGTATGTCGTTGTACGAGACTGCGCCTCGACCGATGACACGGTCGAGATCGCCAAGACACACCCTGCTGTAACCCGAGTCATTGCTGGAGACAACGTCGGATTCGGCGCCGGATGCAACGACGGGGCGCAGGCAATAGACCGTCCGGTGGAGATGCTCCTCATTCTCAATCCGGATACAGCTTTGACGTCGAACCTGTCCGATCTCCTTGAGTACGTCGATCGTCTCGGCCAGTTCGGCGCTGTCGGTATCCGGCAAAACTCGTTCACCGGCGACCTCGTGTGGTCTTGGGATGAGTTTCCATCACCGCGGCTGGAGTGGAAGAAGGCTCGCAAGCAGCCTCTGCTTCAACGCTCCCCCGCTGGTTACACCCAGGATCGAATGGTCGACTGGGTCATGGGGGCCTTCATCCTCATTCCGAAGGACGCGTTCGATTCAGTTGGCGGGTTCGATGAGCGCTGGTTCATGTTCAACGAAGAGGTCGATCTGATGCGGCGCTTGGCGGAGATCGGCCGGCCGACGTGGTTCGTGAGTCACCTGTCCTATCAGCACAGCCGGGCTGACAAAACGTCGATATGGCGAGAGACCTTGCGCATCAATGCGAGGCGTGCGTTCGATCGGAAATGGTTATCGCGTACCGATACGGTCCTGTGCCAGCTGGCTCATTCGTACCGCTGGCTATGCGACGCGCTATTTCCGTCACGCCCGACCGACCGTCGTCTCGCCTTGCCACGGTTGCTTGCAACGTGGAACCTCATTCACGCCGTGGTCCCGCCGGAGTCGATCTCAGCAGGCCTCGACTCTTGGCAATCCACGCGCCCTTTTTGGAAGAGGACATGAGTGCGCATCTCAGACAACGAAGCCGCCGAACTCCTCAGGTGGACTGTCGGCCGGACCGCTGATTTCAGTGGACACTACAACGAGTCTTACCGGGTCCAAACGAGCGCTGGCGCCGCACTTCTCCGTCGCTCGCGCAGAGACGTACACCAGGGCTATGACCCACGGCTCATGTCCGAAGTCGAGGCACTAACCGCGGCTGCTCAGACCGCCGCGCAAGTTCCCGCCGTTCTGTTTGCCAGTGAGGGGCTCCTGATCGAACAGTTCATCGTCGGTCACCACCCCAGCCTCGACAGTCCGGAGGTGCCGATCTGGGTGGAGAATCTGCTTTCGCAGATCAAGGCGTTGCAGACGAACGCGATCGTGCGACCGCCGTTGCATACGGTTTTCGACTGGCAGCAGTGGTTACAGAGGTTCCTTGCCGATCTCTATGCCACCCTCCCACCCATTCATGCTGCTCGCATTGGTGAGCTTCGGCTCCCGCCCATCGAGCAGGTCTGGGTCCCGGATAGCAGCCAGTCGGCGCGCGACCTAACCCTGGTGCATTCGGATTTGCATCCCGCGAACCTCCTAGTCAACAACCAAGGTGTGTGGATTCTCGACTGGGAGCTGGCCATGCTTGCCGATCCCGTCTGGGAGGCGGCAGTCGCCTTGCATCGAACTCCTTGGCCCACAGCCGAACTCGCGGCCGAGGTTGAAGGACTTTGGCTCGACCTCATCGGCGCCGCGAGCACAGGCGAGCTGCTGAGGCAGTATCGGGCGATCGAGACCTGGAAGTCGTTGATCGTTGACTCCGCCCGGTTTCCCGAACGTGTCGCGGCCGATCCACTGGCGCTCGACAGCCACGCAGACCGGTTCCACGAGCTACTGATTGCTGCAGCTCGGACGTGCGGGTGCGCCGAGTTCAGCCTCGATGAGGTGAAAGAACTGCTGTCCCGGTGGGCAGCGGCGGAGCATGCCTAGCTTGTCGGTACCCAGTGCGATCATCCCGATATGTCGGCTCACGATAACCCCGATTTTCGTACCCTCATGATATATGCGTACATACTAATATGTGCATAATTATATTTGCGGCATCTCTACTGCATGAACTCGTCTGCTATCAACAAATTCCCAGTTACCAGTGCGCGAACCCGGAACTACCGGATTGGGCTCGGTTTGTTGGCGTGTCGTACCTTATCAATCGAAGATCTCGAGGCAGACTGCGTGATCATGCAGACCGAACTGGACGAGTGGGAGCTCGACGCCGACTGGCTCCCACTGCCGTTCGAGGAGCATTGGCTACCCCGGCGCCCGTTGGCGGGAAAGACCAAGCACGGTGGCTACTACCGGATGTCGCGGGAGCGCGCGCTCAAGCTTCCCTACATCGAGTCGAATCCGCTGGCGTTGAAGAGCCTGGTGATCACCGATCATGACGGCGGTATGGCGGATGAGATCGTCGCGCACGCGGGGCTGCCGCAGCCCTCGTACGTCGCGTTGAACCCGATTACGAGGTCCGGGCAGATCGTGTACGCGTTGGAGACCCCGGTCATCCTGACCGACGCCGCGCGGCGCGGGCCGGTGAACCTGCTCGCCCGGATCGAGGCCGGCCTCAACGATGTCCTCGCCGGGGATGTGGCCTACGGGGGCCGGACCACCAAGAACCCGACCCACGTCGAACATCTGACCCTGTGGGGCCCGGAGCACGCGGTCTACAAGCTGAAGGACTTGGCTGACCCGCTCGACCGGCTGAAGGCGTTGCCGAAGTTCAAAACAACGACCGAACGCCGCAAGAAGCTCCGCACCAGCGGCACCGGCCGCAACGTCGACCTGTTCGACCTCACCCGAAAGTGGTCCTACCGCCGCCGCGGCGACTATGACCAGCTGACCAGCTGGCTGCAGGTCGTTCAGGACTACGCGTGGGACCGCAACGTCGAGCTCATCGGCCCCGCATTCACCAATGGGCCGCTGCTCGCCGGCGAAGTCAACCAGCTCGGTCGGTCGGTGGCGACGTGGACCTGGCGGCATATCCACCACACCTTCAGCGAGATCCAGACCATCCGCGGCCGTAAGGGCGGACAGGCCACCACCGCGAAGCTCACGGCCGACGAACTCACCGAGCGAAGCCGAAAAGGCGGCCGGATCACAACGGCGAAGCTCACCGCCGGCGAGCTCGCCGAGCGAGGCCGAAAAGGCGGACAGGTGAGCTCGGAGGCGAAGCGGGAGGCCAACCGTGTCCGTGCGACGAAATACGATATGGGTGCAATCGTTGCCGCAGCGCTGGAGGAGGCGTAGTCATGGCCGCCAGGAACCCAGTTCGACGCACGAAAACCGCTCGGGAGCTCGCCGAGCAGTATGGAGCGTCCACCCGGACGATCCAGCGACTCATCGCTGAACCCCGCGAGGATTTCGAGGCGAGGGCTCGTGCGAAAGCGTTGCGGGCTGCTGAGCTGCGAGCATCCGGCCTGACGTATGCCCGGATCGCCGAAGAGCTGGGAATCTCGATCGGATCGGTATCGGCGCTGCTGCGCGCCGCGAGGGTGCACGCTCAGGCCAGCTGAATCACCCTCTCCATGTCGGTGGCTGCTGCCACAATCCCGGGGTATGCGCACGTCCGTCTTGCCCGGCCTTGGCCGATCAGCGGGAATCGACCTCGGGATACTGCGGCCGGCCGCGGTCGTCTACTCCGACGGCGCCCGCGAGATCCTCGACTTCCGGATCGGCACAAACGACACCAGTGCGATCAGCGCGGCGGCGCGACGGATCGCGCGATCATGCGATGCGGTATGGGTCGAGCGCTTGGATTTCAGCCGCAAGGCCAACGCCCGCGGCGAGGTTCTCGCCGACTGGCAGCGATTCGTCGCCGAGCTGGAGAAGGCCGGCCGGAGATCCGGCGCCAGCATCGGCGCAGTGCCCGCGGAGCACAGTTCCCGAATCTGTCCGATATGCGAGTACAAATCCGGGAAACACGCTGTGCAAGTGCGGATCTGGGGATGTATCGGCTGCCGGACACCGCTCGATCGCGACTACGCGGCGGCGACCAACGTGCTGCTTCGCGGCGAGCCCGAACTGCGCGAGATCTTGACCAACGCGCAGCTTCACCAGCTCGCCGCCGCCGAGGAAACCGATGTCGTACCCGGCGCGCTTTACGAAGCCGAGCTGTTCACTCAGATACGGAAGACCGCGTACAGCCGCCGCCGGAACTTCACTGATCCCGGCGAATGGCGTAGTGATGTCGAGTGTTTCGCGGCACAGCTCGCAGCTACGATGCCTGAACCTGTCGATCCGGTGATCGTTGCGCGCATGATCGACTCGATCACGGCCTGGTCCTGGACGCACATCACCCCGGAAGGGTTCTCCGCAGCGCAGGCCTGGCGCGGCCGGCGTGGTGCAGCGGCAAGAGTTCAGTCCGTCATCACCCAAAGCCAACGTGGCGGCAGGGTGCCAGCTGAGATCATGGCCGAGATTGGCCGGCTGGGAGCAGCTGAACGACGGGCCCGGCTCGCCGCAACCCTGCCCGAAGACTTGTCCGCTGAAGAGCGCACCCAGATTCTCAACCGAGCGATGCTCGGCCCGGGCCTGACCGCCTACAACGAGAAGCAGAAGGTACGGGCCGAAGATTTGCGCCGTCGAGTACTCGCCGCGCTGGATCTGCCTTATCCAGCCTGACCTCCAGGAGGATCAACGGCATGACCGAGCCCGCGCCGCGCATCGAGCGGTTCATCGTCGCGCGCCTGGCCGAGGACGAGCGCGACGCCGGCCGCGAGCGCTACGTCGCGGCGTTACGCACCGCGGTGCTGTCGGTGCTGGAGTACGAGGGCGAGCTGACGCATTTGATCGGAGAGAGGTCCGACGCGGAGCGGTCGCGCCTCGAGCGCATTCCGACCCTGCGTGCCATCGCCGGGATCTGGCGCGACCACCCGGATTTCGACCCGGATTGGGTGCTCTCGGAGCCTCGATTCTGACCTCGATACGCGGGCCTGTCGTCGTATCGCGGTTCGCCGTAGTATTCGGCGGGAACTTGCGCGGGGGTGGCATGGCATGACGAACTGGTTCGCGGGTGTGGCGACGATCGTTGTCGGGTTCTGGGCCGGGTGGGTGTCGATCCGGGTGGGGCGCAAGCTGCCGCACGAGCGGTTGAAGCAGCTCGCCGAGATCCGCGAAGAGCTCGGTGAGCTCGATACCGAGCATGTCATCGAGGCGGCGATACAGCGGGAACTGCGGCTGCTCAAGCAACTCAACGCCGCGCGCGAGGAGAGCCGACGAAAGTACATCGCCGTCTGGCTGTCCCAGCACATCCTCGAAGTGCTGGGAGGGGCATTTGCTCTGGTCTGCGCTTACCTGCTGGTAGTCCTTTTCGTCGCCATGCTGAACGGGTCCATGAAGACGGCTTCATATCGGGTTTTGATGCTCTCAGGAACGGGGATCATGATGGCCGTGATACTGGTTGTCTTCTCGGTTACAGCCCGAATGCTGAGGCAACCGCCGCGGAGTCCGGAACCCGTACCGGACGAGCCGGACCCGGAAGGCTGATCGTCGCGAGCGGGGGTCTCGGTAGCATTCGCCGAGAATCGGGCGGATATGGCGAATCCGCTGTTCAGCGGCGCCGTTCCGCTCCCGGCTCCAGCAGCGATTGCGAGGCAAGCCAACGAAGTTGGTGCGGCTGCTATCGAACGCGACCCACTCCGTTGGCCGCAAAGTTATCGATGCCTGACGGACCTTCCAGATTGTGGATCATTCTGGTCCATCTGGCCCCCCGTAAGCAGGACTGGCGTCAAGAAGGCTGGGGATTTCAGTTGACGACGATGTAGTTGAGCCGGACGTGGATCGATGATTCCCAGCCGGTCCCCCAGGCAACGGTGACAGTCCCGCCATCGTGCGGGGCGACGTTGTATACAAACAGGGCGGCCGACCCGACGAAGGGGAAGTCGTTGTTGGTATCGACTTCGGTAATCGATACCGACACCTGACTGAACCGGTTCACACCCGGAATCGAGTCAGTGGTGATGAATACACCTCCCCCATGGGTAATCCAGTGAGTAAAGCCCCACCAGATCGAACTGACGTTTCCACCGATTTCGAGCGCACCTCCTGGGCCCGCTCCGTCAGCGAGCTTGCGCCCTGGGGGGACGATGAGGTTCTGCTCGTCTCGGACTGCTTGGAGTACCGGTTGACGCCCGAACGGTGTCTGCACTTCGGTCGGCAGCGACGGGCCATCTGTAGTCGACATCTCAACACTCCTTGGTGAATAAATGAAACCCGCCAAGTACGCGACTGCGCTGCGGGCAGTTGGCATGACCACAGTCCCCCTTCGCGATCCACGCTGGACACGAGTAACGCATCACCTGATCTCGATGACCACCCCGACTGACAGTCGCTGCCGGGAATCAGGGTTGCACAGGACGGATCCGGCCAGCTAGCAGTCGGTTCGCTGAGCGAAACCCGTTGTGCGCGTTGGGCAATAAGGGGTCTCCGTAGCATTCGCCATATCCGCCCGATTCTCGGCGAATGCTACCGAGACCCCGAGCGGCGGGGCTCCCGCGCGGCGCCGGGCCGCGGCGCGTGCTCGGCGGGTCGCTCTACCCCATCTCCCCCGGCATCGCAACGAACCGGGTGTGTCGATGTCCGGAGTCCTGTTCAGCGCCGACCTGCGAATACTGGTGCGGCTGAACAGGACTAGCGATCGTCGGCGTGTCTCGAACTTCTCGGCAGCACCGGTCATTCAGCTCGTACTCGTCTTCAGCACAGGGGTAGCGGGTGGCCGGGAAGTCAGCGTTGCCAGAGCGCTCAGTCCCCCGCCGGTTTCCGACAGTCATTCCCCACGGGCCCCGATCTCGGATGAGTGAGAGTGCCGTTCATACAAGCCGCCATCCCGGTGGGCTGTAATCTCGGGACTGCTAGATCGCTGTTTCCCGGAACCGGATGAACCGAAGAAGGAGTGATCATTTTGAGCGACTCAGACGATCCGGATGCGCACCTCAGGTGCCGTATCTGCGGCAAGCAGGCTTTGTCGGAAAGCCACTTGCTGGTCCATTACCAGGAGTACCACCCTCACGGTCGCAGCGAGCCGGAGTAGGTACCGGCATCGTTTCCCCGCCACGCATGTATCGGTGTGGGGCGTTCATCGGTGGTCGGTGGTCGGTGCTCACCGGCCACCGACCGACCCACATCCGCTAGCGCCGGGCGCCGCCGATTTCGGCGCTGGCGCTGGTTGTTCCAAGACAGTCGACGTCCAACAAGCGTCTCTCGGCGAGTGGTCGCTCGTAGCGACGAATGGGGTGCGGCCCGGGGCTGCCCGAAATTCGACAGTCCCGTTCCACGGGCACACCTCGGCCTCCATTCCGCCTGGCCGAGGTGATCCCGAACCGCCCGCCCGAGCAGGTTCTCGAGCCGGTGGCTATCGCCTGCTCAGTCGGTGAACTGCACTGATTCGATACCTGCGGAGACTGGGAGCTGTGAGAGGTTGGACACGCTGCGACCGGCGTCCACGCTCATGGCGAAGTGCTCGCAGTCACTGCCGAGGTAGAGAAGCGCGGTCTTGTCCGTGCCGTTGTCGACTTTGTCCACAGGGTATGGCAGAGCGACACAGACATTGTCCGGCGGATCTATGTACTGAAGTTTGTCCCCGTCGACCTCGGAGAAACCTAACGTCCCCGTGGCCGCCTGCGCGCTGGTAGACAGGCCTATGACCAGCGCTGCGGTGGCACCGGCCGCCAGACCGATTTTGCTCATGGATGCGATTGCATGACGAAAGCGCATGTAGTGGTCCTCTTCTCGTCGACGGAATCCAGCCTCGAGATGATCACCGGCCAGTTGCCCTGCTCGGCCCTTTCACGCACTCGAATGCCGCGAGAAGAGTCGTTCCTTCCGCGTCATTCGTCGCATTCAGAGGCTACCTATGAGGGCGCTTCAGAATGACAGAACACGCCTACCGGGTGTAGGCGGAGATCGGGGCGCAGCCGACCGGATCAGCGATGGCACCCTCGAAGGCCTGGAGTCCCGCCCCGGCCCGCCGCGGACCCCGCCATGCGGTATCCGCAGGTCACGCCGCTGACAATTTCGCGCGGCCTCTCAGTCAGCTGAACAGGACTTCGAGCATTACTGCACGCGACTTCGAACACTGACAGGGTGGCGTGTTTCTGACCGCCGATAAGCGGGCCTTATCGGCGGCCAGCAACCAGTACGGGCCCGCGGCGCTTACTGCTTGGGCGAGGACATCTTGCGGTAGTCGACCGAGTAGCCGCAGGCCATCTCGATGTCCGAATCCGAGCGGGAAGAGCTGTGCGGAGCCAGTCCTTCCAGCCAGTCGGATCGCGCGGCGTCGTGGTGCTCGGCGCAGGCGTAGACGATGGCATCGAGAGAGCCGTGCAGCTGCCCGTCGCGGGCGCTGTAACCCTCGACGCGGTACGCGGCCGGCCTCCCGCAGGGTTGAGGTTGGCCGGGGCCGATTTCCACCGGCCACCCCGATCGAGAGTGCTGCGGGGAAGGGATGTCGGCGACGAGCTTGGACCAGCGCTCGTGCGCGGACTGGCGGGTCATGCCCGTCGCGGTGCCGATGTCGGCCCAGGAGGCACCGTCGATGCGGGCCTGGCGTACCGCGTCGGTGAGCTTGGCTTGCGCGGCGGCGACTTCGGCGGCGGCCTGGCGCACAGGGGAGACCGCGACGGCCGGACGGATGTGGGCATACCAGTCCGCATAGACGGCATCCTCGACCTCCGCGCTGGGGTCCGCGAACTTGTCGAGGCGGGCACAGCGGGCGGCGAGATTCTCGTTCTCGGCCGGCTCGACGCGGGTCCAGCGCGGGCCGCGCCAGTGGATCCGGTCGGTGCCCTCCTCCACACACGCCATCTGCCAGGCGACCACCTCATCGAAGTCGCGCAGCTCACGCGGCTCACCCAAGCCGTAGTCGCGCGGTTCGCCGTCCGGGGTGTAGAGCACCGGCATCCGTCCGCGGTCGAATCCTCCTCCCCCGGCGCCGTCTGCGAACAGGTACAGGATCCAGCCCTCGTGCTCGCCGTCGTCGGTGCTCCGACTCATCGGTTTCCCCTTCGGGTAGGTGTCAGGATTTCCTTACATTCTACCTCACGTAAGGATTTCCTGACAGCCCTTTCGCGCAGGTAAAGCGGTAATCCACGGGTTCAGCCGGTTCTCAGCTATGCGCGTCCTCTCGTCCCTGCGGCCGTACGGATACGCGGACGCGCGGACGCGCTCCCGCATGCGCGCTCACGTGCTCACGTGCTCGCGTGCGCGCGTCCACGCGTGCGCGCGTGTACACGTACGCGAGGCCACGTGTCCAGGAGGACATGCGTCCGCTTTGCCGCGCGCCTGCGTGTCCGCTCGCGATCCGGCCTGGAATGTGTCATCGTGCAGGCGATCCACGGGAGACACGCGCCCCCGCCGACGAAACGAGATCCGGAGAAATCCCATGGCGGACGCCGAAGTCATCGCGATCGCGAACCAGAAAGGCGGGGTCGGCAAGACAACCGCCACGATCTGCCTGGGCCGTTCCGCCGTCCGGGACTACGGTGCCCGCGTCCTGGTCGTGGATATGGACCCGCAAGGCAACACGACCGGCTCGCTGATTCGAACACCGATCCCCGCCGGCCAAGTACGCCTGGCCGACGCCATCACCCCGGACACCGATGTCACACTGCGCGAAGTGATCGTGCCGAGCATCTGGGACGGCCTCGACGTAGCTCCCGGAGGTCACACTCTCTCGGTAGCGGAGCGCAAGGTCATAGCAGCGGAGTACGGCCGCGAGCACCGCTTGCGTGAGGCCATCGCGCCGGTCCTCGGCGACTACGACCTGATCCTCATCGACAACCCGCCGACCCTGGGGCTGATGCTGATCAACTCACTCGTCGCGGCGCGCAAGACCATGCTGGTGACCGAGGCGGACAAGTGGTCCGCGGACGGGCTCGCGCTACTGGGCAAGACGATCGTCAACGTCCGCAACTACCACAATCCGCACCTGGAGATCCTCGGTGCGGTGGTCAACGGCTGGCGCGGCACCGCGTCGGACAAGCGCAACGCCGACGAGATCAGCCAGGGCATGGCGAAGCATTTCCCCGGTGTGCCGCTGTGGATGGAATACCGCATTCCACTGTGGACCGGCATCAAGGACAACATCGACAACGGCGTCGCTCTCGACCAGGCCAAAGAGGCCAAAATCCGAGTACTCGCCGCAGACGTGATCCGGCCGCTGGCCGGGCTCATGCTCGGACGGACGACGGTATGACCACGGCGGAAGAACCGCCCCGCAAGCAATCCACGCTCAACGACGACGAGGAGTTCTGGGCGGCCCCCGCACGACCTGATCCCGCCACCGTATCGAGTCGACCTCAGCGACCACCCGCGCCGGCCTCGGCGCCACCACCGGCGTCGATGCGCCGTAAGGCCGGTCGGGATCTCGCGGAGGCCAAGGGCCGAAAGCGCGCCCGTGACGCCGCTTACGCTTGGGCAGCTGCCGAGCAGCGTGCCGTAATACGTCTGCACGAGCTGATCGGCGAGTTCCAAGGCGCTCTCCACCGGGGGACCGCGCCGGAGGTCATCGCCCAATTCGTTGCCGAAGCCTGCCAGCGCTACGACATCGACCCTGGCGGCGTCCCGGAGCAAATCCGGGCGACCGTGGGCCTGCCAGGCGCACCGGCCGAGCCGCAGCCCGTGCCGCAGCCCGGGCCGGAACTGGACGATTCAGCAGGGATCTAGCGAGCAGTCGTCGCACAGCAGCACGGCCTCGCCGTCGTCGCCGAGGACAACATCCGGCAAGCCGGACCGTTGGCCCAGATCCTCATCCCATTCGATGATTTCCACCCGGCCGCAGCGAGCGCACCGCCATTGGTCAGTAGGTTGCATGCATCGAGTACACACTCGACGTGTGCCGATGAAGGACCCGCCACTCCACTCCGCTCACGCGGTGGTGCAGCTGCTGGCCGGCGAGGGCTACAACCCCGGCGATACCCGTGCTGTCCTCGACCAATGGCTGCTGGCGCTGCTGCGCTCGACAGCGAGCCGCGGCGAGCTCGGCGACATCGAGTACTACTTCAGCAACGCTGACATAGCCGAACTCCGCAGCATCCTCGATAGCCTGCGGTAAACGCAGCCACGCCTATCGCGTTCGCTTGCGGCGTCGGCGTTCGGCTCGCTGGAGTCCTGGGGCGAGGTCTGCACCGGCCAAGCGCGCGACGGGAGTGCCGGACTGCGGGGCTGCGTAGTCGGCCAGAGCCCGCTGGCAGGCTGAGGTCAGCTCGGTCAGCTCCTGGCGCACGAGGCGCACTGTCACTCGCTCGAGGTCCGTGGTGATCGGTGTGGTCGCGATCCGGCGGCGCAGTTCGGCCAGCAGCGCGACAGTGGCATCGCGATCGGACAGCACCAGCGCGACCGCGTCGTCCGGGGTGCGGGGGACGAGGATCTCGGTTTCGTGCGTGACAACCCGTTCCCGCACATGCACACGGTCGCCGCGCTCGTGCCCGCGGCGTCGGCAGTCATCCGAGCACCACACGCGCGGCCGGCCGCGCCGAGCGCGGGCGATCAGCCCGCCGCAACGCGGACAGCGCGGGGACTCCATGCCCCGAGGGTACGGCTCACCGGCCAGCGAAACCGGTGCATCACAACCCCCTGCTCCAACACCCGGGGCTCAACGCATCGCTACCCGTCCGCTTCGCTGCTCACCCTCGATGACTCCCACACCCCTCCATCGCGCTTCGCCACACCGGTCATACCTCTTGCATCCAGGGCAACTTTCCGATGACGGCGCATGATTTACGTCCGACAAAACACGTCAGGAGGACGGACCCATGCTCAACGAGCAGGCGACGCAGTACCTCGTCGTCATCGAGCAGCGCGACGGCCAGGAGCAGCGGACGGTGTTTGTCGACGCCGATGTGTGCCCGTTGGCGGGGGAGGCCGCGGCTTACGTCGACGCCGTACTCGCGCCGGCCTGGTTCGTCCGAGAAGTCCGGCCCGCCACTGTGCCCGAATAAGCACCAGACCCGGGGTACCCCGGCACACAGCCCGGCGTTACCCAGCGCTAGCCCGATGCGCACACGGACACGGGCTGCCGCCGACCGATCCGGGGGTTACACCTTTTGCACCATCCCTGGCCGCACCCGCTGGCTCGGCGGTAGCCGCTGCTTTTTGGCCCCTGGGGTGGGTCGGTCTGCACCATGAGGCGGGCAGGCACCGCCTGCCCGATAAGGCCTGCCTTTTCCGCGTAGAGGCTCCAGGGTCAAGGGTGGCCGTTAGGCCATCGGCGATAGCCGACGCGACGCAGGAGCGCCCTTGACGCTGGAGGGGCGCGGAAACACAATGCAGGCCGACCCACCCCAGGGCCACGCGGCCGAGAGGCCGCGCAGTCCTTCCACGAGCGCCAGCTCGTGCACGCGGGCGCCCGACGCCCGCGCATCACCAGGCCGGCATCTACACCCCCGCACGCGGCTAACTGACCTGCCCTCGACAACCAGTGAAGCCCCCGGCCATCAGGCCGGGGGCTTCACTGGTTGCGGTGGGTGCATAACTTCCCCGTGCTGGACCTCACCGCGCGGATTGCGGGCTACAAGCGGCAGGTCGGTGCAGGGGCGTCGATGATGACGTGCACCGGCGGAATGTCGCTGGCCTGTTCGACGTGTGTGAGCTGCCTGTCTCCGCCTACGACGATCACGCCTCCCACAACCGCCGCCAGGATCGCACCGCGCAATGTAGCGGGACAGACCCATCCGGCGCACCATGTTCGCCAGGCCGGGCGCCGGCGTGTGGTCTGGGTTTTCGAACCGTCTGCCTCCTGGCCAACTACGCGGTGCTGCGTGGGCTCGAAGCCCTGGGATCCGAGGTCTGCCGGATCGTTGGACATTGGCGTCCCTTTCGATGCTCTCGAGTCATCTTCCGTGTGGCGGGTGCTCCACACGTACGGGACGATAACACTTGTGTTCACCTCGAGCACAACTGTGTTCGATACGACACATGAGGGTGACCGTTCGAGTAGCCCTCGAGTGTCTACAGACATCCCGGACTGGCATGCAGTCATACGAAAGGGGCCGCCGGCAGTGTTTGCCAGCGGCCCCTTATCTGCGTCGGCCTCAGTCGTTCCCGCAATCTTGCCCGGAGTCGGCGGCCGCGTGTGCCGCTGCTCGCTTCCGAATCTCGTCAGCCGCCTGCTTCTGCCTCTGACGCTCGGCTTCGATGCGCCGGTCGATGGCATCTGGGTCTAGGCGTTCGCGGATGCCCTCGCTCATGATCGTGCGCGCAAGTTCGGCCGTGGTCATGTTCAGGATCGCAGCCAATCCGGTCAACAGGTCGTGATCTTTCTGGCTGATACGCATGGTGAACGTCGTGGTTTGCGCCATGTGCCCTCTCCTTCCGTCCGACTGGGTTCAGTTGCGCGAGGGGACGTAAGTACACGTCGGCGGTAGATCCTTGCGTAGCAATGCGAGCGCTCTGAGCTTGTCAGCGACATATGTCTTGTGCTTCATCTGGATCACCCTGAACTCCTCATTTGAACTGGTCAGCCGCTACAACGGCATGCAAACGCCTTCATGGAAAGACGGCCCGAATACTAGCGGGAACACGCGTGTTCATGGTAGGTACTTTCGGTCACAGACAGAAGGTATATGACCACATCTGGACACATCTGTTCTTAAAGTGCGTGTTGACCAGAAGTTTGCGGTGCAGTCTAAGGTCCCCGATACCACGCTTGTGATCGATTCGAGTATCTTCGTTGCCAGCATTGCGTCGAAGTTCATCAGGTTCTACCGGTTACCGCAGGAGGACACGAGCATGACTGACCCGCGCGTAGGTGCCGGCGGTCCGGATGACCCATCAGAGCCGGGGCATCCTCGGCCCTGGAGTACCGAACTCACGCCTTACTCTGAAAAACGATCCGAGGTGGAGGCTGGCGCCGCTCTGCCCGGAAAGCCCTCGAAGCGACCGGGAGACAAGAGCATGGACCGCTTCGAGCGGG
>NZ_BAGH01000588.1 GCF_000308715.1 Nocardia tenerifensis NBRC 101015
CACCTAGCGGGTCTGACCCGATCGGTCGGTGAGGCAACTTATCCAGCTTAGCGCAACCATGTGCCCGACGTGAAATCGGGGTACCGGTCTTGCTAGTGTGAGCGTCAGGCGCTCCTCGTCCTACCTCGTTTCCCAGGCTCTCCGCTCAGCGTTTCCGCTGGGCTTCTCGGCTCCGGGTCGGTGTCCGTGTCGCTCTGACTTGAACTAAGTTACGCGGCGGACAACCCCACGTCAAATCGCCTGCGCAGCCCGAGAATTCGCAGGTCAAGCCCCCTGACATCGGCCCAGAAGCGGTCCGGGCCGCACGAATGTGACCCAGACCACCCGAACTTCATTTCGGCGACGCTCTGCGGACCCCGTCAGTTCTCCAACGCGTGCTGGGCCCCGCGGTGCAGCGGCACCGGATTCGTCTCCCGCGCGCTGTCGCGCACTATTCCCTTGGCCGCCGCGGCCGCCTGTTCCAGCTGCGGCTTCCGATCGAAGAGGGCCTTGGTCAATACACAGGCGACGTCAGCGTCGAGATTGTCGCGAACGAGCAAGACGTTCGGTACGACGATGGACGGCACGTCTTCCGGCAGCCCATAGACCGCGGCGGGGATGACGCCGAGCTCGTACACCGGATTCAGGATGCGCATACCCGGCAGCAGCTCCGACGTGTCGACAAAGCGGAACTTGTCCTTATAGGACGAGGAGAACAGCTCGGTGAGGCCCGGCGTCGGCAGACCGCCGGTGAAGAACAGCGCGTCGAGCGAGCCGTCCTTCATACCGGCGACGGCCTTGCCGAGGTCGAGGCGGTTGACCGCGATATCGCTGTCGGGGTTCAGCCCGCCCGCGCGCAGGAGCCGGCGCGCCAGCATCTCGGTGCCGGACTTCGGAGAACCGGTCGACACGCGCTTGCCGCGCAGCTCCGAGAGGGAGGTGATGCCGGAGTCGGCCCGCACGACCACCTCGGTATAGCTGGGGTACAGCCGCGCGAGCGCCTGGACCGGCTGCTTCTCGCCGTCGAAGGTGCCGATGCCGAGCACCGCGTCGGCCGCCGTGTCGGTCTGCGCGAACGCGACCTGATACTTACCGGCCACCAGCTGCTGGATGTTCTGGACGGAGGCCATCGTCTCCGCGGCCGTTGCGGTGACCCGCCCGTCGGTGGCCAGCGTGACCTGATCGGCGAACGCGTTGCCGAGCGCGGCGAACACACCGGTCGCGTTGCCGGTGGCGATCCCGAGCTTGGTCCCCTGTTTCACCTCGCAGGTGACCGGGGCGCCCGAGTCGGTGAGCGCTTCCTCGCGACTCTCCCCGCACCCCGTGACGAAACCCGCCGACACCGCAGCCACGGCGACCACTATCGCCACTCTTCTCATCTCGACCTCCCTGGCGTGAGCCGGGGCGACCACACCGGCCGACCCGCTCGTCCACCAACTCGACACCCACGCGGGCGACTCCACACGACCGATCATCGCCGCCGGACCGACCGGTCCGATCGCGATGCGCGACAAGGCGTGACGATAGCAACGTGCGGGCGTCAGCTACTGAAAAACGTTGGTATCCGGTCTATTTTCGCCGCCGCAGCAAAGAGGTAGCTCCCGCCTACTTCGTCAACGCGTGCTCGGCTCCACGATGCAGCGGAACCGGATCGGTCTTGCGGGCGTCCTCGCGGGTGATGCCCTTGGCGGCGGAATTGGCTTGTTCGAGTTGAGGTTTGCGGTCGAAGAGCGCCTTGGTGAGCACGCAGGCCAGGTCGGCGTCGAGGTCGTCGCGCACCAGCAGGACGTTCGGGACGACGATCGTCTTCGCGTCGGCGGGCAGTCCGTAGGTGGCGGCGGGGATGGTGCCGGCCTCGTAGACGGGGCTCACCTTGCGCATGGCGGGGAGCTGGTCGGTGAGGTCGAGGAAGCGGACCTTGTCCTTGGCCGTGGTGAACAGGTCGGTGGTGCCGGGGGTCGGCAGGCCGCCGGAGAAGAACATGGCGTCGATGGAGCCGTCCTTCATGCCGTCGACTGTCTTGGTGAGATCCAGGCGCTGGGCGGAGATGTCGCTGTCGGGGTTCAGGCCCGCGGATTGCAGCACGCGCTGGGCGATCACCTCGGTGCCGGACTTGGGCGAGCCGGTGGACACCCGCTTGCCGCGCAGGTCGGCGACGGAGTTGATGCCGGCGGCCGTGCGGACGACCACCTGGTGTAGTTGGGGTAGAGCCGTGAAAGCGCCTGTACGGGTTGCTTTTTGCCGTCGAAGCTGCCCGCGCCGAGCACGGCGTCGGCCGCGGTGTCGGCGAGCGAGAACGCCACCTGATAGGTGCCCGCGACGAGCTGCTGGATGTTCTGCACGGACGCGCCGGTCTCGGCGGCGGTCGCCTTCACCTTGCCGCCGGTGGCCTGGGAGATCTGGTCGGCGTACGAATTGCCCAGCGCGAAATAGACGCCGGTCGCGTTGCCGGTGGCGATGCCGACCCTGGTCTCCTGCTTCACCTCACACGTGATCGCGCCGCCCGCGTCGTGGTGCGGTGCGTCGCGCCGCCCGCCGCATCCGGTCAGCAGCCCGGCCGATACCGCGGCGACCGCGAAAACTACGGCGACTCTTCTCATGTCGTCGTCCTCCTTCGAGTGAGCAGAGTGATCCCGACGGCCGCGACGAGCGCGACCGCGCCGGCGACGAGCGCGCCGGTCTCTAGGTACAGCAGGAGCAGGCCGCCGATCGCGGCCAGCGCCCTGGCGACCGGCCGCGCCGGGCCGACCCCGAGGATCCAGCCGCCGGTGGCCACCGCGAGGGCGGCGACGCCGAGGCAGGCGACGGCCGTCGCCCCCAGGATGCCGAGCACGGGGCCGCGACCGAGCAGGTACTCGCCGGGTTCGGTGAGCACGAAGACGACCGGGACCAGGAACGCGGGCAGCGCGTATTTCAGCGCCTGCCACATGGTCGGGACCGTGCGGGCGCCGGTGACCGCGGCGGCGCCCACCGCGGCCAGCGCCGTCGGCGGCGTCACCTCCGAGAGCACCGAGTAGTAGAAGACGAACATCGCGGCCGCGGGCGGCGGCACGTCGAGCGCGAGGAGTGCGGGGCCGATGATGGCCCAGCCGATGATGAACGAGGCGGTCACCGGCACCGCGAGCCCGAGCAGCGCCAGCGCGATGGCGGCGAGCACGACGGTGCACGCGAGCACCACGGAGTGGTTGTCCGACAACGACTTCGCGGCACGCACCAGTAAGGCGGCCAGCTGCGCGCCGAGGCCGGTCTTGGTCGTCATGGCGGTGATCACGCCCGCCGAGGCGCAGACCGCGACCACCGGCAGCGCGGCGCGCACCCCGCTGCCGATCGCGTGGAACACCCGCCCTGGCGAGAACGCGGTCTCGCGGGTGCGCGGGTCGAGGAAGGCGAGCACGAAGGCCAGCGCGGTGGCGTAGACGACGGCCTTCGTCGCGCTGACGTCGATCAGCAGCAGCACGACGATGGCGATCAGCGACGAGAAGTGGTAGCCGAAGCGCAGCAGCAGCCACCACGCCGAAACACCGTCGGTCTCAACCGGTTTGGTGCCGAGCCGGCGCGCGTCGATCTCGACGGCGAGCAGGATGCCGAGGTAGTAGAGCAGGGTCGGGATCATCGCCCAGCCGAGCACCGTCACGTAGGAGACGTCGAGGTATTCGGCGACGATGAACGCCGCGACGCCGAGGGTCGGCGGCGAAAGGATCGCTCCCACACCGGCCGCCGCGAGCATCCCGCCCGCCTGCTCCGGCGGGTAGCCCGCCCGCTTCAGGATCGGCCAGGTGACCGCGCCGACGGTCACGGCGGTGGCGGTGCCCGAGCCGGACACGGTCCCGAGCAGGAAACCCGAAGCGACGGCGGTCCTTCCGGCGGCGCCGCGCGAGCGCCGGAACAGCGCCACCGAGAGGTCGACGAAGAACTGCGCCGCGCCGGAGAATTCGAGCACCGCGCCGTACAGCGTGAACAGCACGATGTAGGTGGCCGCGACATCCAGTGGGGTGCCATAGAATCCGCTGCCCGAGTTGTACAGCGCGTCGATGATCTGCCCGAAGTCCAAGCCCGCGTGCGCGATACTCCAGTCCTGCGGCAGGAACCCGCCGTAGTACCCGTACGCGACGAACACCAGGCAGACCGCGACGAGCACCCACCCGGTGGTACGCCGGCACGCCTCCAGAACGAGCACCAGCAGCACCGCGCCCATGCCGACGTCGACGGGGTCGAGCAGGCCCTGCCGATCCAGGAAGGCGTTGTACCCGCCGCCGCCGGAGCCGATCGTGAAGGGCAGCACCGGATACAGGCACACCACGACCGCGACAACGGCGAGCAACCAGTCGAAGACGCCCGGCCCGTCCGCCCGATCGAGGAATCGCACGCCGGATCGGTACGCCAGGAACACCAGCGGCAAGGTGGCCGCCAGGAACACCACCAGGTAGTACTGGCTCCCCTGCGGCAGCGGCCGAAAAACCTGCCACACCACCAGAATCGCGACCGCGAAGGCGGTGACCGCGACCACCCGCTCGGCCCAGCCGGTCAAGACCCGGGCGGGCTTCTCCTCATCGTCGACCTCCAGGAGTGAAGGCCGATCCTCCACGGGCGCTTCGGATATGTCCTCGCCCGTCGTGTTCGACATGGCGGAACGATAGCAACGCTCGAGCGGTCGTATACCGGTATTGAAAACAGGCGAACCGGACGCCGATCGGTCGCGCGAGTCAGCCGGGCCGCTCCGTATCCCCTGCCGCGCGTATCAGTTTGGCGCCGATGCCGCGCAGCATGCGCCGCATCTCCGGCGGCTCCTCGACCTCGAACTCGACGTCGAGGTGGGCGATCCGCACGGCGGTCCACTCGAGCGAGTCGGCGCTGGTACGGAGCAGGCAGCTGCGGTCATCGATCGGCTCGACCTCCTCCGGCCGCACGCGAAAGGTCTCGGCCAGCCGCTCCGCCGAGGTGTGCACGAGCAGCACCACGCTGCGCGGCGGCCGCGAGCGGGCCAGTTGCGCGGTGACGAAGGCTGCGGCGTCCTCGGCGGGCAATTGTCTTGGCGGGCAACGGACTCCGGTCGGGAACGGGGCGTCGATCCGGTCGAGGCGGAAGGTGCGCCAGTCGGCGCGGTCGATGTCCCAGGCGACCAGATACCAGCGGCGGCCCGCGGCGACGAGGCTGTGCGGCTCGGCGAACCGCTTGCTCTCCGCGTCGCTCTTGTCCCGGTAGCGGAACCGGATTCGCTCGCCGTCGCGGGCCGCGGCGGCCAGCACGACCAGGGTTTCCGGGTCGACGCGCGGTCCGGCGGCCGGGCCGCCCAGCGAGACGGTCGCCGAATCGACCGCGTCCACCCGGCCGCGCAGCCGCGCGGGCAGCACCTGCTGGAGTTTGACGAGGGCCCGGGCGGCCGACTCCTCGATGCCGGCCACCGCGCCCTGGGCGGCACTGCGCAGGCCGAGCGTGATCGCCACCGCCTCCTCGTCGTCGAGCAGCAGCGGCGGCAGGTCGGCGCCGGCCTCGAGGCGGTATCCGCCGACCGAGCCGAGGCTGGCGCGCACGGGGTACTCGAGCTCGCGGAGCCGATCGATGTCGCGGCGCACGGTCCGCACGGTGACGCCGAGCCGCTCGGCCAGCTCGGGGCCCGTCCATTCGCGGCGGGTCTGCAGGAGCGACAGCAGTTGGAGCAGTCGCGCGGCGGTCTCGGTCACCGTTTCAGTATGGCTGGCAATGAGGACCGAACCTGACCTCATTGCCGCATAGCGTGGGGATTGTGAATGCAGAGCGAGACACCATCCAGATCGTCGGCGCGCGCGAGAACAATCTGCGCAACATCTCGCTGGAGATCCCGAAGGGCAAGATCGTGGTCTTCACCGGGGTGTCCGGCTCCGGCAAGTCGTCGATCGTCTTCGGCACCGTCGCGGTCGAGTCGCAGCGCCAGCTCAACGAGACCTACACCTGGTTCATCCGCAACCGGCTGCCGAAGTACGAGCGGCCCGAGGCCGACGCGATCGACAACCTGGCCCCCGCCGTGGTGGTCGACCAGCGCCCGATCGGCGGTAACTCGCGCTCCACCGTCGGCACCATGACCGATATCCAGTCGATCATCCGGGTGCTGTTCTCCCGGCACAGCGAGCCGAGTGCCGGTGAGGCGACGAACTACTCGTTCAACGACCCGCTGGGCATGTGCCCGGAGTGCGGCGGGCTCGGCCACGTGGTGCGGCCGGACCTGGACAAGCTGCTCGACATGGACAGGTCGCTGAACGAGGGCGCGATCACCTTCGCGCCCTTCGCCATCGGCACCTTTCAGTGGCAGCTCTACGCCCAATCCGGACTGTTCGATCCGGACAAGCCGTTGCGCGAGTTCAGCGCGGAGGAGTGACAGCTGTTCCTGCGCGGCAACGGGTTTCGGGTGCCGCGGCCGAACAAGACCGGAGGGGTCGGCAGCAATGCCTACGAGGGACTGCTCGAGCGCTTCGATCGGCTCTACATCAAACGCGACCTCGATTCGCTGTCGGACAAGAATCGGGCGGCCGCACGGGAGGTGGTCACCGAGGAGGTCTGCCCGGCCTGCGGCGGCGCGCGATTGAACGCGGCCGCGCTGGCCAGCCGGATCGACGGGCTCGGTATCGCCGACTACGGCAGGCTCGAGGTGACGGATCTGATCGAGGTGCTGGCCGCCATCGACGATCCGATGGCCGAGACGATCGCGGGCGCGGCCATCGCGCGGCTGCGCCGGATCGAGGAGGTGGGCCTCGGCTACCTGTCGCTGGACCGGGAGACCTCCTCGCTGTCGGGCGGGGAGGCGCAGCGGCTCAAGGTAGTTCGCCATCTCGGTTCAAGCCTGACCGGCATGACCTACATCTTCGACGAGCCGAGCGTCGGCATGCACCCGCGCGACGTCGGCAGGCTGAACAACCTGCTGATCCAGCTGCGCGACAAGGGAAATACGGTGCTGGTGGTCGAGCACTCCCCCGACGTGATCGCCATCGCCGACCAGGTTGTGGACATGGGGCCCGGCGCGGGGTCGCACGGCGGTCAGGTCGAGTTCCAGGGCTCGGTCGAAAAGCTGCGCGCCTCGGGCACTTTGACCGGCGAGCGGTTGCGCCGGGTGCAACCGGTGAAGGAGCGGACGCGCACGCCGACCGGGTGGCTGACGGTGGCCGACGTTCGGCTGCACAACCTGAAGAACGTCACGGCGCGGTTCCCGACCGGGGTGCTCACCGCCATCACCGGCGTCGCGGGGTCGGGCAAGAGCACGCTGGTCTCCGGGGCGTTCCTCGCGGCGCATCCGGAGGCGATCGCGGTGAGCCAGGCGGCGATTCACGCGTCGCGCCGCTCCAGCCCGGCCACCTACATCGGGATCATGGACCCGATGCGGCAGCTGTTCGCCAGGGAGCACGGCGTGAAACCGGGGCTGTTCAGCTTCAACTCCGAGGGCGCGTGCGCCGAATGCGGCGGCGCGGGCGTCATATTCACCGACCTGGCGTACATGGACCCGATCACTACCGTGTGCCAGACCTGTCACGGCAGGCGGTTCCGGCCCGAGGTGCTGCACTACACGGTGCGCGGGGCGTCCATCGCCGACGTGCTCGACATGACCGCCGAGCAGGCCCTGGACTTCTGGGACGGGCACGCCGACAACAAGATTCGCAAGCCGCTGCGCTCGTTGAACGAGGTGGGCCTGGGCTACCTGACCCTGGGCCGTTCGCTCAGCTCGCTGTCCGGCGGCGAGCGCCAGCGCATCAAACTGGCCGATCACCTGTATCGCAGCGGCGGCGTGTTCGTCCTGGACGAGCCGACCACGGGCCTGCACATGGCCGACGTGGACACGTTGATTGCCCAGCTGGACCGCTTGGTCGACGCGGGCAACACGGTGATCGTCATCGAGCACGACCTGGACGTGGTCAAACGGGCGGACTGGGTGATCGATCTCGGCCCCGACGGCGGCAAGCACGGCGGCGAGATCGTGTTCACCGGAACGCCCGCCGCGCTGCTGGCGGACGAGCGCTCGATCACCGCGGACTACCTGCGCCGCAGCCTGACCGACGCGGCGTAGAGCGGGTCGCCGACCTGGCCTGCCGTGGGGCAGCCAGTTCGGCGTGCATCCTCCTGTCGGCACACAGCCGGCGGCCCGCACCGCCGTGCGTAAAGATGTTGCCTCCCTCTCCCTTTCGTGGTTCGCTAGCGGATTCGTGTCGGGTGAGAGGAGTGCGCCGGGGTGTCGACGCTGACTTCGGGCAAGTCCGCCGACGTACGGTCCGCGCTGTGGTCGGTGCGGCTGACGTTCCTGCTCAGCGGGGCGCTGTTCGCGACATGGGTCGCGCGCACGCCGACCATCAAGGAACAGCTCGGGCTGGACGAGGCCGGGCTGGCCACGGCCTTCGCGGGCATGAACGTCGGGGCGGTGCTCGGGCTGCAGCTCGGGAAGTTCGTCACGCTGCGGTTCGGCAGCCGCGCGACGCTGCGGGTCGCGGTGCCGCTGTTCGCGGTCTCGCTGTCCGGCCTGCTCGTGGCGGGGAATCTGGCCGGACTGACGGCCGCGCTGTGCACCTTCGCGGTGATCAACAGCGTCGTGGACGTCGCGATGAACGCGCACGGCGTCGCGGTGGAGAAGGCGAGCGAGCGGCCGCTGCTGTCGGGCATCCACGCCTGCTTCAGCCTCGGCATGATCGGCGGATCGCTGGTCGGGGCGGCGGTCGAGCGGGCGCACATCGCGCTTCCGACGCACTTCGCCGCGGTCAGCGTGGTCGTCGCCGTCGCGGCCGTCCTCGGCGGGCGCGGCATGCTGCCGTCGTCCATCGATCGCATGGTGCCGGGCGCGGAGGTCTCCTCCGGCGGTGCGCGGCGGTGGCCGGCCCGGCTGATCGTGCTGGGTCTGCTGGCGTTCTGCGTGGCCTTGGCCGAGGGCGCGGCCAACGACTGGACCGCGGTCTATCTGCACGAGGAGACGCACGCGAGCACGACCGTGGCCGCGGTCGGGTTCGCGCTGTTCGCGGGGTCGATGTTCGCCGGGCGGCTCCTCGGTGACCGCCTCGTCACCTGGTTCGGCCCGGTGCGGCCGTTCGTGCTCGGCACCGTCGCGGCCGGGCTCGGTCTGGGGGTCGCCCTGCTGACCGGGGGCACGCTTCCGGCGTTGCTCGGCGTGGCGGTGTTCGGCTTCGGCATCTCGTTCACGCTGCCGCTGGCCTTCGCCGCGAGCGGCACCGTGCCGGGCGTGCCGACGGCCCGCGCTATCGCCAACGTGTCCTTCATCGGCTACCTCGGCTTCTTCACCGGTCCCGTGCTGATCGGCTTCGTCGCCCAAAACCACGGGCTCACCGTCGGACTCGCGGTTCCGGTGCTGTTCGTGCTGCTGGCCGCCGCCGGGTCGGGAGCGCTGCGGCCACGGCCGTGACCCGATACCGCATCGGTGCGGGTTTTCGGCGGCGCGGGCGGGGCGATCGCGAGGATGATGGGGGTATGGCGATGCGCGAGGTGGTGTGTGCGGGCGCCTTCGTACGGATCTACGACCCGGGCGCCGACGAGCCGGAGGCGTGGTACATCAACGACCACACCATCGTCCGGGACACGGACGGACGGTGGCACCTGTTCGGCATCACGCACCAGGAACCCCCCGACCCGTTCAACGAGATCGAGTTCGCGCACGCGACCGCGGACGAACTGCTCGGGCCATGGACGAAGCAGCCGCCCGCGCTGCGCGTCGACCCCGACTACGGGGAGACCCATATCTGGGCGCCTTTCGTCGTCACGGCCGACGGGCGCTACTACATGTTCTACGCGGGCGGCGGGGAGGATCGCACCGCCGCCGCCATCAACCTGGCCACCTCGACCGACATGTTCCATTGGGAGCGTAGGTGTTCCGGCCCGCTGTTCCGCGACGGCTACGACGCCCGCGATCCCATGGTCGCCAGGGTCGGCGACCAGTGGGTGATGTATTACTGCGCCACCAGCGATCCCGCGGGCGGCAACCACGTCGTCGCGTACCGCACCAGCACCGATCTCGAGCACTGGGGCGACCGGCACATCGCCTACACCGACCCGACCGTCGGCACCGAGGCGGGAAACACCGAGTCCCCCTTCGTCGTTCAGGTCGACGGCTGGTGGTATCTGTTCATCGGCCCGCGCCCGGACTACGTCGGCACCGACGTGTTCCGCAGCGACAACCCGTTCTGCTTCCGCATCGGGAACAAGGTGGGCCACATCGCCTCCCACGCGGCCGAACTCGTGCACGACGACATCCGCTGGTGGATCACCGCCGCCGGGTGGGGCCAGGGCGGCGTGTATCTCGCACCGCTCACCTTCCCGCATCACCGCGACTCGGCCGCGGCCAAGGCCGTGCCCCGGTGACACGTCGTCCCGGTGCCGGGTAGCGGCCGAATCCGGCGGCGGCGCACGCCCGGTCGGCCGATTTGCCGAAACTGCCCAAAGGGCGTGTTCTGCCTGGTATTTCTTGAGATGACCGTCTATCCGACCATCCATCCGCGCGGAGGACCGGCATGGCTCGCATCGGAGTTGTCAGCATGTCCGACGGGCGCGACTATGTGCACTCGGGCATCGCGGAGTTCATCAGGACGACCGAGGACCATCTGGTCGCGGCGTTGGAGCAGGCCGGGCACGAGGTGGTGCGCGGCGCGGAGCCGATCAGCGACAACGCGCTGGCGAGCTCGGTGCCGCGGGCGGTGGCCGCCGCGGAGGTCGATCTCACCGTATTCCATTACGCCGTCTGGGCTTTCCCGCACTTCACCATGCTGGCCGCCGGTGCGACGCCCGGTCCGCTGCTGCTGCTGTCGAACATCGACCCGGTCCAGCCCGGCATGGTGGGCATGCTCGCCGCGGGCGGCGCGCTGGATCAGATCGGGCGCACCCACGCCCGATTGTGGGGCGACCCGGCCGATTCCGCGCTCATCGAGGCGATCGGCGTGCGCGCCCGCGCCGCCGCGGCGGTGGCGAGCCTGCGCGGCAGCACCTTCGGCCGCTTCGGCGGGCGGCCGATGGGCATGAACACCGCGGTCGCCAATACCGATCAGTGGCAACGGATCTTCGGCATCGACGTCGAGGAGATCGATCAGTGGGAGATCGTGCGGCGCGCCGAACTGGCCGACGCCGGTGAGGCCAAGGCGGCCCGCGAGTGGCTGGAGCGCCACGCGGCCGGCGTGCACTACGACGGGGCGAAGCTGACGCCGGAAATCCTGGAGCGCCAGATCCGTTCGTACCTGGCGGTGCGCGAGCTGATCGCCGAGTGGCGGCTCGACTTCTCGGGCATCAAGGGGCAGCCGGAGCTCACCCAGTACTTCGCCACGATGGACATCACCGAGGCCTTCCTCAACGATCCGTACGACTGGAACGGACCTAAGCAGACCCACGTGTGCGCCACGGAGGCGGACATGGACGGCGCGCTCACCATGCAGCTGCTCAAGCAGATCGCCGGTACCCCGGTGCTTTTCGCGGATGTGCGGCACTACCACGCCGACCGCGACATCTGGGATCTGTGCAACTCGGGCCAGCACGCGACGTGGTTCGCCGCCCGCAGCGCCGACCCGGCCGAGAACCTCGCGAAGGTGCACCTGTATCCGGAGGTGTTCTTCTTCCCGGCCGGCGGCGCGTCGGTGCACCACCTCGCCGCGCCGGGCGGCATGACGCTGGCCCGCCTCACCCGCAAGGACGGCGACTACCGGATGCAGTTGATGCTGGGCGACTTCGAGACCTACGACGATCAGACCAACGAGGCGCTGATGAAGCAGTCCACCTGGGAGTGGCCGCACGCGTTCGCCCGCCTCGACGCCAAGGCCGAGGATTTCCTGTCCCGCTTCGGCGCCAATCACATTCACGCGGTGCCCGGCGACCATCGCCCCGCGCTGCGGACGGCGTGTGAGCTCCTCGGGGTCACCGTCGACGAGTTCGTCCGGTGACGAGGTTCCTCGGCGTAGACATCGGCACCGCCAGCTCGAAGGGCGTGCTGACCGACGAGCACGGCACCGTCCTCGCCAGATCCGAACGCGCCCACGGTGTTTCGACGCCGCGGCCGGGCTGGGTCGAGCACGACGCGGAGCGGGTGTGGTGGGCGGACTTCACCGCGATCATCGGTGATCTGCTCGCCGCGGCCGACGGCGCCGCGCTCGACGGCCTCGCGGTCTCCGGCATCGGGCCGTGCCTGCTGCCTGCCGACGCCGACGGCCGCCCGCTGCGGCCCGCCATCCTCTACGGCGTCGACACCAGGGCGACCGCCGAGATCGCCGAGCTGGAAGCCGAATTCGGCGCGCCGGCCGTGCTCGAGCGCGCCGGGTCGCCGCTCACCAGTCAGGCCGTCGGGCCGAAGCTGCGCTGGCTGGCCCGGCACGAGCCGGAGGTCGCTGCGCGGACCAGCATGCTGCTGATGGCGAGTTCCTTTCTGGTGCACCGGCTCACCGGCCGCTACGTGCTCGACCATCAGTCGGCCAGTCAGTGCGTCCCGATGTACAACCTGCTGCGCCGCGAATGGGCTTTGGACTGGGCCGAGTTGGTGGCGCCCGGCCTGCGGCTGCCGGAGCTGGCCTGGCCGACCGAGGTGATCGGGCGGGTGTCCGCGGCGGCCGCGGCGAGTACCGGCCTGCCCGTTGGCCTTCCGGTCACCACCGGCACCATCGACGCCTGGGCCGAGGCCGCCAGCGTCGGCGTCCGCGCGCCCGGCGACGCGATGGTCATGTACGGCACGACCATGTTCCTCGTCCAGGTGCTGAGCGACCCGCGCCCGCACGCCGGACTGTGGGGAACGTGCGGAACCTGGCCGGGCACATACACTCTCGCAGCGGGCATGGCTACCTCGGGCGCGGTGACCGAGTGGCTGCGCAGCCTGGTCGGCGCCGACTTCGCCGAGCTCGTCGCGGAGGCCGCGCCGGTGCCCGCGGGCAGCCGGGGACTGCTGGTCCTGCCGTATTTCGCCGGGGAGCGCACGCCGCTGTTCGATCCGGACGCGCGGGGCATCGTCGCGGGCCTGACCCTCGCCCACGGCCGCGCCGAGCTGTACCGCGCCGTGCTGGAGGGCATCGCCTACGGCGTACGGCACAACCTGGTGGCCATGACCGAGGCGGGCGGGCGCGCGGGCCGGCTCGTCGCGGTCGGCGGCGGGACCAAGGGCGGCCTGTGGACGCAGATCGTCTCGGACGTGACCGGCCTGCCGCAGCAACTGCCGGCGGAGACGATCGGCGCGTGCCTCGGCGACGCCCTGCTGGCGGCCGAGGCCGCGGGGGTCGACACCACGCGCTGGAACCCGATCGTTGCCACTGTGGAACCCCAACCGGAACGCACCGAAGAATACAATCGCTATTACCAGCACTACCGCGATCTGTATGAATGCAGCACTGCTATCACACATTTCCTGGCGAGCGAGCAACACCGCAAGGGGGCGTTCTCCTGAGCCGAGCCAACCGTGCAAGGATGCAGGGTTGCTCTGTCGGATATCTACCCGAGGATCCCATGCCCACTGTCACCCTGACCCCGCAGAACTACGACGCCGTGATCGCCCGCCACCCCATCGTGCTCGTGGAGTGGTGGGCGGACTGGTGCGGCTGGTGCACCCGTTTCGCTCCGGTCTACGAGTCGTCGGCGGAGCGGCACACCGACATCGTGCACGGCACCGTCGACGCGGTGGCGGAGGAGGAGATGAAGATCAGGGCCGAGATCAGCGCGTTCCCGACCCTGATGGCGTATCGGGAGGGCCTGCTGGTCTTCAACGAGGCGGGCTTCCTCGCCCCCGAGGCGCTCGAAGAGCTGGTACAGAACATCCGCTGGATGGACATGGACAAACTGCGCCGGGAGGTGGCCGAGCAGATGCCGTACGACCCGAACGGCGCGGCCGCAGGCGCCGGGCCGGGGGCGGGCTCCCGGCAGGCCGGACTCGCGGCGATCCCCAATAGATATGGCTGGCCCGGCCTGTAAAGCTAGGAGGCGCCCCGATGGAACTATGGCAGCTGGACAACACGCGAACGCGGTCCATCAGCGCCGAGAACCCGACGGGCGCACCGGGCGCGGGCGGTCGCGCGACCACCGGCACCGGCGCACACGCGGCGCGGTACCTCGGCGTCGGGTGGAAGGTCTCGCCCTCGATCCTGGTGTCCGACGGTGAAACCGCCACGCTGGCAGACATTTCCGGCCCGGGGATGGTGCGCCATCTGTGGCTGACCACCGATCGCTCCGCCCTGCGCGACATCACGCTGCGTATGTACTGGGACGACGCACCGGAACCCGCGATCGAGGTGCCGCTGGGCGACTTCTTCTGCAACGGCTGGGACGTACTCGCCCTGGTGAACTCGCAGATGGTCCTCGTGAACCCGGCGGGCGGCCTGAACAGCTACTGGCCCATGCCATTTCGCTGCCACGCCCGCATCACCCTCGAAAACGCTTGCGGCCATACGGTTCCGGTGTACTACCAGGTCACCTACACCGAGGAGGACGTGCCCGACGACGCGGGCTACCTGCACGCCCGGTGGTCACGCCGAAACCCGCTCGGCCATCCCGCCATTCACACCGTCCTGGACACCGTGCCCGGGCCGGGGCGTTATGTCGGCACCTACCTCGCGATTCAACCCAACGCCCCGGGCTGGTGGGGCGAGGGCGAGTTCAAGTTCTTCCTCGACGGCGACACCGACTTCCCCACCATCTGCGGCACGGGCACCGAGGACTACTTCGGCGGCGCGTGGAATTTCGACATCGACGGCCGGTATCGCACGTATTCCACGCCGTACCTGGGCTTTCCGCAGGCGCTGCCGCCCGGCGAGATCTACCAGCCGGAGCAGCGATTCGGCATGTACCGCTGGCATGTGCCCGACCCCATCTGTTTCGAGCGCGAGCTGCGGGTCACCGTGCAGGCGCTCGGCTGGCAGGACGCGGAGACCTATCTGCCGCTGGAGAACGCGGACATCGCCGCCACCGCGTGGTGGTATCAGGCCGACTCGTCCGGGTCCGCCGACAGCTGATCGAGGTCCATGGCGAGCAGCTCGTCGGCGCGGGCCATCGCGTCGTCCATGCTCGCCTGGATGCCGTCCAGCACGGACACGCCGTCGAGCAGATCCTCGAAATCGGCGAGCACGGACTGCACCTCGGCGACGGCGGGATCGACGCGATACCAGGCGACGGCGTCGCGCCACCACCGGTCTTCGTCCACCCACCCCCACATGACGTCGCGCACCAGGCGCGCGTCGGAGGTGTAGACCTGGAAGCGCTCGTCGGAGTCGTCGCCGCGGTGCTCGATCTCGTAGACGCCGTCCGGCAGCAGGCGGGTCTGGATGTAGGCGTGCTCGCCGCGGTTGAGCACGATGAACGGGCACTCCGGGTCGGGCGGCTCGTGCAGGAGTTCGGTCAGCACGTCGTCGGTCAGCTCCGGCACCGGCGTTCCGTCACCGGTCCGGACGTGCACGTCGGCGGGGCGGTCCGGGTCGTCGATCACCGGGCCAGTGTGCCCGATCCGCCCGGCGAATACCCGAAATGTTTCGTGCGAGGGCCTTTCGGGTGCAAGGTGGACTCATGTGTGCGGCGAAGGTGGCCGGGGTGGACAGCTCCACCCAGTCCTGCAAGGTGGTGGTCTGCGACGCGGAGACCGGCGAGCTGCTGCACCAGGCGAGCGCACCGCATCCGGACGGCACCGAGGTCTCGCCCCATGCCTGGTGGGAGGCGTTGTGCGCGGCGGGGTCGGGGTTGCTCGAGCAGGTCGACGCGGTCGCGGTGGCCGGGCAGCAGCACGGCTTGGTCGCGCTCGATGCCGAGGGCCGGCCGGTGCGCGACGCGCTGCTGTGGAACGACGTCCGCTCCGCGGCGGCCGCCGACGAGCTGATCCTAGAGCTGGGCGGCGCGCGGGCATGGGCCGACGCCGTCGGCAGCGTCCCGCTGGCCGCGTTCACGGTGACCAAGCTGCGCTGGCTGGCCGATCACGAGCCCGAGCGGGCCGACCGCACCGCGCGGGTCATGCTGCCGCACGACTACCTGACCTGGCGGCTGCGCGGCGGCGGCCCCGACGATCCCGCGCTGGAGCCGACGACCGACCGCGGCGACGCCTCGGGCACCGGCTACTGGTCGCCCGCCGACTGCGACTACCGTAAAGACCTGCTGGCCTTGGGTTTTCGCGGCCGCACGCCGGAGGTGCCCAGGGTGCTCGCGCCCGCCGAGGCCGCCGGGCGCACGCCGTCCGGTGTGCTCGTCGCCGCGGGCACGGGCGACAACGCCGGTGCCGCACTGGGTCTCGGCCTCGGCGACGGCGACGTGGTGGTCTCCCTCGGCACCAGCGGCACCGTCTTCGCCCGCACGGCCGCGCCGAGCGCCGACGCCAGCGGCGCGGTAGCCGGATTCGCCGATGCGACAGGGGCCTTCCTGCCGCTGGTGTGCACGCTCAACGCCGCGCGCGTGCTGCGGTACGCCGCCGACCTGCTCGGCGTCGACCTGGCCACCCTGGAAACCCTTGCCGCGCAGGCTCCGCCGGGCGCCGACGGGCTCGTCCTGCTGCCTTACCTGTCCGGCGAGCGCACGCCGAACCTGCCGCACGCCACCGGCAGCCTGCACGGGCTGCGTCCGGAGACCATGCGTCCCAGCCATATTGCCCGCGCCGCCTTCGAGGGCATGCTCTGCAATATGGCCGAGGCGCTCGATCATCTCCGCTCACGCGGCACGGGTGTGCGCCGGGTTCTGTTGATCGGCGGGGCCGCCCGCTCGGGGCTGGTCGCCGAGATCGCCGCGCAGATCTTCGGCGTGCCCGTCACCGTCCCGCAGCCGAACGAGTATGTCGCGCTCGGCGCGGCCCGGCAGGCCGCGTGGGCGCTCAGTGGCGCGGCGCAGCCGCCGGACTGGCCGGCGCGCACCGTCGCCGAGATTCCCGCGCCGGACTCCCCCGCCCTCGGCGGTCGGATCCGGGCGCGCTACCAGCAGGTGCACGGTGATCTCTACGGCGACGCCGGCCCCGTGGTCGCCGCTCCGACGCCGAGGCGGCGCTGGCGGCGTCGGGGTTGATCGATACCGTTGCGGTCAGGCCCCATTCGGGACGGCGAACTGCTCGAGGGCGGCCTCGTCACCGTTCAACCGGTCCGAGCCCTTCGCCCCGGCGGCCGCGTAGCGCCAGAGCGCGTAAGACTTCCAGCCCGCGGGCAGCGGGCCGGTGGACTTACCGGGGTGCAGGATCCACAGGGGGTTCACGGCGCCGAAGTCCACGGAGTCGTCGGTGCACGTCTTCCACCACGCGGAGGTGGTCGCGATGACCGGCGCCCGCGTGGTCCGCGTGCGGTAGGTGTTGCTGAACTCCTTCAGCCACGCGACCATCGCCGCGGGCTCGAGGCCGTCGCACTTCGACTTCTCTTGCAGCACGATCGCTCCCGGCAACGTGCGCCCGTCCTCCGCCTTCCAGGCGCCGCCGTGGTCGACGAAGAAGTTGGCCTGATCCATGCCCCTGCTCGCGCCGGGCGCGGCGACGTGATACGCGCCGTGGTACAGGCCAGCGGTGGTCGCGCCGAGCGTCAGCCGGTCGAAGGCCGAGTTGACGCCGCTCTTGCCCTGGGTCGCCTCGAGGTAGGCGAACGCGCCGCCTTTGGCGTGCCCGCTGACCCAGTCGACGGTGCCGTCCGAGACGTCGACGCCCTCGATCTCGCTGTCCGCCCGCGCCGCGCTCGCGGGCAGCAGCCCCAGCAGCACGAGGGCACAGCAGGTTGCCAGGGTGGTCATCCGAGCCGGCCTGACGCGCATGCACGTTCCCCAATCTCTGTGTGTGTGCCGCGACGGCGGGTGCGGTCGCGGGGCGATCCGTCTTCGTATTCGTTCCCGCGAACGATCTGGATGGCAAACAACGGCACTTCGGTCGATTTCGATCCCCTGACCTCGGAGACCGGCCCGTGCGACGATGTATTCATAACCGGGAGTACCGGATACCGGTGGCATGGAGGCGCAGATGTACGACGTGGTGATTCGCGGCGGGTCGGTGTTCGACGGCGCGGGGTCGCCGCCGCGCGCGGCCGATGTCGGCGTCCGAGACGGCAAAGTCGTCGCGATCAGCGCCGAGCCGCTGCCGACGGGCACGCGGAGCATCGACGCGACGGGTAAGTGGGTCATGCCGGGCCTGCTCGACGTGCACACCCACTACGACGCCGAGGTGCTCGGCAATCCGGGGCTCGGCGAGTCGGTGCGGCACGGCGTCACCTCCGTGGTCATCGGGAACTGCTCGCTGTCCACGGTGTATGCCGAGGCCGACGACTGCGCCGACATGTTCGCCCGGGTGGAGGCGCTGCCCTGGGACGCGGTGCACTCGGCGGTGAAGGAGCATCGGGACTGGGACGGGCCCCGGACCTATGCACAGTCGCTGGCCGCGCGCCCGCTCGGCGCGAACGTGGCCGCGCTGTTGGGCCATTCGGACATCCGGGTGGCCGTCATGGGGCTGGGCCGGGCGGTCGATCCGCGGGTGCGGCCCACCGCCGACGAGCTGAATCGCATGCGGCGCATGCTGACCGACGCGCTCGACGCCGGGTTCCTCGGGCTGTCCACCATCCGCAGCTCGTTCTCGAAGCTGGCGGGCGAGCGCTTCCCGAGCAGGCAGCTGCCCTCGACCTACGCCGATTGGCGCGAGTACTCGGCGCTGAACGACATTCTGCGGCAACGGAATCGGATCCACCAGAGCACGCCGAACCTTACCTCCCGGCTGGAGATCGCGCGCTACTTCGCGCAGAGCGCCGGGCGAGTGCGCAAGCCGCTCAAGACAACCCTGATCGCGGGCATGGACGTGAAGGCCGATCGCACCACGGCGCGCGCGGCGATCACCGCGGCCTGGATCGCGAACAAGCTGGGCGGGGCGGCTTTTCGGTGGCAGCACCTGCCGGTGCCGTTCGAGGTCTACGCCGACGGGGTCGACCTGGTCGTCTTCGAGGAGTTCGGCTCCGGCGTCGCGGCGCTCAACATTCGCGACGTGCTCGCGCGCGGGGAACTGCTGGCCGACGAGTCTTATCGCAGGCAGTTCCGCAAGGATCTCGCGAAGAAATACGGTCCTCGAGTGTGGCATCGGGACCTGTACGACGCCGAGATCGTCGCCTGCCCCGAGGCCGAGGTGGTCGGCAAGTCGTTCGGCGCGGTGGCCGACGAGCGCGGCATCCACCCCGCCGACGCGCTGCTCGATCTCGCCGTCGCGCACGGGTCGCGGCTGCGCTGGCGCACGGTGATCGCCAACGACCGCGACGACGTGCTCGACCGACTCCAGCGCTCCCCCAACGTGCAGGTCGGTTTCGCCGATTCCGGTGCGCACCTGCGCAATATGGCCTTCTACAACTTCGGCCTGCGCATGCTGGAGCGGGCGCATCGGCGCGCGTTCATGCCGATCGAGGCGGCGGTGCACCGGCTGACCGGCGAGCTCGCCGACTGGTACGGCCTGGACGTCGGCCGCCTGAGTGAGGGCGCCCGCGCCGACATCGCGGTCATCGATCCGGCCGGCTTCGACGGCTCCGGCGCCGCCTACGCCGAGGCCCCGTTCCCCGGCCTCGCCGGGCTGAACCGGATGGTCAACCGCAACGACCGGGCCGTGGCGGCCACCGTGGTCGGCGGGCACGTGGTCTACGAGTACGGCGTCTTCGCGCCCGGCTTCGGCAGCACACTGCACGCGGGAACGTTCCTCACGCCGCGATAGTCAACGCGACACGCCGGTGCGAAACGCCGAATGCTCAGACGATGACACACCCGGCATAGCATCACGGAAAGGGACATACCCGACAAATCCCAAGTGCGTCCGCGATGGTGCCCGTGCTCGGCCGGGCCGAGGTCGCGCGCTGGGCGACGGCGAGGAGAGACGGTGACGGACAGCGAGGTGCGCGCGGCGATCACGGCGGAACGAACCGACCTCGCCGAGGTATTGGCGGGGCTCGACGCCGACGCCTGGGACGCGCGGTCGCTGTGCCGGGGCTGGCGGGTGCGGGAGGTCGTCGCGCACATCACCCTGCCGTACCGGCTCTCCGAGGCGCGCTTCGCGCTCGACATGCTGCGGGCGGGAGGGCGTTTCCATCGGCTGGCCGATCGTGCCGCCCGACGGGACGCGGCGGCGCTCACGCCCGAGGATCTGTTGAAGACGCTGTGGGACAACGTCGCTCATCCGTGGACGCCGCCCGGCGGCGGGCTCGCGGGCGCGTTGAGCCACGACGTCGTGCACGGCTTGGACATCACCGTCGCGCTCGGGCTGGACCGGAAGGTGCCCGAGGATCGGCTGCGGATCGTGCTGGACGCCGTGAATCCCCAGAGCCTGAAGTTCTTCGGCGTCGACCTCGACGGGATCGAGTTGCGCGCAGAGGATCTGGACTGGAGCTACGGCTCCGGTGAGGTGGTGCGCGGCGCGGCACAGCATCTGCTGCTCGTGCTGTGCGGCCGCGCGCTGCCCGACGGAGCGCTGCTCGGCGACAAAGCCAAACGATTCACCTGGTCCGGCCAGCACAGACGCCACCGCATGCAGCTGCCGCACCCGGTTCAGGCCGGCTTCGGAGATCACCGGACAGGACCTCGGCACACGGCCTAACCGCCGAGGATCACCGGCAGTTCGCGCAGGCCGTGTTCGCGGAAAGAGGAGCGCCAGCGGAGCTGCTCGCGAGGGACGGCCAGCGCCATTCGGGGGAATCGGTGGATGAGACTTCCGATGGCTATGCGGGTTTCGAGGCGGGCGAGCGGCGCGCCGAGGCAGTAGTGGATCCCGTGGCCCAGCGCGAGGTGCTGGTTGTCGGCTCTCGTCAGGTCGAGGGTGTCGGGGTCGGGCACGAACGCGGGGTCGCGGTCGGCGGACGCGGTGCCGAACAGCACGGTGTCGCCCGCGGGGATTCGGACGTCGCCGATGGTGATGTCCTCGGTGGGGAAACGACGGATCGCGAATTGGCTGGGGTGGGCGTAGCGCAGGAGTTCCTCGACCGCGGCGTCGCTCACCGTGGGCGCGGTGGCGCGGAGTGCGGCGAGTTGTTCGGGGTGGTCGAAGAGGGCGAGCACGGCTTTGCCGATGAGTTTCACGGCGTTTTCGTAGCCCGCCCAGAAAATGAGGAACGCGAGAGAAACTAGTTCGTCTTCGGTGAGCTCATCACCGGCGTCGCGCACGGCGATCAGGTCGGAAAGGAAATCGTCGGCGGGTGTGGCGCGCTTGGTCGCGACGAGATCGACCATGAACTGCGCCATCTGGACGACGGCCTGCTTTGCTTGCTGCGGCTGTTCTGGATCGGGCGAGAGCAGCGCGTTCGTCCATCCGTGAAATGCCTCGCGATCTCCACTCGGGATCCCGAGCAGGTCACCGATCACCGTGAGCGGCAATGGGGCGGCGAAGTCGGCGATCAACTCCGACTGTGCGCGACCGGCCATTCGATCGAGCAGCACATCCGTTTCGGCTTGAATCTGGTCTTGCAGCGTATCGATGCGCCGGCGCGTGAACGCGTGCGAGACCAACCGGCGCAACCGAGTGTGATCCGGCGGGTCGATATTGAGCAGATTCGCCTCGAACACCGGCGGCAGCCGGAAACCCCGGTACCCCGTCCGCGACGAGCGCTTGTCGATCGAGAGGCGCGGATCGGCGAGCCCCCGCCGCACATCGGCCTCCCGGGTGACCAGCCACGCCTGCGAACCATCCGGCAGTTCGACGCGATGCACGGGCGCGCTGTCCCGCAACTTGGCGTGCACCACGTACGGATCGAGCAGGTAGTCCGCGTCGAAGGGCGCGATGGGTGAGGTCAAAGCTGTTCTCCCGGCTGGCGGTAACGGTCGGCGCGGGCCGATGACAAGCCCATCATGCAGACCGACGACCGGCTGTCGCAAATGCGATTTCTTACCGTTCGGCCGATCGATTTTTCCGGGGTATGGCGTGTCGGGGCGCGGGCGGGAATGATCTGCGGGCGAGGAGAGACTATGACCGAGACCGAGGTGCGCAGGGCGATCACGAACGAGCGGACCGACCTTGCCGAACTACTGAGCGGACTCGACGCCGCGAGCTGGGACGCGCCGACGCTGTGCAAGGGCTGGCGGGTGCGCGAGGTGGTCGCGCACATGACCATGCCGTACCGGCTGTCGGGGCCGCGGTTCGCCTTCGAGATGGTGCGGGCGATGGGGAGTTTCCATCGGATGTCCGACCGGACGGCCCGGCAGGACGCCGCGGAGCTCACGGCCGAGGATCTGCTGAAATCGCTGTGGGACAACGTCGCTCACCCGTGGAAACCGCCCGGCGGCGGCTTCTCGGGCGCGTTGAGCCACGACGTCATCCACGGCCTGGACATCACCGTCGCGCTGGGCCTCGGCCGGAAAGTGCCGGAGGATCGGCTGCGCCTCGTTCTCGCGGGCATAAACCCGAAGAGCGTCAAGTTCTTCGGGGTCGATCTGAAGGGGATCGAGCTGCGCGCCGAGGATCTGGACTGGAGCTACGGCTCCGGCGAGGTGGTGTCCGGCGACGCGCAGGACCTGCTGCTGGTGCTGTGCGGCCGCACCCTGCCCGCCGAGAAGCTGCGCGGGGACCAGGCGAAGCGGTTCACTCGCGGGCGGCGGCCGGGGCGATAATCACGAGCGTGCGGCGCGGCAGCCGGGTTACCGTCGCCGCATGACCTGGAGCGCGCCCGACCCTGTCCGGACCAGACCGCCGCTGATCGCCGACGAACGAACGATGCTGCGCGGCTGGCTCGACTTCCACCGCGCCACCCTGCTGAGCAAATGCGCCGGGCTCGACGCGCGACAGCTCCGGCGGCGCTCCGTCGAACCGTCGACTCTGTCGCTGCACGCCCTGGTCCGGCACATGACCGAGGTGGAGCGCGGCTGGTTCCGGCTCGCCGCGGCCGGCGAGGACGCGCCGTACGTCTATTGCAGCGAGGACAACCCCGACGGCGACTTCGACGACACCGAACAAGCCGACCCCGCAACCGATTTCGAGACCTTCCGGCGCGAGATCGAGCTGGCCGACGCCGCGGTCGCCGACCTGCCGCTCGAGCACACCTTCCCGCATCCGCTGCGTCCGGAGATGGTGTACAACCTCCGCTGGGTCTACCTGCACATGATCGAGGAGTACGCCCGGCACAACGGGCACGCCGACCTGCTGCGCGAACGCATCGACGGCGCCACCGGCAGCTGATCAGCGGGCGTCGCGGCTGACCCAGGCCGCCACCTGGGCGCGCGAGTCGAACCCGAGCTTGGTGAGGATGTGGTCGACGTGGCTCTCCGCGGTGCGGACCGAGATGACCAGCTCGGCGGCGATGCGCTTGTTGCTGTATCCGGCGGCGATCAGCCGGGCCACGTCCTGCTCGCGACGCGTGAGCCGTTCGGGCACGGCCGATTTCGGCGTCGATGGCGCGTCGGGCCGGTCGTCGCCGAGCGCGTAGCCGACCGCCTCGTCGAGGGACAGGGCGGCCCCGCCGTCGAACGCCGCGCCGAAGTCCTTGTCCCCCAAGGCCGCCCGCACCTGGCGGCGGACCTTCTCGCCGACCGCGTCGGTCATGGCGTGCGCCAGGCGCTGCGTGCTGCCGCGCCGCACCGTCGCCGCCGCCCCCATGAGGCGGGCGGCCCGGTACTGGTCGTCGCCGGCGGCCGCGACCCAGGCGAGCCCGTCGAACACCGAGGCCGTCCACACGCAGCGGTCGAACATCCGCAACAGTTCGATCGCGCGGCGCAGCTCCCGGATCGCCTTGTCGGCGTTGCCGTTTCGCCAGTGGTTCGTCCCGACCGCCCAGGAGGCGAGGCCGCCGAGCAGATGCGAGCCGTGCTCGGCCGTGCGCGCCAGGAACCGCTCGGCCAGTGCGTCCGCGCGCGCGTCCGCGAGCACCATCGCGCACACGTACCCGAACGCGAGGCACTCCATCTCTGTGCCGTGGTGCCCGCACGCGCGCGCCCGCACCGCGGCGTCCTCGGCGATCTCGAGCGCGCGCACCGGGTCGGACTCGGCGAAGGCCAGCACCGCCGACAGCAGCAGGGCCTCGACCAGCACCTGCTCGGCCGCCAATTCGGTTGCTATCGCCACACATTCGCGCAGATACTCGTGCGCCGACACGGTGTCGGAGAGCATGGCGGCGATGATCGACGCGGCGGCCAGCGCCCGTGCCCGGTCGGCGGTGCGGTCGAGATCCTTGCCGAGCGCGTCCATCAGCCAGCGGTAGCCCTCCAGGAAGAACCGGTAGTGCTCCCAGAACGGCCGCAGCTCGCTCGCGATCTGTAACCCCCGGTGCGCGCCGGCGGGGTCGGCGAGCGCGAATTGAAGGGCCGCACGCAGATTCGCGTGCTCGCGGGTGACGTCGCGGAACCAGACCACGTCCGCCGCGCTCCAGTATTCGGTGCGCGCGCGCCGGGCCAGCTCGTAGTAGTGGTCGCGGTGCCGCACCCGGACCGCGTACTCGTCGCCGTGCGCGGCGAGCCGGGCCAGCGCGAACTGCCGCAGCGGCTCGAGCATGGCGTAGCGGCCGGTGCCGTCGCTGTCGTGCCGATGGCTCAGCACGGACTTGTCGACCAGGCCGGCGAGCGCGTCCACCAGCGCGCCGGGCGGGTCGAGCACACACACCGACTCGGCGGCGGCCAGCTCGAATCCGCCTGCGAAAACGGCGAGTTGCTCCCACAGGCGCTGCTCGTCCGGCGTGCACAGGTCGTAGCTCCACCGGATGGCGGCCTCGAGCGTCTGCTGCCGCCGCGGCGCGGTGCGCAGCCCGGTCGTGAGCAGGCGCATGGTGTCGTCGAGTCGGGCCAGCACCTGATCCGGGGTGAAGGCCCGCAGCCGCAACGCCGCGAGCTCCAGCGCCAGCGGAATGCCCTCCAGCCGAGCGCAGATCGCCGCGAGCGCGCCGAGATTGGCGGCGGTGACGCGGAATTCGGGGTTCGCCGCGGTGGCCCGGTCGATCAGCAGTCGCAGCGCCGCGGTGTCGGTCGCGTCGACTTCGCCGGAGTCCTCGGCGATCTCGGGCACCGGCAGCGGCGCGACCGGCAGCACCCGCTCCCCCACCACGCCCAGCGGCTCCCGGCTGGTCGCCAGCACCCGGATATCGGGTGTGCTGACGATCAGCCGGTCGACCAGTTCGGCACAGGCGTCGATGAGGTGCTCACAGTTGTCGAGCACGAGCAGCAGATGCTTGCCATGGAGATAGTCGGTCAGCCCAGCGAGCGGGGCGCTGGTGTCGTCGCGCAGGCCGAGCGCCTGCGCGACGCTCAACGCCACCAGCTCGCCGTCGTTGACGTGGGCCACCTCGACCAGCCACACGCCGTCGGGAAAGGCCCGCCGGACCGCCTCGCCCACCCGCCGGGCCAGACGGGTCTTGCCGACGCCGCCTGGCCCGGTGAGCGTGAGCAGCCGGGTGCCTGCCAGCAGTTTCCTGGCGGCGGCGACTTCGCTGCCCCGCCCGACGAAGCTGGTCACTTCGGCGGGGAGGTTTCCTGTCACGTGCCGCGCCACGCCGCCTACCTTCGCATGGACCGCCGAGCCGCGGGCGATTTGCCCGAAGATGCCGCCCGGGTCAGGACGTCTCGACCACCGGGTAGACGGCCTCGAACAGGTCGCGCAGCTCGGCGGCGGTGATCTCGCGGCCGCTGGCGTCGGTGTGTGCCTGGACGTGCCTGGCGAAGTCGATCTGCAGGTGCCGGGGCAGGTCGAGGCCGAACTCGGTCTTCAGCAGGTAGGCGATGCCGCCCTTGCCCGACTGCGAGTTGACCCGGATGACGGCGTCGTAGGCGCGGCCGAGGTCGGCCGGGTCGATCGGCAGGTACGGCACCTGCCAATCCAGTTGGCGCTCCGGGACTCCCGTGCGCGCGGCCCGCGCGCGATGCTCGGCCAGGCCCTTGTTGATCGCGTCCTGGTGGGTGCCGGAGAACGCGGTGTGCACGAGATCGCCTACGTACGGATGCCTTTCGGGAACCGGCATGCGGGTGCAGTACTCGACGGTGCGGCGGACCTCGTCGATGTCGGAGAAGTCGATCATCGGATCGACGCCCTGCGCGTGCAGGTTCAGCGCGAGGGTGGCGAGGTCGACATTGCCGGTGCGCTCACCGTTGCCGAATACGCAGCCCTCGACGCGCTGCGCGCCGGCCAGCACGGCCAGTTCGGCGCAGGCGATGCCGGTGCCCCGGTCGTTGTGCGGGTGCACGGACAGGATGACGCTGTCGCGGCGGGCCAGGTTGCGATGCATGTACTCGATCTGGTCCGCGTAGACGTTCGGCGTCGCGACCTCCACCGTGGCAGGCAGGTTCAGGATCACCGGGCGCTGCGGGGTGGCGTCCCAGAGCGTCGTCATGCGGTCGCACAGGTCGAGCACGTAGTCGGGCTCGGTCAGGTTGAACACCTCGGGCGAGAACTCGAAGCGCACGTCCGGCAGGCCGGCGGCGCACCTCAGCACGTCGCGACCGCCGGCGAGGATCAGCTCGCGCAGCGCGTCCCTGTCCTTGCCCAGCACCGTGTTTCGCCACGTGGGCGCGGTGGCGGCGTACATGTGCACGACGACCTTGCGCAGGCCGCGTACGGATTCGACGGTGCGTTCGATGAGATCGGTTCGGGCGGGGGTGAATACGACCACGGTGACGTCGTCGGGCGCGAGGTCGGCCTCGGCGATCAGCCGGACGAAGTCGAAGTCGGTCTGCGAGGCGGACGGGTAGCCGACCTCGATCTCCTTGTAGCCCATCGCCACCATGAGTTCGAAGAAGCGCCGCTTGCGCTCGGGGTCCATGGGCTCGGCGAGGGCCTGGTTGCCGTCGCGCAGGTCCACCGGGACCCACAGCGGCGCGGCGGTGATGCGCGCGTTCGGCCAATCACGCTGGGTGAGCGGCACTTCCACCCGGTCGTACACGGATCGGTAACGGTGCGAGGGCATTTGGGAGTGCCGCTGGGGGTTCCACGCCGGAGCGTGGTCGGGAATCCGGCCGGCGGGGGTACTGATGGTCGGAAAACGCATGGTCTCTGCTTTCTGGCAGTCACGACGGGAGGTGACCGGCCACGACAGAGCCCCACGGCGGGGGGCCGGTCAGGCCCCGCCGTGGCGGCTAAGCAGAAGCATGGTGCGCATGATGGCTAGACTATACACAACTCCTCAGACAAGTAGAGAGGTTGCGATGGTTTCGCAGGTTCGGCGTCACCCGCTGGCCGCCCAGGCGGCCGAGCTGTTGTTGACGCGCATCAAGGCCGGCGAGTGGCCGCTCGGGCACCGCCTGCCGGGCGAGACGACCCTCGCCGCGCAGCTCGGTGTGGGTCGCTCGACGCTGCGCGAGGCGATCCGCGAACTGGCGGGCAAGGGCGTGCTCGACAGCCGTCAAGGCGCGGGCGTGTTCGTCACGGCGCTCGACGCCAAGGACGACTGGGACGTGGTGCTGCGCCGTGCCACCATCGCCTCGGTGATCGAGGCCCGCATCGCCATCGAGGCCGAGGCGGCCGCGCTCGCCGCGCACCGCCGCACGCGCGCCGACCTGCGCGATCCTGCGCACCACCCTGGCCGCGCGCGC
>NZ_BAGH01000587.1 GCF_000308715.1 Nocardia tenerifensis NBRC 101015
ATCGTGGGGTTTGCCGCGGACCCGTGGAGGTAGTCGGCCAGCGAACGCGGTAACCGTCGAAGGAGGAGTCGTCATGGGTTTTCCCGAACAGCAGCAGCAGGTTCCCGGAGTCCAGGGCCGGATGACGCCGAAGCCGGACTGCGGGGAGGACAGTTACCGCGGCACGGGCAAGCTCACGGGTAAGACGGCGGTGATCACGGGGGCGGACAGCGGGATCGGCCGGGCGGTGGCCATCGCGTTCGCGCGCGAGGGCGCCGACGTGGTGATCTCCTACCTCAACGAGGACGACGACGCCAAGGAGGTCGCCACGCTGGTGGAGCAGGCCGGGCGCAAAGCGGTTCTCGTACCCGGCGATCTGTCGGAGCCCGGTCAGTGCCGCACCGTCATCGACCGCGCCGTGCAGGAGTTCGGCAAGATCGACGTGCTCGTCAGCAACGCCGCCTACCAGATGACGCACGAGACGATCGAGGAGATCAGCGACGAGGAGTTCGACTACACCCTGCACGTGAACGTCAGCGCGTACTTCCGGCTGGTGAAGGCCGCGCTGCCGCACATGCCCGAGGGTTCATCGATCATCGGCAGCTCCTCGGTCAACTCGGACATGCCCTCGCCTACCCTCGCCCCCTACGCCGCGACCAAGGCGGCCATCGCCAACTTCTCGGCCAGCCTCGCCCAGCTCCTCGGCGACCGCGGCATCCGCGTGAACAGCGTTGCGCCCGGCCCCATTTGGACCCCGCTCATCCCCTCGACCATGCCCACCGAGAAGGTATCGAAGTTCGGCGACGACGTCCCCCTCGGCCGAGCCGGCCAGCCCGCCGAACTCGCCCCGGCCTACGTGCTGCTCGCCTCCGACGACGGCAGCTACATCTCCGGCGCCCGCCTCGCCGTCACCGGCGGCCGCCCCATCCTCTGACCACGCGCCCCGCCGCAGCCGACGCGCTCGGCGCCCCCATGACCGCGCCGTTGGACGAGCCGTTCGATGCCTCCAACCCTCCGAGACACCTTTCCGGCTCGCCCGAGCTACACGCCGAAGATCTCATCCAGGCTTCCAGCTGTCAAAATACGACGGGACCAAAGCCTCATCTGCTCTTGATCCGCATTGCACACGGCATCGACAATACGGCGAGGAACCGACCCGAACCTCGAAGCCAAGAGTTCGAGCAAGACCTCGGCGCGTCCGCGCGCTTCACCCTCGGCGCGTCCGCGCGCTTCACCTTCGGCACGGAGTTGGTCGGCGGTTGTCATGGCGGCCTCCTTGGCTCGGGGACCGAGCTGGTCGGTCAATGATTCCAGGCTTTCTGCGGTGGTTTCACCGACGGTAATAATGTACGTGAACATCGTGATCAGATCATCTATCCCGCCGGGCTGCTCCTGCATCGCCCGTACGTCCTCTAGCAGGGGTTTCATGTCCGCCTCGAGGTGGGAATTGCCGGGGGCGATCTGCTGCAACACCAGCATCACCAACGTCGCGGGAGTGAGCTTTCTGGCCCGCAGAGCCTCCATGTCCATCGTGGCGACGTCATCGAGCAGGAACCGTAACCGCGGCAGCCACGGATCCATCGCCGAACGGGCCGGTTCCTCCACATCGATCAGGTCATAGACCTCGGTCTCGGCGCTCCACGCGCATCCGGTGCTGTTGTTGTGCACCACCACCGGGATCACCGGCGGCAGCGTCCGGGCCTTCGGGTTCTGGCGCAGGTAGTAGCGCCAGATATCGACCAGATAGCCCAGCATCCGCAGCGCCATCATGCGGTCGACACTGCTCTGATGCTCCACGAGCACATAAATGTAGGCCTCGCGGCCCGCCATACGCGTGCGATAGAGGATGTCGGTGTAGCGGGAACGTAATTCCCTCGAGATGAAACTGCACGACAGCAGCTCCATCACCGACCAATCCACCAGCTCCGCCAGGTTGTCAGGAACCGCGCCACGAATCGCACACACCGCGTCGGACGAGCGGGTCAACACCCGACGGAAATAGGTGTCATGCGGATTGTTCGGCGCATCGGACATGCCGCGGAGATTACTCGGCCACACCGACAAAATGCGAATCCATCAGCCAGGCAACGTTCCACGAAATAACTTGCGGCTCAGGAACTTTCACTTCTGGATCTTTCCAATTATATTGCGAAGAACTCCTAACATCGGAACCGCGGGATTAAACGTGCATGCACCTGCCTGCGATTTCGTGTGCGGGGAAATCAAGAAATGTATGGCAAGGCTCAGGCTGTCGGGTCGAGGACGATTTTGATCGCTCCGTCGGCCTGGCGCTGGAAGATGTCGTATGCCTCGGGCGCGGCGTCCAGCGGGAGCCGGTGGGTGGCGAAGGTTTCTACGCCGAGCGGGTCGCCGTCGCCGAGCAGCGGCATGATGTCCTCGACCCACCGCTTGACGTTGGCCTGGCCCATCCGCAACTGGATCTGCTTGTCGAACAGGATGCGCATCGGCATGGGGTCGAGCATGCCGCCGTACACGCCGATCAGCGAGATCGTGCCGCCGCGGCGGACGATGTCGATGGCGTTGTGCAGCGCGGCCAGCCGGTCCAGGCCCGCGTTGCCGACGACCTTCTGCGCCAACGCATCCGGGAGGAAGGCGGCGGAGCGCTGCGCCATGGCGGCGATCGGCGAGCCGTGCGCCTCCATGCCGACCGCGTCGATCACGGCGTCGGTCCCCCGCCCCTCGGTCAGGTCCCGGACGACGTCGCCGATCGGCTGGTCGATGGCGGACAGATCGATCGTCTCGATGCCGCGATCGGCGACGCGGCGCAGCCGCTCCGGCACGAGGTCGACCCCGATCACCCGCAGCCCGCGCTGGGCGGCGACGCGGCAGGCCATGTCGCCGATCGGGCCGAGGCCGAGCACGGTGAGCGAGCCGCCCTCGGGCACGGCGGCGTACTCGACCGCCTGCCAGGCCGTGGGCAGCACGTCGGACAGGTACAGGAATCGGTCGTCGGACGGCCCGTCGGGGACCTTGATGTGGGTGAAGTCCGCGTGCGGCACCCGCAGATACTCGGCCTGCCCGCCCGGTACCTGGCCGTAGAGCTTGGAGTAGCCGAAAAGCGCCGCGCCGCTGCCTTGTTCGCGCACCTGGGTGGTCTCGCACTGGGTGCTCAGACCGTGGTCGCACATGAAGCAGTGGCCGCAGGCGATCTGGAACGGGATGACGACCCGGTCACCGACGGCGAGGTCGCGCACGCCCGCGCCGACCTCCTCGACCACGCCGATGGGCTCGTGCCCGAGCACGTCGCCCTCGCTCATGAACGCGCCGAGGACCTCGTAGAGGTGCAGGTCCGATCCGCAGATGCCCGAGGAGGTCACCCGGATGATCGCGTCGGCCGGGTCCTCGATGCGCGGGTCGGGCACGTTCTCGACGCCGATCTTGCGCCTGCCCTGCCAGGTGACGGCCTTCATCTCAGCTCCTCGGTCGGTCGCGTCACGAGCAGCCCTCCAGCGTCGCGTTCGCGAGTTCGGTTGTCACATCGGTGATTTCATTGCGCTTCCGCAGCGCGGCGAGTTGCCGGCGGGCGCCGTTGCCCCGGTGCAGCACCGCGGCGAGCGTGTCGTCGACGAACGCGGTCGCGCCGAGCTCGTCGAGCGCGGGACGGGTGTAGTCGACCAGCCCGGCGACGAGGGTGCGCACGGGTGCGACGCGGCGGGTCAGCGGGTCGAGGCCGGCGCCGTCGAGGCCGGAGCGGGCGGCGTTCCAGTAGGCGGCGCGCAGCACCTCCGCGGGCACCTCGGGGGCGGGCTGCCCGTCGTCGATGGCGGCCATCGCCGTCATCGCGGTCGCCCGGACGAGGGTGGCCAGCAGCGCGGTCTCGGCGACGGTCGCGGGCACGTCGCTCACCCGAACCTCCACGGTGGGAAAGGATTCCGACGGCCGGACGTCCCAGTACACCATCTTGCGGTCCAGGATGCTGCCGCTGGACAGCATCATGTCGACCATGGCGTCGAAGTCGGCCAGCGAGTCGAAGTAGGGCGGCGGGCCCGCGCTCGGCCAGCGCCGCCACAGGATGCTGCGCCAGCTCGCGTAGCCGGTCTCCGCGCCGCGATAGACCGAGGAGTTCGCCGTGAGGGCCAGGTACACCGGCAGCCACGGCCGCAGATAGTTGCTCACTTGCACCGCGACGTCGCGATCCGGAACCGCAACGTGCACATGGCAACCCGACAATCCCTGCTCCCGCGCGATCATCCCGAACTCGCGCGCGATCCGCTGATAGCGGGGCGTATCGGTCACCGGGAACTGTTCCGGCACCGCGGGCGGGACCGCCACGGCGAGCAACCGCGCGTCGTTGCGGGCCGCGCAGTCGGCGACCTGACGGCGTAGTTGCCCCAGCTCCTTCAGCAAATCCGCGGTGTCGCCGTGCACGCCGGTGCTGGTCTCGACCTGACAGGAGGTGAGCTCGAGCTGCAACTCGACCCCGACCTCCTCGGCGGTGCGCGCCACCTCGATGTTCTTCGGCACCGGCGCGCCGGTAGCCGGGTCTACCAACAAGAATTCCTCTTCGACGCCGACCGTCGCTGGACTGGACATACCCTGAACATGCCCCGGCGCCGTCGCAGCAAACGGCGAGTGCGTCAGGAGATCACCGCGTCGACCGTCTTCTTCAGCGCCGAGGGCTGCGCGGGCGAGGTCGGCGCCTTCTTGCGCAGCTCCAGCATTCGCGCGCCGATGTCCTGCAATTGCTTGCGCCCCAACTGTTCTCGCACCTTCGGGAACCACTCCTGCTCTTCCTCGTCGATGTGGTGGTCCACGTTCTCGATGAGCACGGTGGTCTTGGCGGTGAAGTGCTCGTCGTCGGGCTTCATCGCGGCGAGCTCGCTCACCAGGACGTCGGCGACGTGGTGCTCCTCGTAGGACTCCAGGATGTCGTCCTCCAGGTCCGGAAGCAGCTTCCTGACCTCGGGGTACATGCACTCGTTCTCGAGGTAGGTGTGCACGGTGAGCGCCTTGATGATCTTGTCGACCACCTTGCCCTTGGTGGCGTGCGCGTCGTGGCCCGCCTTCTCGAAGTCGCGGAACAGTTTGCGGATGGCCCTGTGGTCTTCGCGCAACAGTACGATCGCGTCGGTGGACATCGATACTCCTTGGGGTGGGGACGATTTCGAGCGGGCTTACGCCGGACGTTCCCCTTGCCCGGCCGTCGAAACGCTGGGAGCAGCGGTGTCGACGGCCGAGTGACTCGGCGGCCCAGCATCTCGACGGCCCAGCATCTCGGCAGCCGAGTCTCCACGACAGAGTCAGGCTTCCCGACGACAGAGCCGGGCTTCTCGACGGCAGGGCTATGCCTTTCGGCGGCAGGCCGAGCGCCGCCGTGTGCGCGCGTCAGATCTGGTCGTCGCCCTTGTTCGCCGAGGGGTTGCCGGTAGACAGATCGGTGTCGTCTCCCCGCTTGCCCGACATCTTCCGGTACAGCACGACCCCGGCGACCAGCAGCACGATCACGATGATCACGAGTATCTCCATGAACGGGCTCTACCCCGCATACCGGTGGTTATTCAAACGCCGGCGCTCATGCCGACTCGCGGGTCTCCAGCCCGACCGCCTCGGCGAGTTCCCGGCGGTGGCGTTCGAGCTCCGGGCGGGAGTCACTGAACTCGCCCATGAAGTCCGCCAGGGCGTCGGCGATCGCGTTGAGCTTCTGCTGCAGGGCCTCGTCGGAGCGGGACTGGGTGTTCTGCAGCAGCGCCACCAGCAGGAAGGTGATGATCGTGGTGGCGGTGTTGATCACGAGCTGCCAGGTGTCGACGCTGGGCAGGATCAGGAAGGTCGGCGCCCACAGCAAGACCAGCAGCACGCAGAACACGAAGAAGCCGGCCTTGGCGGTCAGGGTCGCAGTGGTGGTGGCGAACCGGTCGAAGATCGTCAGTTTGCCCTGGACGTCCGACGGCATCGTCTTGGTCGAGGCGCCGGAGTGATGGGGGTTGTCGCGCATGAACTCTTCCCTTCTTGGACTGACGACCGGCTCGTCAGCTACCGATCGGATAGCCGGGCGGGCGGCGCGCCAAACGGTCAGCGGAAGTACGGGTAGTCCTGGATCCAGTGGAAGCCGCGGCTGCGCAGGGTGAAGGTACTGAGGTCTCGGCGTTCCAGGGTGATGGTGACCGGGCTGTCGCGCAGTTCGCCCCGGAGTATCAGCCGGTCCGGGGTGGGTTTCTCGGCGGACAGTCGCGCGAAGGGCGGATTCGCGTGCGTGCTGTCGGGCACGGTGAGGTCCAGCTGTCCGCCGGGCCGGAACTCGGCGCGCACGGGCACCAGCTCGCCGTTCATCCGCTGATAGGTTGCCACCTTGGGCGCGTCGAAAACGATTCGCTGCCAACGGTTCTCGTCGGTCGTCAGCGGCGGCAGCGGCTGTCCGCCGACGGCGAACTCGCGCACGTCCCAGATGCCGTACAGCTCGGATTTCGGCCGGTCCGGGCCGTACTGCTGCTGCCAGACCACCCACCGGTCGTAGCCGCAACCGAACGCGATCCACAGGCCAAGGGCCACCTGAATCCACCGTGCCGCACGGTTTTTCCGGTCGTCGGCGAACAGCGCGGGCTGGGTCAGCGGCGCGCACGCGCGTTGCCGCACGAACAGATCGGCCAGTCGCCGCAGATACGGGGCGAGCAGGACGAGGCTGAACAGCAGCAGGTGCCCGGCGAGCAGCTTCTCCGGTATGTCGAAGGCCATGTTCAATAGGAGGATCTGCGCCGTGCTCGCCGCGCTCAGGGCCGCCCCGAGCACCGCGGTGCGCGGCACGAACAGCAGCAATCCGGCCGCGACCTCCACCGCGCCGAGCGCCATCTCGTAGGGCGGCGAGCTGCCGACCTGCAACCACAGCACCGAGGCCGGGCTGAAGTCGCCGTAGGGCTGCAGCAGCTGCGCCAGCGAGGGGCCGGGCATCTGCGTCGGGAACAGCTTGGCGAACCCGAACGACAGCATCTGCCCGCCGAGGCACGCGCGCAGGAACAGCGTGAACCAGGCCAGGAGGCGGGGGTGGGCGGCGCGGCGGTCGAGCGCGGTCCACACGGCGGTGGCGAGCACCGCGACCACCAGGTTGCAGAAGACCAGGACCCAGATGGCCGTCTGGTCGCCGACTCCGGAGTCTTGATGCAGCACCGCGTCGACGCCGAAGACCGTCTTGCCGACCCAGCTCGTGACGGGGTCGGTCAGCACCAGGTTCCACGGGCCGCCGCGCCTGCGGATCCAGCGTTCCACGACGCCGAGGAAGGTGAACATGATCGTCGTGACGAGCAGGCAGTACAGGCTGCAATAGACGACGGAGAATCGTAATGCCGCCTGCGCCAGAGTGTTTCGGCGCGTCTGCACGGTGGTGACGTCCGGCGCGTCGATCACTGCTGCATCCTCGGGTCGTGGGTCGGGTCGGCGTACGGGGCCGGGCAGCCCTGGTCGGCGGCCTCGGGGCGCAGTTCGTAGTGCCAGGGCTCGTTGGCGTAGATCTGGCACAGCCCGTACGCCGCGCCGTTCGTGGACAGCCACGTCGCCGCCTTGGCGGGTCCGACGTCGACCGCCTCTCCCGAGACGGGCGCGGACGTGGTGGGGTCGGCCACCCAGCGGGCGGCCTCGCGCGCCGAGCCGTACTTCGCGACCGCCTCACGCAGCAGCTGGGCCTGGTATTCCGGGGAGCGCCAGCCGCTGTTGACGACGAACTCGACGCCGTCGTCCGCGGCGTCGGTCGCGGCTCGGCGCAGCGCGGCGCGCAGTTCCGGGTCGAGGTTGGCAACGGACGGGCTGTCGTCGTCGAAGACGCTCACGCCGTCGCGGCGGTCACCGTGGGGAAAGTGCACGGCCGAGGAGGTCAGGGAGGTCAGCGACTGGTAGACCAGGACGCCGGCGAAGGCGGAGCTGATGACGACAATGGCGGCGAGGAAGGTCGATCGGAGACGTCTGCTCGCCGGTGCGCTGGGTTTCATGCCCTCAGTCAACTGAGCGCGGTGTTGCCGGCGCGTATGCGATTTTCGATATGCCCGCGATATGCCCCCGCTGCGAGAATCGAGGTCTTATGCGCGTGTTGATCGTCGAGGACGAACCGTATCTGGCCGAGGCCATCCGCGACGGCCTGCGCCTGGAGGCGATCGCGGCCGACCTCGCCTGCGACGGCGACACCGCGCTGGAGCTGCTGAGCGTCAACGCCTACGACATCGCGGTGCTCGACCGCGACATCCCCGGCCCCTCCGGCGACGATATCGCCGAGCACATCGTGGCCTCCGGCAGCGGGATGCCGATTCTCATGCTCACCGCGGCCGACCGCCTCGACGACAAGGCGTCCGGGTTCGAGCTCGGCGCCGACGACTACCTCACCAAGCCCTTCGCGCTGCGCGAGCTCGTGCTGCGGCTGCGGGCGCTCGACCGCAGGCGCGGCCACAGCAGGCCGCCCGTGCGGGAGATCGCGGGTCTGCGGCTGGACTCGTTTCGCCGCGAGGTCTACCGCGACGGCCGCTATGTCGCGCTCACCCGCAAACAGTTCGCGGTGCTGGAGGTGCTCGTAGCCGCCGAGGGCGGCGTCGTGAGCGCCGAGGAACTGCTGGAGCGGGCGTGGGACGAGAACGCGGACCCGTTCACCAACGCGGTGCGTATCACCGTGTCGGCCTTGCGCAAACGGCTCGGCGAGCCGTGGATCATCGCCACCGTGGCCGGGGTCGGCTACCGCATCGACACCGGAGCCGAGGGTGCGTAGGGATCCGGGTTTGAGCGTGCGGCTCAAACTCACCCTCAGCTATGCCGGTTTCCTCATGCTCACGGGCATCCTGTTGCTCGCGGCCATGCTGTTCTTCTACCTCTACCGGATACCGCCCGGCTGGATCGACACCACCGGCAACTTCTGGATCAACCGCCGGGTGCTGTTTCGCGCCTTCGCCCCGTTCATGGCCGCGGTGCTGGGCTTCCTGCTGATCTTCGGCCTCCTGGGCGGGTGGCTGCTGGCCGGCCGCATGCTCGCGCCGCTGACCCGGATCACCGACGCCACCCGCCGGGCCGCGAATGGCTCACTCTCCCATCGGATTCGGCTGCCGGGACCGCAGGACGAGTTCCGCGAACTCGCCGACGCCTTCGACACCATGCTCGCGCGGCTCGAGGCTCACGTCGCCGAGCAGCGCCGATTCGCGGCCAACGCCTCCCACGAGCTGCGCACCCCGCTGGCGATCACGCAGACCCTGCTCGACGTGGCGCGTGACGAAAGACGAAGCGACGTCGGCGAACTCGTCGATCGCCTGCACTACGTCAATGCCCGCGCGATCGACCTCACCGAGGCGCTGCTGCTGCTCAGCCGGGCGGATCAGCGCACGTTCACGCGCGAGCACGTCGACCTGTCGCTGCTCGCGGAGGAGGCCAGCGAGACGCTGCTCTCGCTCGCGGAGAAGCACGGCGTCACGCTGGAGACCGCCGGGGAGACGACCCGCACCGTCGGCTCGAACGCGCTGCTCCTGCAGATGACGATGAACCTGGTGCACAACGCGATCGTGCACAATCTGCCGGAACGGGGCATCGCGTGGGTCACCACGGCGGTCGCGCCGAGGGGCGTCGTGCTCACGGTCGAGAACACCGGCGACCTCCTCGACCCGAGCGTGGTTTCCCGCCTGGTGGAGCCGTTTCAGCGCGGGAGCGAGCGCGTGCGCACCGACCACGCCGGTGTCGGACTGGGTTTGGCCATCGTCGACAGCATCACCCGGGCGCACGGGGGGACGCTGAGCGTCGCCGCGCGACCCGCGGGCGGGCTGTGCGTCACGGTGTGGCTACCCTCGGCTGACTGAGGGACGGATTTCCGGTGCGGCGCCGGGCTTTTCGAAGAACTCGGCGAGCGCCTCGGTCAGTTCGGCGGGCGCCTCCTCGGCGATGTGGTGTCCGGAGTCGAGGCCGTGGCCGCGCACGTCGTCGGCCCAGTCGCGCCAGATCCGCAGCGGGTCGCCGTAGAGCTGCTCGAGATCGTCGCGCAGTGACCACAGGATCAGCGTGGGGCAGCGCAGGCGGTTGCCCGCGGCACGGTCCTGCTCCTCGTGCAGGCGGTCGATGGTCAGCCCGGCGCGGTAATCCTCGAGCATGGCCCGCACGACGCGCGGATCCCTGGTGGCGGAGCGCCATTCGTCGTAGTTGGCGCGGCCCATGACGTTCGGGTCGCCGCGGTACCAGCTGTCGGGGTCGGCGTTGATGACGCGTTCGGGGGTGTCGGGCTGGGCGAAGAAGAACCAGTGCCACCACTGGGTGGCGAAGTCCGTGGTCAGGCGCGCGAGGTGCTCGCTGATGGGCAGGCAGTCCATCAGCGCGATCCGCGAGACCGCCTCGGGGTGATCGAGCGCCAGCCGCAGGGCGACGTAGCTGCCGCGATCGTGGCCGACCAGCCCGAAGCGGGTGTGCCCGAGCGAGGCCATGACCTCCAGCATGTCCTGTGCCACCGCGCGTTTGCAGTGCGCGCTGTGGTCGGCGGTGGGTTCGGGGCCGCGTGATCTGCCGTAGCCGCGCAGATCGGGGCACACCACGGTGAATCCGCGCGCCACGAGCGCGGGCGCCACCCGGTGCCACGTCGCCGAGGTCCGCGGATGCCCGTGCAGCAGCAGCACCGGCGGGCCCGAGCCGCCCGACCGCACGAAAATCGTCGACTCCCGCAGCGGAATCGCCTCTGACACAAACCCTTCGAACACCAGCCCCGTCCTCTCACCCATACTTCATCGCGGCGGCCGCAGCATCCGCAGCGCGGCCTTCATGATCGGCCGCGGCACCCGGTCGCGCATGCCCAGCGCGGCCGCCGCGGCCCGGCCGCGCACCTCGGTGCCGCGGCCGAACATCCGGTTCAGCGGGCCGCCCGAGGGCTCGAGGTCCACATGCAGCGGCGGCCTGCCCTCGGCGGCGCCCAGCGCGTGCGAGATGACGACGCGCTGGATCTCGCTGGTGCCCTCGAAGATGGTGTACAGCTTGGCGTCCCGGTACCACTTCTCCACCGGGTGGTCGGTGATGTAGCCCCAGCCGCCCATCGTCTGGATCGCGCGTTCGGTCGCGCGCACCGCCACCTCGCTGGCCGCCAGCTTCGCCATCGAGCCCTCCCCGCGCTCGAACCGCACGCCGTTGGCGGCCATCCAGGACGCGCGCCAGGTGAGCAGTCGGGCGGCGTCGATCTCGGTGGCCAGGTCCGCGATCGGGAAGGCGACGCCCTGGTTGTCGATGATCGGCGCGCCGAAGGCCTCACGGCCGTTCGCGTACGCGGTCATGTATTCCAGTGCGGCCCTGGCTATTCCGAGAGCCTGGGCGGCGACCATCGGGCGTGTCTGCTCGAACGTGCCGAGGGTCACCGAGCCGGACCGGCCGTTGCCGCGGGCCGCCTCGCGCTTCTGCGCCAGCGAGTGTTCGAGCTTCTCCACGCCGCCGAGCAGGTGCTCCGAGGGCACGCGCACGCCGTCGAACTTCAACTCGGCGGTGTGCGAGGCGCGGCAGCCGAGCTTGTCGAGTTTGCGCACCAGCTCCAAACCCGGTGTGCCGCCGGGGACTATGAACAGCGCCTGGCCCCGATGCCCCAATTCCTCGTCCACCACGGCGTTCACCACGTGCACGTCGGCGATGCCGCCGTTGCCGATCCACATCTTGTGGCCGTCGATGATCCAGTCGTCGCCGTCGCGGACGGCGCGGGTGCGCAGGTTGCGCACGTCGCTGCCGCCCTCGGGCTCCGAGATCGCCAGCGCGGCAAGCTTCAGATCACCCGGGGTGCCGAAACATTCGGGCGCCCACCGCAGCATCTGCTCCGGCGTGGCGGCCTGGCCGATCGCCGAGAGGGCCAGCGCGGGCATCACGATCGCCAACCCGATGCCCGCACAGCCCCAGAACAATTCCTCCATGAAGATCGGCAGCGACAGCCCCGTCGGATCCCCGATCAGGTCCCGGTAGAACAGCGGGCTGTAAAACCCGCGCGTCGCCGCCTCTTCCAGCACAGGCCACGGAAACTCCTGCGCCTGGTCGTAGTGCGCCGCCACCGGACGCACGCAATCGCGCGCGAACTCGTGCGCTCGCCGACCCAGGTCGTGCTGTGCCGCCGTCGGCGTCAGATCAAAGGCCACCCCTCAGGCATACCCCGAAACGCGTGCTTGACACGTTGCGGCGGTGCTGAGCGCTGAACCCCTTGGCTTCTCGACGCTCTCGATCAGCTGTTCGCGTCGAGGACTTCTTTCAAGATGCGCGCGAACGCCTCCGGCTGGCCCGGGTAGCCGGACTCCGGGCCGGTGAAACCGCCGTGATGGCTGGGGAACTGCACCGGCTCCTGCCCGAGCTGCTCGGCGAGCGCCGCCGAGGTGCGGTGGGTGACAGTGCCTTTCGACTCCTCGCCGTAGCCGACGACGATGCGGATCGGCGCGGCGGTGAGTGCGGCGATGTCGGCGCGGTAGTCGAGGACCGGCCGCGAACGCTCCGACAGCAGCGGGTCGTCGCGGCGTCCGTCGTCCTCGGTCGGCAGGCCGAACATCGCCGGATCTGCCTCAGGCGATGCGAAATACTCGTCCGTGAACTCCCCCTGCCAGGACGTCATGGCGATGAACCCCGCCATCCCCGCCCCGAAACCCTTCGCCGCGTAGGCTTCCCGATACCTCAGCGAGGCACGCTCGGCCGCCGCGGCATCCGGCAGCGCGGTCAGCAGCGGCGGCTCATGCGCCACCAGTGTCGTCACGTCCTCCGGGTGGGCGGTCACCAGCGCGAGCGCGACAATGACCCCACCGCTGCTCGCGAAGATCTCGACCGCCCCCGCGCCGAGCGCCTCGATAATGGCACGCACATCCCCGGCATGAACCGCCGGAACATTATCCACCTCCCCATCGGTACGAACGCTCCGCCCAACCCCCCGCGGATCATAGGCAACCACGGTCCGATCACCGAAATACGAAGCAAGCGAACCGAACCCACTGGCACCCATCGGCAACCCGATCATCACCAGAGGCGCCCGCCCATCAGCGCCAGGCAACGACCCGTACACGTCATACGTCAGCACCGCGCCAGAAGTCTCGAGCTCATGTGTAGTCATACCGGTACAGACCTACCCATCCCCCCAAACTAATCGGCCCCACCGGATCTCTTCACCACCGATCGAGCCAACGCTCTTCGGCTAGGAAGTCGCGCACCCCGAGACAGGGAAGTCGGCACTTCGATCCAGAGCCGCGACGATCCGCTCGAGATCGTTCACCGAGTGCAGGCAGAACTCCGGATCCTCTTGCTCCAGCAAGGCCACCGCCTGAGCCTCGGTCGCGAAGTGATGAGCCTCCTTCTCCGCCATCACTCGCGAAGGCACCAGCACCCAGTTTCGCCGAGTGGTATCGAGCACCCAGTCGATCTCCCGGCTCTCGTCGTCCACGATCCCGCGCAGCACGTCGACGAACTCGACCGGCCGCGGTTCCGCGAACCGCCAGACCACCACCGGCGGAACCATCTCGCCGGTGTCACCCCTACCGCCCCCGTGGCGATACCATTCGAGCTCGCCGAACCGCCGCAAACGGGCAATGAAATCGCCCGTCCTCATTTTCCAACCGTCTTTATGGTAGCGCCTGGGTTATCGCCCATAATTGTCTTCCGCCATTGCTCGATGGGTACCGGACTCGAACTATGCCTCGGATCGTACACATATTTACCGTCGGTATAGACCTCATGATAGAGGAACTCTTCACTCCGTCCGTACTCTTCGACAGTCAACTCCTTGCCCGCCGGTGGATCCACTCGGAGAATCTCGCCGACGCCGCCGGCTACCTTCTCCAGATGTTCGGCGATCTCTGAACAGTCTTCGCCCGGATGGATTCCTTGCTGAAGCATTCTCGCCATTTCGTCTGTGACGTCTTTGTTCGGCACGGCCGCCGACCCGGCTTCGCCACCGGAATCCGGGCTGTCGTCGTCGATCACGGCTTTCATCGAGATTATCCCGGCGAGCGCCGCGGACACGGCATTGAGGTCGGGCGCCCCATTGAAGGCGGCCATCGTCCCGACATATGCCGCAGCTGCTGCGGTACTCCAGCCGAGCGCTCTGTACAACTTGCTGGCGTCGTACGCAATCTGAATGGCCCGTACCGTCTGTCCACCGATGACGACCGCGCTGCCGCCCGCCGCGGCGATGCTCGCGCCGAAGGTGAACCACGCTGTCACCGCCGCGACGGCGAGTGTGGCGGTGAGTGCCACCAGGGCGGACTTGATGGCATTCTCGAAGTCGATACGGACTTCGGCCGTCCCTGCGCTGTAGTCCTTGATCGGACCGATTAGGCTCAGCGAGGCAGTAGCGACCTGCGAAGCGCCGTCACGCAGTGTCCCGAGATGACTGCGGATCGCTTCCAAGTTTTGTTGATACTTGAGACTGCGTGCGTCATCAGCGCCTTCGAACAGACCTATGATCGCACTTATGCGAGACGCGGCATTGGTGATCGTGTCATGGTTGGCGAACGTCGACCACACCGATACGGCCTTGTCCAACTTTCCGGTATCGCCGTTGGGCAGTTTGCCGAACGCGCTCGCGATCTGATCGGCGACCTCATTGAACACCGCTTCGACTCCGACGGTGTGATCGCGTTTGATGCCGTTCCCATTGTCGCCGACGGAGGAAGGGAAGTCGACCTTGTACAGCGGAACCTGTCGCACGTCGGGCCGAGTGGGCTGCGTGCTGGTTTTTCCTTGATCACTGATTCCATAGTTGTAACCCGTGGCATACAATACGTAACCGAAGTTTGTCAGCGCGTCCGCCAGGTTCGTGCAAGTCTGCGCGGTCTGCAGGGACGCACGATCAAAGGATTTTCCCCATTCTTTGCAGCCCGGCGCATCCCCCGCCATTCCCGCGCACTCGCTTTTCATGGCGTCGTGCACCGGCTTGTCCGCGGCACGCAGGTCGGTCGCGAGCTCGTGACATTTTTTGGCGGCGTCGTAATAGACCTGCCAGTCGACTCGCATTGCCGTCAGCCCTGCAGCATACGGGCGTTGAGATCGAGGGCGCGAGTGTAGCGAGCGTGGGCTTTTTTGGCTGCGTCACTCATCTCGCGTATGCCTTCGGCGAACTCCCGGGCTCCGGCAGCCCATTGCCGATGAGCCTCGGCATAGGCTTGGGCGGCAACGCTTTCCCAGCCACTTCCGGCCAGCGTGGCAACTCGGTCGTCGATCTCGTCCAGGTGATCGGTTACGAACCCCGCCAGGTTGGACAGACGCGCGACGACTTCGTCGAGTTGATCGAGGTCAACCGAGAACTCGGTGGTCACGGCAGATCCAGACTGAACGTAGCGGCGCGCAGAGACGAAGCGTTGCCCTCGTCGCGCGTTTGGTAAGCGTTGGCCGCGACGCCGAGCTTCTCCGCCATGCCGGTCAACGCCGCCATGATCTGCGTCCCGCCGTCGCGCACGTCAGTCCACCCCGCACCGAAGTCGGTGGCCGCGGCACCGGTCCAGTTGCCGTTCGTCAGCGATTCTACGTCTTTAGCCGCGGAATCCAGTGCCGTGCGCAATGATTCGGCTAGCTCACGGACATATTCGCCGACCTCGCGTACCTTCTCCGGCACAACTGACACCTCAGCGCCGGCCCCCTGGGACTCCCCGCTCCCGTCCATGAATACTGATGCTAGCAGTCATGCGGTCGGCGAAGGGTCAGTGCCGCGCATCGCGGCGCCGGAGCCCTTGCGTACCAAAAGATCTCGCCTCGTGTCGAATGACCTTAATCGGTGAGGGTTAGGGCTCCGGAGGGGCAGATTTGGATGGCTTCTCGGGCGGCGGGGGTGGTGGCGGTGGGGTCTAGGAGGTGGACGAGGCCGTCTTCGTCGCTTTGGTCGAAGACTTCGGGGGCGGTGAGGGCGCAGAGGCCCGCGCCTATGCAGACGTTGCGGTCGGCGGTGATGCGCATGGGGGTCCTCGGGGGTGGGGTCACCAGGTGACGGGGAGTTCGTTGACACCTTGGATCGTCGTGCCGGGGCGCAGGGTGAGCTGGTCGACGGGGACGGCGAGGCGCAGCGTCGGGACTCGTTCGAACAGGGCGGTGAGGACGATCTCGAGCTCGAGGCGGGCCAGGTTCTGGCCGAGGCACTGGTGCACGCCGAAGCCGAAGGAGATGTGGTGGCGGGCCGAGCGGTGGATGTCGAAGGCGTCCGGCTCGGCGAACACGGCCCCGTCGCGATTGGCGATGGCGTTGCTGATGAGCACGCCGTCGCCCGCCTTGATCAGGAAACCGTCGATCTCGATGTCCGCCTTGGCGAATCGGCCGCCGCCGACGTCGGCGATGGCGAGGTAGCGCAGCAGCTCCTCGACGGCGCTCGAGATGAGCCCGGGGTCGGCGCGCAGCGCGGCGTGCTGCTCGGGGTGGTCGAGCAGGGTGATCACCGAGAGTGCGGTCATCGACGCCGTCGTCTCGTGGCCCGCGACCAAGAGCAGCAACGCGGTGGCGACCAGTTCCGCACGGTCGATCTGCCCGTGCGCCATCTGATCTGCGATCAACGCCGACAGCAGGCCGGGGCCCGGGTTCGCCTCCAACTGGGCGATCAGCCCGTCCAGGTAAGCGTCGAGTTCGTCGCGCGCGCCGATCGCGGCGGCCGCGGTGTCCGACTGCACCATTCGTCTGCTCGCGTCCTGGAACCGCTCGCGGTCCTCGTACGGCACGCCGAGCAGCTGGCAGATGACCAGCGACGGCACCGGCAGCGCGAACTGGCTGACGAGGTCGGCGGGCGGCCCCGCGGCGAGCATCTCGTCGAGGCAGCCGTGCACGATCCGCTCGATGTCAGCCCGCATGCTCTTGACCCGCTTGACGGTGAACTCGGTGATCAGCATCCGCCGCTTGGCGGTGTGCTCGGGCGGGTCGAGCGCGATGAACGGCCGCTGCCGCTCGCGGAACATGCGGAAGCGCGGCGAGAGGGCGGGGAACGACGCGTGCGAGCGGTCCGACGACAGCCGAGGATCGGCGAGCAGCGCGCGGGCTGTCTCGTGCCTGGTCACCACCCACGCGGGGCGCCCGTCGAAGAGGGTGACCCGCTGCATCGGCCGCGCTTCGTCGCGGAATCGCGTGTACTGCGCGGGCAGCCGATAGGGGCAGGTGCGATCGCTCGGAAAGGCAGGCGCGCTGTCTGTTCGGGGCGGTGCGGCGGTGTCAACGGTTGGCGCGGCGTCACTCATCGGATCCCCTCGAGCTCGTAAGATACTCTTGGTACTCTATTTCAAGGTTATGCTGTCTTCCCAAGCAACGCAACGTTTTTCAGGAGACACGCCCAGTGGATGTCCAGCAACCGGTGGACCATCGCAAAGCCTCGCGCCGGCGCGGCGAGGAATTGGAGCGCGCCATCCTCACCGCGACCCTCGCCGAGCTCGCCGAGGTCGGCTACTCCGGCCTGACCATGGACCGGGTCGCCACCCGGGCGCGCACCAGCAAGACCGTGCTCTACCGCCGCTGGGCCGGGCGCGCCGAGCTGGTGATGGACGCGTGCGAGCTGGACGGCGCCGCCGAGGTCGACGCCCCCGACACCGGCGCGCTGCGCTCCGACGTGCTCACCCTGCTGCGCCGCGTGTCGGCGAAGATGGACACCCCGTTCGGCGGCATCATGCGCGGCCTGCTCGGGGAGATGACGCGCGACCCCGACCTCGCCCGGCTCATCCGGGAGCGGGTGCACCGGGTCGGCTCGGGGGCGATCCGCCCGATCCTGGAGCGGGCGGTCGAGCGCGGCGAGGTCGATCGCCGCGTCCTGGACTCCCGGCGCGCCACCGTCGCACCGGACCTGCTGCGCAACCACTTTCTGCTGTTCGGCGCGCCGGTCGAGGACGAGATCATCGTCGAGATCGTCGACGAGGTGTATCTGCCGCTGGTCCTGCGCGAGCCCTGACTGTCCGATCGCCGGAAGCGCTCCGGTCATATCCGGGCACCGGCCCGTTCAACTGCCGCCGCGAATCTGGAGAGGATAGTGGAGGGACAGCGGACGGAGATCCCATGCTCGACCCACGGCTCAGAACCGCCTGGCTCGCCAATGTAGCGGCGGGCGCGGCGGCGGTGACGGTGCGCACGCCGTTCTACCCCGGTTTCGTCGTGCTGCGGACGAACTCGCTACGCACGCAACGCAACTCGCTCGTCGCCTCCGACCTGGAGCTGGTGACCGTCACCGACCGGACCGCGATACTGACCTGGACGACCAGGGCGCGCGATCACTCCGGACGATGGCAGCCGATACCCGCGGACACCGAGGTGCGGATCGCCCCGGCCGACAGTACCGCCGCGCCGCGTCCATACCTCCTCGAATCGCGTTCCACCCCTTACCATTACGCGGAGATCACCGGGCTGGAACCGGGCCGCCGCTACCGCTTCGAGGCCTACTCGAACGGCAAGCGCGCCATGCCCGCCCGCACCCTGGTGACCCGCAGATCCGGAACCCCGGAGGCCACCGGCGTTTTCACCACCGCGACCCCGCCGCCGGGCCGGCTCCTGCGCACCATCGCCCTGGCCAACGACGTCCACTACGGCGAGCACACCAGCGGCCTCGTCGTCGGCGCCCTGCCCACCGGCCTGCGCCACGACACCGCGCACTACCCGGCGTTCATGCTCGACGCCCTCCTCGACGACGTGCGCAGCCCCGACCGCGCCGCCGACCACCTAGTCCTCGCCGGCGACCTCACCGACTCGGGCACGCTCGACCAATCCCGCGCGGTGCGAACACGATTGGACTCCTGGGGCACGCTCGGGCGGGACTACGTCGTCTGCCGCGGCAACCACGACAAGCCGCACCGCCACCGCGGGACCACCATCGACCACTGGGGCGCCGTCTTCCACGGCCGTCAGCGACTGGTCGACTATCGGGTCGGCGAGCTGCGCCTGATCGGACTCGACACCACCCGGCTGACCGGCTCCGGCGGCACCATCGTCGCGCCGCAGCGGGAGCGACTGCGCGAACTGCTCGCCGCCGACCCGGACCGGCCCACCTTGGTTTTCGGTCACCACCCGGTGACATCGCATGCGGCGGTGAGCAATCCGGCCGGACCCGGCTTCGTGCTCGACCCGCGCAACGCCGCGGCGCTGCACGCCATGTACCGCACCGCGCCGGGCGTCTTCCTGCACCACAGCGGACATACGCACCGAAATCGCTTGGGCCGCCCGGACATCGGCATAGACGTCGAGTTCCTCGAGGTCGCGGCGGTGAAGGAGTACCCGGGCGGCTACACGCTGCTGCGCCTCTACGAGGGCGGCTACACGGCGAACTTCTACAAGACCCGCTCCGACGCCGCGCGCGGCTGGAGCACCCGCACCCGCCGCCAATACCTGGGCCTGCACCCCGATCACTCGCTCGGCAGCTGCGCCGACCGCAACCACGTCGCGCTGCGCGACTTCTCCGGACTGACTAGATCCAGCCCTTCTCCCGCGCGCTGAGCGCGGCCTCGTAGCGATTCGACACACCGAGTTTGGCCATGGCCGAGGACAGATAGTTGCGTGTCGTGCCCGGCGACAGGTGCGCGCGCCGGGCGATGTCCTCGACGGACGCGCCGTCGATGGCGTACTCGAGCACGTCCGCCTCGCGGGCGGTGAGGACCGTGTCGCCCGCGCTGATGGCCTCGGCGGCCAGCTCGGGATCGACGTAGCGGCCGCCGCCGTGCACCGTGCGGATCACCTCGGCCAGCGTCGCGGCGGAGGTCGTCTTGGGCAGGAAGCCGCGCACGCCCGCGGCGAGCGCTCGTTTGAGGTAGCCGGGCCTGCCGTGGCTGGTGACGATCAGCGTGCCCGCGCCGGGGGTGAGCCGCAGCAGCTCGGTGGCGGTCTCGATGCCGTCGATGCCGGGCATCTGAAGGTCGATGACGCCCACCGCCACCGCGTCGCCGTCCTCGGCGCGGCGACGCCACGCGGCGACGAGCTCCTCGCCGGAGCCGACGTGGCCGACCACCTCGAGGTCGGCCTCGAGATCGAGCATCGTCGCCAGCGCGGCGCGCACGAGCGTCTCGTCGTCGGCGAGGAATACCGGAATCATGGGTTCTCCCAATGTATTTCGAGGACGAACTGGTCCGTCTCGGCGGTGATGTCGAGGGTCGCGCCGATCGCCGCGAGTCGTTCGGCCAGGCCGCGCAGCCCCGAGCGCTCCCCCGGCGCGCCGTGCGGGGCGTCGTTGCGCAGGGACATGCCCGCGTCGCCGAGGGTGAGCGTCGCCGAGGTCGCCGCGGAGTGCTCGACGATATTGGTGGTGCCCTCGCGCACGACCCAGGCGGCGACCTCGTGACAGCGCGCGGGAATCTTGGCCGGGTCGCCCTCCACGACGAGCCGGCAGCCCACCGCCGAGAGCAACGACCGCGCACCCGCCACCTCGGCGCTCAGGTCGATCCCGCGGTAGCCGCGGACCAGCTCGCGCATCTGCCCCATCGAGTCGACGGCGAGGGTCTTGACCTCGTCCATCTCGGCGGCGGCGCGGTCGGCGGCGCCGGAGCGCGAAAGCACCGCGGCGAGTTCGCTTTTCACCGCGATGGCGGAGAAGCCGCGGCCGACGATGTCGTGCAGGTCCCGGGCGAAGCGCAGCCGCTCCTCGGCCACCTGCAGCTCGGCCTCGATCGCCTTCGCGCGGTCCAGCTCCTCGACCACCCGCATGCCCCACACGGTCAGCAGCGTCGTCGCGACGACGAGACCCCCGGCGAGCAGCGTCACGAACCCGGCGACCAGTCCGGAGGTCAGCGACGAACCGAGCGCCAATCCCGTTGCGACACTGAGGCCGAGGACCGCCCACCACCGGTGCGGCAGGAACGAGACGACCGAGTACATAGCCAGCGCGGCCGCGCAGATGCTGACGAAATACGCTGCCTTCGTGGTCGTTTCGTCGGCGGCCAGTCGCGCGACGACGGCGCCGGTCAGCCAGACCGCCGCCAGCGTCGCCGCACCCACCGGCAGCCCCCATCGCCGCGGCGTCGACTTCGACGACACGGCGAAGGCGGGCTGGGCCTCGATCGCGAGGATCGCGCCGAGGCCGGCCACCGCGATCCCGGCCGTCGACCACGGCGCGTGCGCGGGGAAGGCCATCACGATGATCACCGCGACGAGGCCGGCCTGCAGCGTGCCCCGGGTGTAGAGGCGGAACTTGGCCGGGCCGGGGAGCGCGTCCCACCACGAGGTCAGGCGACTCAACCGCGGTCGTCCCAGCGAAAGCTCCGGCGGGTCAGCGCGAGCGCCAAGACGGTCCATATCGCCAGTGTGGCAAACGGGCGGCCGAGCTCGGCGAGGGTGCCCGCGAAGTCGAGCGCCGCGTCGGAACCGGCCGCGGTGGCCACCTTGCCGGACGCGCCGAGCGAGACCAGGTCGGAGACCGCCGCGAACGGCGTCCAGTCGGTTATCGCGGACAGCCGATCCGGCAGCACCTTGCGGATGGACGCGAGGCCGAGCATGGCGACGGTCATCACCGGCAGCGAGGTGATCTGCGCGGCCTCGGCGTTCTTCGTCACCGCGCTGGTCGCCAGGGCGAGCAGCGAGAACAGGACGATGCCGCCGAGCAGAGCCAGCGCTATCGCGAGCGGGTTGACGGGTGCGGGCGCGCCGGTGGCATAGACCACCGCGACCACGGCGACCGTGCACGAAAAGGTCACCAGCGCACCGGGAACGGCGGGCGCGAGCTGGATCTGCCAGTCGGCGGCCTCGCCGGTGCGCAGCCGTTTCAGCACGCCCTCGCCGCGGCGGGTGGTGACCATCGACAGCACCGAGTAGTACTGCACGAACAGCAATGCGAACAGCGCGAGCATCTCGAGTGTCACCGCGGCCGTGGCTGTTGTCGGCGCGGAGTCGCGAATCGCGATGAAGTACAGGGCGATCGGTATCCCGATCGGGAACAGGATGGACAGGTATACCAGCGTCTTGTTGCGGCGGAACTGTAGGTACTCGGCCTTCGCCAGCGCGGTGAGCGGGCGGGGGTTCGTGGCGAGGGTGGTCATCGGGTCGCTCCGATCAGTTGCGGGGCCGATTCTTCGGCGATGTCGAGGAAGACCGACTCCAGGGAGGCGGCGCGGGCCTCGAGGCCGGCCAGGCGCAGGCCGTTCCGGCGGGCCCAGTCGAGCAGTTCGGACAGGTGGCCTTGCAGGTCGTCGGTGCTGACGGTGACGCGTGCCTGCGCGTCGACTCGCGCGTCGCGCAGCGGCGGCAACGGCAGTCCGGGATGGTCGAAGGCGATCCGGGCCGGGTGCCCGTCGACGATCTCGCGCAGCGTGCCCGTGCGCGCCACCGCGCCCCGGTGCATGATCGCGATCCGGTCCGCCAGCGCCTCCGCCTCGTCCAGGTAGTGCGTGGTGAGCACGATGGTCACGCCCGCGGCTTTGAGGTCGGCGAGCAGCCGCCACGTCGCGCGGCGGGACTCCGGGTCGAGGCCGGTCGTCGGCTCGTCGAGGAACAGCAGGCGCGGCCGGCCGAGCAGGGCGCACGCGAGGTCGACGCGGCGCTGCTCGCCGCCGGAGAGCGAACCGACCCGGACGTCGACCCGATCGGTCAGATTCACCTGGGCGAGAACGGCTTCGGTGGTAGTGGGATTCGAGCAGGTCCCCCGCCACATCTCCAGCGTCTCGCCGACGGTCAGCTCGGCGGGCAGGCCGCCGGACTGCAGCACGATGCCGACCTGCGCGCGGACCTCGGCGCGGTCTTTCCGCGGATCGAGGCCGAAGACCTCGATGACGCCGGCGGAGGGGGCGGCCAAGCCCTCCAGCATGTCCAGGGTGGAGGTCTTGCCCGCGCCGTTGGTGCCGAGCAGGGCGAAGACCTCTCCCTCGGCGACCCGGAGGTCTACGCCGCGCACCGCCTCGAAGGTGGTCTTGCCGTCGCCGTAGGTGCGGCGCAGGCCGCGCGCGACGATGACGTCGTGCTCTCGAAAGCGGTTCCCGTTCATGGCTTCTACGATCTCGGACGCGGTGCGGCGGCAGTAGTAAGCGCAGTCATCGAAGGACCGTGCGTTGTGCATGGTTCACCCATGACAAAAGTCATCACCGGGGCCGGCGCGCGACGGTGGCGGGGTCGGAAAGCGCCGCGCGGCGGGCGAATTCGATGACCCCGGACAGGGCGGCGTCCGCGCCGAGCAGGGCGCGGGTGACGTCCGGCTCCGCGGTGGGCACCAGCGCGCGGCGGCCGGCGAACTGGTGCCGGATCACCGGCTCCAGCCACGGAAACCACTGGGCCAGAAGGCCGCCCAGGATCACCTCGTCCAAATCGAGGAGGGAGGTGCTCGACAGGATCGCGGTGCCCAGTGCCCGTCCCGCCGTGTCCACGGCCGCGAGCGCGCGCTCGTCGCGGCGGGCGAGGGCCTCGGTGAGCCGGTCGGCGGCGGAGGTGACGCCCTCGCGCCGCAAAGTCTGCCCGAGGCCGGCGGCGGTGAGCACCGCGTCGGGTCCGGCGTAACAGACCAGGCAACCGCGGGCCCCGCAGACGCACGGCGGTCCGTCGAACGCGACCGGCATGTGGCCGGGCTCCCCCGCGATACCGCGACTGCCGGTGTGGATGGTCCCGTCCAACACCACGCCGCCCCCGATGCCCGTCCCTGCGGCGATATAGACCACGCCGCGCGGCCGCCGCGGGTGCGCGTGATACTCGGCGAGCGCGGCGGCGTTCGCGTCGTTGATGACGTCGATCGGACAGCCGAGTTCCGGCAGCCGCGCGGCGAGCAACGCCCGCAACCGAACCGGCCGCAGCCAACCGAAATCCGTTGCGACAAGGACAGTTTGCGCCTCGTCATCACCCACCGGCCCCGCCATCGCAACCGCAAGCCGCACAAGCTGCGCGCCGACAGGTGCGGCGGCCTGGGCTCGTCGCACCAAGACGGCGATCGCGTCCGCCATGGCCCCGGGCGAGCCTGCCGCAACGTCGTGCGGTGCGGCGAGCGACTCTGCGGCGGCGACATGTGCTGGAGTAGGCGGGGCTGCGGCGTGGTGGGGGGTGGTGGCCTGCCAGAGGATTGTGCCGGCGAGGTCGGCTACGGCTACTCGGAGGTGTTCGGAGGTGATCTGGACGGCGATGGTGGTGGCTCGGTGCGGGATGAGGCGGAGTAGGCGGCGGGGTCGGCCGCGGCTGCCGTCGTTCAGTATGCCGCCCTCGGCGATCAGGCCGCGGGTGGCGAGGTCGGTGACCATGGTGGTTACCGAGGCGTGGGACAGGCCGGTCGCCGACGCTATCTCGGTGCGCGCGCAGGGGCCGTGTTCGGCTATATGACGCAGCACCAAGCCGAGATTGCGCCGCCGGACGGCTACGGAATCGTGGGCCTGTCGTTTCTCCACGGGGTCGACTCTATGCAGGTCACGAATTTTTTCAACCCTTGACTTATTCTCGGCGCACTCGCGAACATACCGGTGTCCATTTCGAACGAATCGAGGTCGCGATGCCGTTTCCGCACATCAACCGCCGTACGGTCCTGCTCGGCGCGGGGGCGCTCGCGATGGCGGCCGCGTGCTCGACAGAGCGGTCCGCCTCGGACGTCGTGCGGACGACCTTCGGCCCGATTCGCGGCGTCCGTCGCGAGACCGGCATGGCTTTCCTCGGCGTGCCGTTCGCTCAGCCGCCCGTCGGCGAGTTGCGCTTCGCTGCCCCGGCCCCGCCCGTGCCGTGGACCGAGACGCTGGCCTGCACGGCGTACGGCCCCACCGCTCAGCGCAGGCCGATGAGCGAGGTGACGACCATTCCGGAGCCGAGCATCCCGGGCGACGCGGTCTTGAATCTGAATGTCTTCACCCCCGACCCGTCCGCGCGCGGGCTGCCCGTGCTGGTGTGGATTCACGGCGGCGGCTTCGTCGCGGGCAGTCCGGCCAGCCCGTGGTATGACGGCAGCGCGTTCAATCGCGATGGGGTGGTGCTGGTTTCGGTCGGCTACCGGCTCGGCGTCGACGGCTTCCTGCACATCGACGGGGCGCCGGACAACCGGGCAGTGCTGGACTGGATCGCCGCGCTGCGGTGGGTCCGCGACAATATCCGGTCTTTCGGCGGCGACCCGGACAAGGTCACCGTCGCGGGTCAGTCTGCGGGCGGCGGCGCGGTCTGGGCGCTGATGGCCACGCCCGAGGCGCACGGGCTGTTCCGCGCGGGCATCAGCGCCTCGGGCGCGGTCACGCAGCCGAACGACCGGGCAGCCGCACTGGCCGTGACCGAGCTGTTCACCCGACGCACCGGCGTGCCCGCGACCGCCGCCGCGCTGCGCGCACTACCCGTCGACACCCTGCTGGACATGCAGGACGCACTCCAGGCGCCGGGGCCGGGCAGCGAGGGCGTGCCGATGCTGAGTCTGGCGCCGTTCGCCGACGGCACGCTCATCCCCGAGTCGACCGACGCGCTCCTGAAAGCCGGTGCGGGCGGCGATATTCCGCTGCTGCTCGGCTTCACCCGGCACGAGTTCAACATGGCGGCGGCGATGGCCGCGCAGCATCCGGACGCGGCCGCGGGCAGCCCGCTCGCGAACGCGGGCAACGGCGTCGACCTGAACGCTTATCGCGCGGCCTATCCCGGCGCGGACGCGACCGAGCTCGCCGGACAGGCCATCAGCGACACCATCATTCGCGGACCCTCCTATCGGGTGGCCGAGGCGCGCGCCCGCCGGAACCTGCCGACCTGGCTGTACGAATTCGACTGGACCTCAACGGCTCCCGCCTACCGCGGCATGGCGGCGCACTGCCTCGATCTGCCGTTCGCCTTCGACCTGCTGCACGCCCCCGGCGTCACCGAGGTCGAGGGCGACGCGCCGCCGCAACAGCTGGCCGACGCCGTGCACGCGTCCTGGGTCGGCTTCGTGAAAAACACTGACCCCGGCGAGGATTGGCCTCGATACACCGCGGACAAGCGCGAGACCATGATCTGGTCGGACCGAAGCCGCGTCGTCGCCGATCCTTTCGCCGCGCAACGCCGCATCTGGGCCGCCTGATACTTGCCAAGACCGTTGCGCCGGAGTGACATGGTCGGCATGTTCACATACGTGGTTACCGCGGAGTTCGCCGACGACGAAGTGCGGCAGGAGTATCTGGCCTGGATGCGCGGCGGGCACGTGGCGAAGGTGGTCGAGCTCGGCGCGGCCGTCTCGGGGCAGGTCGTGCTGCTCGACGACGGCCGGGTCGAGGGGCGGTACGTGTTCCCGGACCGAGAGACGTTCGCCGCCTACGAAACCGGCCCTGCGGTCGCGCTGCGCGCCGACGGCGCCCGGTTCACCGAGTCGGGGCGGGTCGTGTTCGCCCGGTGCACCGGGGAGGTCCTCTTCGGCGTCTGAGATGGCGGCAACTGTCACGGTTGCGGCCGGATCCATCGGGTATCTCCTCGGCACTATCAGGAGGTTTCACCATGATGGCCATTGCCGCCGCCGTCGCGTTCGGGCTCGCGCTGCTGTTCGATCTGACGCACACCACCCTCGGGGACTCCATCACCGCGGGCACGCTCACCACCCTCGGCCTGTTGCTCGTCGCCCTGCATCTGGCCGGCGTCGGCACCGGGGCTCGCTCGTGGAATTGGCGCCGCCGCAGGTGATTCAGACCTCGACCGCGGGGTGCAGGCGATCGAGGGTCCAGTTTCGGTGCCGGTGCACGACGAATGTCGTGCAGGCCAAGCCGACCAGCAGGAAGCCGAGCAGAACGGCGATGTCCCGCAGGAGATTACCGGTGAGGCCGCCGGAGACGGTGACCCGCAGTCCGTCGACCAGGTAGGTCATCGGCATGAGCGGGTGGATCATCCGGAACGGCGCGGGGGTCGTCTCGACCGGGTAGAGGCCGCCGCACGAGGTCAGCTGCAGGATGAGCAGGACGAGCGAGAGTGCCTCGCCCACAACGCCGAACGCGACGCGCAGGAAGTGATCGATGGCGACGAACGCCGCGGCCGCGAGGATCATCAACCCGGCCGTCCAGATCGGATGGACGGGGTTCAGCCGCAGCCCGACTTGCACGACGCCGTAGAGGATGAGCCCGCCCGCGACGGCGATGCCCGCCACCGGCAGCCAGCCCGCGACGGCCACCGTCACCGGACTGATCCGGCTCGCCGCCGCGCGCTGATTCAGCGGCTGGATGAACAGGTAGGCCAGCAGGCCGAGGACCCACAGGGCGATCGCGAAGAAGAACGGCGTCAGACCGCGCCCGTACAGCCCCGCCGGGTTGAGATTGTGGCTGACGATGCCGACGGGCGAGCCGAGCACGTCCGCCGCCGCGGCGGTCTGCTCCGGGCTGGTCTCGGGGATCTTGGCCGCCGCCGTATCCACGGTGTCGGCGACTTTCGTTGCGCCGGAGTTCAATTGGTCGGCTCCGGTCTGCAGCGTCCGGGTGGCGGCCTGTAGC
>NZ_BAGH01000586.1 GCF_000308715.1 Nocardia tenerifensis NBRC 101015
GACATTCCACTCCTACCCGCTCAGCCACTCCTGCCGGACACCCAACCACGCGGGTGTCGATCCGTCCGGCCGAGCGGGATCGGCATCACCGAACAGACACCTGCGGTTAACCATCGGGCGCGGAACGAGTGGTTCAGCGAGACGCCGGAATCGGCGCGCAGAGCGCGCCCAGATCGTCGAAGGCTTGCCGCAGGTGCGCGTCCAAGCTCTCCGCAGGGTCGTCCAGCCAGGTTTGGGCGGCGTGATGGAAAGCAGCCCAAGCGGTTTGGGCGGCCAGGCCGGCCAAGCGGTCGCCGATTCCGCGCTGCCGCAAGGCCTCCGCTATCGCGGCGGTGATCGAGTCGGCCTTGGCCAGCTCACGTTCCCGCAGCGCGGGCGTCGCGGCGATGACCGCCGCCCGCGGTTCACAGAACGAGCGATTCGCCTCGAAGATCTCTCCGGCCTTCCGAAAAGCCCGAAGCAGCAAGGCAAGTGGCGGTAAGTCGTCCGGCGCATCGACCACGCCTTCGACGAGCGTGGCGCGCAGTTCGGCTTCGCCGCCGAAAAGCACCTCGCGCTTGTCAGGGAAGTGCCGGAAGAACGTGCGCTCGTTGAGCCCGGCCCTGGCGGCGATCTCGGCCGTGGTGGTCTGGTCGAAGCCGCGTTCCCGATACAGGTCGAGGGCCGCCTGTTGCAGGCGGCGGCGCGCGTCCTCTCCACTCCGGGGCATGCCTAGAGATTACCCGGGATGTGTCAGTGACTGACACCACGTTGTGCCAGTGACTGACACTACGCGTAGAGTCAGTGACTGGCGCTACTTAGCGCCAGTCACTGGCGTTACACGGGAGACTTCTCATGCACGTATTCGTCACCGGCGGGTCCGGACTCACCGGCCCGACCGTCGTCACCGAACTCATCGCGGCCGGTCACACCGTCACCGGCCTCGCGCGCTCGGACGCCGCCGCCGATCGATTGGCGGCGATCGGCGCCACACCGCATCGTGGTTCACTCGATGACCTCGATGCCCTGCGCAGGGGCGCCGAAGCCGCGGACGGCGTCCTGCACATGGGCTTCGGCGGCGACTTCGCCGATCCCGACGGGTTGATTCGCCGCGACCGGACCGCGATCGAGACCCTCGGCGCGGCACTACGCGACTCGGGCAAGCCCTTCGTCAGCACCTCGGGCACCCTGGTCATGCCGGAGGGCCGGGAGACCACCGAGCACGACGAACCCGACACGACCGGACGCGGCTACTTCCGCATTCCGGGCGAGCAGGCCTGTCTCGGCTTCGCCGCCCAGGGTGTGCGCGCCTCGGTCGTCCGGCTCGCCCCCACCGTGCACGGCCCCGGCGACTACGGCTTCATCGGCATGCTCGTCGTCACCGCCCGACGGACCGGCGTGTCGGCCTACATCGGCGACGGCGCCAACCGCTGGCCCGCGGTGCACCGCCTGGACGCGGCGAAACTTTTCCGCCTCGCACTGGAGAAGGCCCCCGCGGGCAGCGTGCTCCACGGCGCCGCCGAAAGCGGCGTCACCCTGAAGAGCATCGCGGACACCATCGCCAATGCCCTTGGGATACAAACCGTTTCACTGACCCCCGAAGAAGCCGTTCCCCACTTCGAGATACCCTTCATGGCCGCGGTCTACGCCGCCGACGCGCCCGTCTCCAGCAGCCACACCCGCCAACTACTCGACTGGACCCCCACCCACCCCACGCTGCTCGAAGATTTACGTCACGGCGATTACTTCGCGTCGGATCCAGCCCAGCAGCCGTGAAATACGTCCCGTTCGGCACACGCAGCCCGGCCCACCATTGTCGTGCGGAACTCCGGGCAGCCGGACATGAGGTTCGTACCGCCGACGGCGCGGCGTTCTCCGCCTGAGACGCCGGGTTCGACCGGCGATATAGCATTCGCGCATCAGTCTTCGATTTAGCACGTGGCGAGCGTTTCCTGCTTGGACAGCGCCGTGTCCTCGGCGCATACCCGTCGAAAGGTTGCGCGATGACCGTCGTGTCTTCGATAGCGCGGTGTCTCGGGTTGGCCGTATTGATGTTCGGATTGACGCCGTCGGCTGTGGCGACACCGGCGGCTACCGAACTGGGGCACGCAGGGCGGTGGCTCACCGACGATCAGGGTCGGGTGATCACCTTGCACGGCGTGAACCTGGTCTACAAGAACCCGCCCTACTTTCCCGCGGCCGGCGGCTTCGGTGAGGACGACGCTCAGTTCCTGGCGGACAACGGTTTCAACGCGGTGCGGCTGGGGTTCGCCTGGAACGCGGTCGAGCCGCAACCCGGGGTCTACGACGACGACTACATTCAGCAGATCCAGCAGACTCAGCGGTTGCTGGCCCGGTACAACATCTACACCCTCATCGACTCGCATCAAGACGCGTTCAACGAATCCGTGGGCGCCAGTTGGAGCGGGTTCCCGCAGTGGGCGACGTTCGCCGACGGGTTTCCCTTGCGACCCGACCCCGGCTTTCCACTCGTCTATTTCGCGAGCCCCGCACAGAATCAGACGTGGGCGAACTTCTGGCGCGACCACCTCGCGCCCGACGGCATCGGACTGCATGAACACTATGCGGCCATGTGGGCGCATGTCGCGCGGTTCTTCGCGGACGAGCCGTACCTGCTCGGCTACGACCTGATCAACGAGCCGTGGCCCGGTTGGGATTGGCCGACGTGTTTTCCGCAGGGCTGTCCCGGATTCGAGCGCGACGTGCTCGCACCGTTCGAAGCGAACGCGATGAACGCCATCCGCCGGGTGGACTCGAGACACCTGCTGTTCTACGAGCCGTCCGTGACCAACGACTTCGGTACACCGGACTGGATGCCGAACCCCACCGGAGATCCCGAGGCGGGCATGAGTTTTCACGACTACTGCTTCGGACCGGTCGATACCTGTGTGAGCAACGGATTGGATCGCGCCGGCGCCGAGGGCGTCGTCGGCGTGGTGACCGAGTTCGGGGCGACCACGGATCAGGCGCGGCTGATCCGTCTCGCCGACAGACTCGACGAAAACCTGGCTTCCTGGATGTTCTGGTCCCACCCACAGAATCAGACACCTGATCATCATCAGGAGCCGCCGACCGGCCCGAACCTGATGAACCCCGCGCTCGTCCGGCCGTATCCCACCGCGATCGCAGGCACCCCGCAGCAGTGGCACTACGACAGCACGACCGGAACGTTCACCCTCGAATACAGTGCCCACCCCGCCGATCGACCGCTCCCCCGCGACGCACGCACCGAGGTGTATCTGCCACAGAGCAATTACCCCGACGGCTACCAGGTCGAGAGTCAAGGCGCCGAGGTCGTGTCGGCGCCCGACGCCCGGCTGCTTCAGCTCGGCACCAGTCCGGGACAGGACACCGTGCAGGTGACCGTGACCCGACGCTGATGCGATCTCGCACGACGATCGAAGCGCCGCAAAGCATTACGGCAGATCGGAGAAGCGCACGTCGTGTGCGACGGCGGTGACGTGGAGACCGTCGGTGGCCGGTTGGATGGCGGTGAGACGCGCGCCGAGGGGCAGCTTCTGCAGGGGCACGGTGAAGGTCAGGGTGTTGCGGAGCATGGCGACGGAGATGGTGGGTCCGCCGACCGCGGATTGGACCGAGACGGGGGTGACCTCGATGCCGTTGTCGGTGGGCGCGACGGTGACGACGACGGTGCCGGGCACGGAGATGCCCTCCACCGAGAACGATCCGGTGACGCGCAGTCCGTCCGGGCTGTAGGAGATCGACTCGACGCCGGCGGGGGCGAAGCCGCGCACGGTGTCGTAGGGCACCACGCCCGTCGCCGTCGCCGTGCCCGCGACCAGGTTCGCGGTGCGGTTGTGCAGCAGGTCGCTCAGCGGCGCCGCCACGTCGGTCATGGTGATGTCGAGGTCGTGGACGGTGAGGCCCTGCCCGGTCCAGTCGCCGACCCGGACGTCGATGTCGTGATACTTGCCGTCGACGGCCTGGGTGAGGAACGGGAATCCGCCGATGACGACGCTCGGCCGCTGCGGAAGGCCGTATTCGGCGGCGACCTTGCGGCCGATCTCGTTCTGCGCCATCACCACCGCCACCCGATCGCCGACGACCAGCGCGATGCCCAGGACGATGATCAGTATCAGCAACGCGCGCATGCGCTCACCCGCTCAGCCATCCCACCATCATGCTGTGCCTCCCGCCCGGCCGCCGTCTCGCGCGCTCGACCGGCGCGTTGATCCGATGTCAGCGGCGACGTCAGGCGCGTGTCAGGTCGGCGTCAGCGAGCCCGGCGAAAGTGTGTACATCGAACAAACCGCACCACAACCAGATTCGAGGAGTACCCGACATGTCCACCACCACCCTGACCGACCAGGACAAGAGCACCCTGCGCACCGCCGCCTACGGCGCGGTCTCGCTGATGGCCGCCGCCGGTGCGCCGCACAAGGGCATCACGCAGGCCTCGATCACCCTGACCTCCGCCACCGGACTGGTCGGGCACGCACTCGCCGCGAAGTCCAAGGACATCCACCTGCCCGGCAAGTCCACCGCCGAACTCGCCGACGAGGTGCTGCCCGCGCTGACCGCGGCCATGCGCCTGCTCGGCGGATACCCGGGTGAGGCGGACAACTTCCGCGACACCGTGCTGGTCGCCGTCGAGGCCGCCGCCGGACCGGGCAAGAGCGAGGCGAGCCCGGCCGTGGCCGCCATGGCGCGCAAGATCACCGCGGCTCTCGACGCCGCCTGACGGAGGCGGGCCGGTCGCGGGGTGCACGGCGAGCCCCGCGGCCCGACCGCCCTGAGCGATCGGGATATGCATCTGAGCTTTCGAGCCATTCACCGCGGCACCGCGCGCCGGTAGGTTTCCTCCAGTGACCGAACTTCAAGAGCGCATGCGAAACATGTTGGATGGCAAGAACTTTGCCGTGGTCGCCACGGTGAACGAGGACGGGTCACCGCACACGTCGGTGGTCTGGGTGGACCGCGACGACGACGCTCTGGTGTTCTCCACGACCGCGGGCCGTCGGAAGGGCCGCAACCTCGCCCGCGACCCACGGGTCAGCGTGACCGTGCTGGACGCCCAAAACGCCTACCGGACCATCGATATCGCGGGCACCGCCGAACTGGTGGCGGATCCGGACAAGCGACTCCCGGCGCGTCTGTCCCAGAAGTACGTCGGCGAACTACCACCCCCGGAACCGGCGGAGGTGCGGCGATGGATCGTGCGGGTCGTGCCCGAGCGAATCACCGCCTTCGGAGCCTGATCTCGGCCGGTGAGCGGCGCCCGAACGACCCCGCACCCAGGGAAATAGGGGCAGCGACCACGTCACGGGCTAACCTAGCCTGGGCGGCAAAGGGATTCGAGTTCCTTCGGTGGCAACCGGGAAAGCATGAGGTGTGCGCGGTGGGCGCGACGGCACGATTCGAGGGCCGACGGTTCGTGGGCGGCCGGCTGCGGAAAGCGGTCGTCGTTCTGGCGACCGCGGTCGCGGTGTCGTCGGCGGGCACGGCGGTAGGCGCCGCCGCGCCGCACGGACCCGTATTGCGTGCTCCCGCAGGCGGTTACCAGGAGCTGTCGGTGCCCTCGACCATGGGCCCGATCAAGGTCCAGGTGCAGTGGGCGGCGCGCGGCGGCAGCTCCGCGCTGTACCTCCTCGACGGCCTTCGCGCCCCCGCCGACCACAGCCAGTGGACGAGCGACACCGACGTGCTGCGCCAATTCGCGGGCGACGATGTCACGGTGGTGCTCCCGGTCGGCGGCCGCTCCAGTTTCTACACCGACTGGTATCGGCCGAGCAGCACGAATCATCAAGCGACGACGTACAAGTGGGAGACCTTCCTCACCCGCGAACTGCCCGCCTTCCTGGCCGGGTACGGCGTCTCGCGCACCAACAACGCGATCGTGGGCGCCTCGATGGGCGGCAACGCCGCGCTGACGCTGGCCGCGCACCACCGCGATCAGTTCAGGTTCGCCGGATCCCTCTCGGGTTTCGTGCATCCGACGTTCCCGCTGTGGAACGAGGCGATGCGCGCGGCCATGTGGGACGAGGGCAACTTCAACGTGGACGACATGTGGGGCCCGGCGGGCGCGCCGGCCTGGACCCGCAACGACGCCACCGAACAGGCCGAATTGTTGCGCGGGCTACCGATGTACGTCTCGACCGGTGACGGGGCACCCGGCCCGCTCGATGTGCCCAACGGAGTCGGCAACACGATCAACGCGATGGGGCTGGAGGCCTTGTCGACCATCGCGACGCAGATGCTGCGAGACCGCTTGACGGCGTTGGGGATTCCCGCGCGGATCGACTTCGTCCACGGCACGCACACCTGGCCCTACTGGCAGCAGGCGATCGCGACCGCGCGGCCCTCGATCCTGGAAGCCTTCGGCGCGCACTGACTTTCGCGCATCACCTCCGCTATCGCGCGGCCACCAGGGCACGCTAGCGGAAGTACTCCTCGGTCCCCGAGCCCACCCCGTCACGAAGCGCGTCGAACAACCGCTCGAGACGCACCCGGTGGTCGCGCACCACGGCCCTCGTCGACTTCCCCGCGATACGCCGCCGCGCCGTCTCCACCAGCACCGCGCTGTATCCGGCGAGGAAGAACGCGGCGAGCAACGTCCCGTCGCCCTCGAACGCCGGGTCGCGATCGAGCTCCTCGGCCAGCGTCTGCTGAAGTTCGGCCCCGATCGCCCGTGCGCGCGCCACGAGCGCGGGCGATCCGGCGACCGTCCGGAAGAAGGGCACGGAGCGCTCGTCGAGACCGGAGAGCGGATGCCGCGCGTCGAACAGGCGCAGGCTCGTGTCCCGCAGGGACGTCAGCACATCGACGCCCGGCTCCCGATCGCGCACGGCCGCGCGCAGCAGCTCGGCCGCGTCCGCCGCGCGATCCAGGAACAGATCCTCCTTGCGCGGAAAGTGATTGAAGACCGTCACGCTCGACACGCCCGCCTCGCGCGCGATCTGCGCGACGGTGACGGCCTCGTACCCGCGCTCCAGGAACAACCGATTCGCGACCTCCAGGATTCGTGCGCGCGTCCGCGGGCCGCCGCGCTCGCTGGTTCTCGGCATCCGCTCACTTCCTTGTGTGACTAAGTTTAGTCAGTTAGCCTAGTGCATGATCCGCCACCGGGTCATGTTCGACCGCCGATCGGCAGCAGCCGTGCGAGCAGCGACGACGACAAGGACAGACTCATGAAAGCGGTACGGTTCAGCCGATTCGGCGCACCGGATGTGCTCGAGCTCGTCGACCTGCCCGATCCGCACCCGGCGGCCGGGCAGGTTCGCATCGCGGTGCGCGCCGCCGGTCTCAACACCAGCGACTGGAAGAAGCGGCAGGGCCTGATGGATCAGGAACTGCCGCAGACCATGGGTTACGAGGCGGCCGGGATCGTCGACGAGATCGGTGCGGGCGTCACCGACGTGGCCGTCGGCGATCGGGTGTTCGGATTCACCGCGGCGAGCGGGGCGCAGGCCGAGCACGCCGTGCTGGCGAATTACGTGCCGATCCCGCCCTCGCTCGACTTCGCCACTGCGGCCGCCCTGCCCTCCGCCGTCGAGACCGCGGCGCGCGGACTCGATCAGCTCGGGGTCGAGCAGGGAAACACTGTGTTGATCAACGGCGCTTCGGGAGCCGTCGGCGCGGCCGCGGTCCAGCTCGCCGTGGCGCGCGGCGCCCGCGTGATCGGCACCGCGAGCGCCGCCTCGCACGAATTCCTGCGCTCGCTCAGAGCCGAGCCCGTCGCGTACGGCGACGGCATGCCCGAGCGGGTGCGCGCGCTGGCCCCCGACGGGGTCGATCGGGCGCTCGACGTCGCGGGCAGCGGCGTGCTGGGCGAACTCGTCGAACTCGCGGGCGGCCCGGAGCACGTGATCACGCTCGCCGACTGGGCGGGCGCGCAACGGCACGGCGTGCGGTTCAGCAGTGGCGACGCGGGGCGCGCGCTCTACTCGCTGGCGTTGGTCGCGCGGCTCATCGAGGCCGGACAGTTCGTCGTGCAGGTCGGCCGGACCTTTCCGCTCAGCGATGTCGCCGAGGCCCATCGCGTCGGCGAGGCCGGGAGCGTGCGCGGAAAGCTCGTGCTGCTGATCGAGTGACCCGGCAGCGCAAGCCGCACGCCAGGACGGTGCAAGAGCCGTCGAGAACCATAGCGTCATGGACGAATTCGATATAGCCATTGTGGGCGCGGGCCCGGTCGGTCTCTTCCTCGCCTGCGAACTCGGTCTCGCCGGCTGCTCCGTCGTGGTGCTAGAGCGCGAGCCGGGGCCGCGATCCCCGTGGCGGGCGGCGCCGCTGGGCACCCGGGGGCTGACCACCGCCTCGATCGAGGCGTTCTATCGGCGCGGAATGCTGGATCCGCTGCTGAGCGCGTCCGGGCTGCCGGCGGTCACCGGCGTCGAGACCGACGCGGACGAACGGGCACAGCCATCCTTCGCAGGCCATTTCGCCGCGATGACGCTCGACCCGGCCCACGTCGACCTCGCCGCCTTCCCCTTCCGGTTGCCGAGCCCGGGACCGGAGATGCTGATGGCCGACCTCGAAGCGGTGGAGTCGGTGCTGTACGAACGAGCGACCAAGCTCGGCGTCCAGGTCGAGTACGGCGTCACGGTCTCGGGGATCAGCCAGGACGACGAGCGCGCGGTCGTGCACACCGGCGGGCACGGCCACGCGGCGCGCTGGGTGGTCGGCTGCGACGGCGGACGCAGCGTGGTGCGCGGGTTCGCCGGCTTCGAATTCGTCGGCACCGAGCCGATGTTCACCGGGTACACCCTGCTCGCGACCATCGCCGATCCCGAGAAGCTGCGGCCCGGCTTCAATCTGACGCCGCAGGGCGCCTACATCCGGATGCCCAGGGACGGGCACCTCGGCATGATGGACTTCGACGGCGGCGCGTTCGACCGTTCGCGGCAGCCGACCCGCGAGCATCTGCAAGAGGTGCTGCGCCGGATCTCGGGCACCGACGTGACGCTCACCGAGATCCATCTCGCCTCGAGCTTCACCGACCGGGCGATGCAGACGACCACCTACCGCCGGGGCCGGGTGCTGCTCGCCGGCGACGCCGCCCACATCCACTCGCCCATGGGCGGGCAGGGCCTCAACACCGGCCTCGGCGACGCGATGAACCTGGGCTGGAAACTCGCGGCCACCGTGCACGGACACGCGCCGGACGGGCTGCTCGACACCTACACCGAGGAGCGCCATCCGATCGGTGCGCGGGTACTCGACTGGTCGCGCGCCCAAGCGGCGACCATGCGGCCCGGCCCGTACGCCCAAGCCCTGCAAGGTGTGGTCCGCGACCTTCTCGGCACCCGCGACGGAACCACGTATGTGTACGGCAGGGTTTCCGGCGCGTCGATCCACTACGACGTCGGCGGCGAACACCCCCTGATCGGCCACGACGCCCCCGACTTCCGACTAGCCGACGGCACCCGCCTCGGCGACCTAATGCAGGACGGCCGTGGCCTCGCACTCGAACTCACCGGCGACCACCACCTGCGCGACACAGCCGCCAAGTGGGAGAACAGAATTCAATACGTCACCGGCACGGCCCACAACAACCTCGGCGTAAGCGCCCTGCTCGTACGCCCCGACGGAGTAGTCGCCTGGGCCGACACCCCCACCCCCAACCCCACAGCCTTCGAGTCCGCCCTAGGCACCTGGTTCGGCACTCCGTAGAACTGAACCCAGCATCTGTATGCGCGCCGAGAACGTCTTGCCGCCAACCCTTTTCAAAGTCAACCACACCCTTGCCAGCAACGTTTTCCGCTGCCCGTAGTTCCGACCGACCGCAAGTCGGCCGGGACGACGCTGCCGACCTACCGGCGCTGTTCGAACGACCCGACGTCGATGATGCCGTGACCCGGCTCATTTCTCCTTGCGAGCAGACCAAATGGCGAACTCTCCGCCCGGCAAACAGATGACCCGATAACCGTCCAGTCCTACGAGGCCCCAAGCCTCATACATCTCATGGATGGGGACATGAATTTGGGCACCGGAGTCGAACTGGAGGCTCAAGCCATCGACCTCGCTGGCATCGGCCCTGGTTACGGTCGAACCGACGAGGGATTCCAGTTCGGAACCGATGTCGCCATAGTCGTTGGAACCAGCCTGCGACAAGTCCCCGCCAGACGTACGAAAGTCCACCTCCCCCTCGATCTGTAGCTCGAACGCGGTGGGCGAACCCATCCGAACAGTAACCGTGAAGCCCACGATCACCTCCGAAACCCGCTGTCCGACAATGTCCAATCGCAGTTCCATAGTCACCAGCCTGGAGGTTTCGGATACGTTCCGTCAGGATTCATGGGTATGTGAGTCTCCGCGTTACTCCCCGGTTTTCCATCCAGTTTTATTGGCTGGCCGCCACTGAAGAACAGGGAGGTGCCTCGGTGGAGGGCGGCGCGTCAGTTGAATGTGCAGCCTTGGAGGGGGTTTTCGTTCAAGCGGTCGATTAGGTAGGAGATGGCGTTGTTGGTGCCGAAACCGTCTATTAGTTCGGGGCCGAAGTGGTTGGCGATGGTGGTGCCGGGGGCTATGGGCGGTAGTTCGTTGGTGCGGAAGGTTATGGTCGAGCCTTGGGCGCACCAGTCGGTGGCCAGTTGACGGGCCTGACTGTAAGGGACGGTGTCGTCGTTGCGGCCGCTGGTGATCAATACGGGGGTGGTGGGGCGCAGGTTGCCGATGCGCTGGTCGCCTAGGACACGCTCGACGCCGGGGATCGACCGCAGATGTTCCAGCAGGGGGCGGCCGTCGACGGTGAGCGCGTCGGTGCGGGCGAACGGCTCCTGCAGGATGACGTCGCCGATGCACGAGGTGCTGAGCCGATCCAGCAGCGCGCGGCCCGCGGGCGTGGTGCGTTCGTCCAGTGCCGCACGAAGTTCCGGGTAGCGGGCGGTGAAACCGTTGATGGCGAAGCCGATCGCGCCGCCGATGAGGTTGCCGTCGATCTGCGCCAGCACCACGGCGAGGTCGGCGACCGGGCCGCCCGCCCACGTGCCCTTCAGGTTCAGCTCGGGCGCGTACTCCGGCTGCAACTCGGCGGCCGCGGCGACCGCCCCGCCACCCTGGGAGTAGCCCCAGAAGACGAGGGGAGCCGCGGTCCCCGCGAGTGCGTCGGCGGCGCGGGCGGCGTCGAGCACGGCGTGCGCGGACTCGACCCGGTTGACGTAGGTGTGGATACCGGGCGTGCCGAGCCCGATGTAGTCGGTGACGAACACCCGCGCGCCGAGCCCACCCCACGCCGCCGCCGAAATCGCCTCCTGGTTGGCCGACACCGACAGCGGGTCGGTGCGGACCGCGAGCCCGGTGGAGAACGCGACGGACACCGCGCACTGGTCACCCTGCCCCGCGGTGCCGGGCGCGATGACGACGGTCGGGCGCGGCCCCGAGCCCAGCCACGGCTGAGTCGGCTCGAGGTAGGTGCCCGACACCGCGACGGGCTCGCCGTTCTGGGTACGCGAGGTGTACATCACCTGCCGCGCCGCGACGGGCCAGCCGCCCTGCGCGCCCGGCGGCGCCGCGAAAACCGGCATGGGCTGGGTCTTCACGATCGCGCCCGGCTCGGCGGGCAGCTGCGCGGGCGGAAAGTAGAAGGCGCTCACCGGTTCTGCCGCGGCGGGTACGCCGGCCGCGCTGAGGGCGGTCACCGCCACGGCGAAGACGGCGCGCCGCAAACGCTTGTTGTGCATCGAAACTCCTAGTGGTTCAGAATGTTTCGAGCCGTCAGATGACGGTCCCGACGTCTTGGGCGACCAACTGGTCGAGCGCGCGCTCGGCCACCGCCGCGATGGTCATCGAGGGGTTGCACGCCGCGGCGCTGCCGGGAATGAGCGCGCCGTCCAGGACATAGAGTCCGCGCTGCCCGTGCACCCGCCCCGCCAGATCGCAGACCGTGCCCATGCTCGCGCCGCCGAGCGGGTGCCACGTCGAGGGGAACAGCTCGTTGGTGTCGGTGAGAAGGCTTGCGGGACCGGCGATTCGCCGCACCGTAGGGCCGATGTGCGCGTTCTGCACGAGAGCGTCGCCGTCCTTCGGCCAGTGCAGGATCGCCTGATCGGTCGCGGAGTCGTACGCGAAGTGGCCGCGGTCGTCGCTCACGCCGTAGCCGACGAGCATGGTGCTGTGGGCATCCAGGCTCAGCGGTGGAATGGACGCCTGGATCACCGTGGCCGCCGAGCCGGGGTCGTCCCAGTTCAGGCTGCCGTAGACGACCGGGCCGCCCTGCTCGACGCCGAAATCCTGCTCGGGGCACGTCCAGACGTAGATGCGGTCGGCGTTGGTCCCCCAATTGCCGCCGAGCCCGTCGGGCATATCGGGGATGCGGCCCTGCGCGGCGGCCCGGACCAGCAGCTTGGTGGTGTTGAGGCTGCCCGCCGCCATGATCAGGGCGTCGGTGGTGAGAATCTTGTGCTCGAGCACCGTCCCGGAGGTGTCGATCCGGTCGACATAGACGGTCCATCGGCCGTCGGCCGCGCGCTCCACGTCGGTGACGTGATGCAGGGTCTCGATCGTCACCCGCCCGGTGGCCTCGGCCTCGGCGAGGTAAGTGACGTCCACGGAGTATTTTCCGCCGTTGTTCACACCGAGCGAACCGGCGCCGTTGGTGTACGACGGGCGCATGCGTCCGCGTAGCTCGTCGAGGGCGAAATTCCAGTCGATGGGCATCGGGATCTTCGAGAGCGGCAGCCCCGCGCGCTCGACGTTGCGCGCGAAAGCCTTGGCGGCCCGGTAGTTCGGCGTCTCGACGAGTTCGTCCGGGGCGACGGCGAGGTGCAGCATGCGCGCCACCCGCGGGTAGTGGACGCGGTTCATGGTCGCCCAGTCGAGCTCCTCGGGCAGCTGACTGTTGAAGACCGCCTCATCCGGCTGCAAGGTCATGCCTTGATACACCAGCGATCCGCCGCCGACGCCCGCCGCGCACAGCGCGGTCATGTTCTCCCCGGCGACCGCCTCCAGTAGGCCGACGTAAGGCTCGAAAAGCACTGGCTTGCCGAAGAATTCGGGGCTGGACCGATACCAGAGGGCGCGCTTGTCCGGCGCCGTCGGATTCGGGAACGTGTCGGCGTTCGGTCCGGTCGGCCAGCGCCGCCCGCGCTCGAGCACCAGGACCGGCACACCGGCCTGCGCCAGGCGCAGCGCGGCGACGCCACCGCCGAAGCCCGACCCGATCACGATCGCGCGATGGTCTTCCCGGACGACCCGAACCCGCCGGATGTCGGCCGTGATGCCGTTATGAGCCTGTGCCACACCGGAACTCGCGAGCAAGAGCCCGGCGGCCCCTCCTAGAAACCTGCGACGGGTAGTTGCGGACACGGTCGACCTCCAGAGCGCGGCGGAGAGAGCACGCGAAGGCTCCGGCGGTCGGGGTCACGACCGGCATGCCGAGCTTCGGGCGGAACAGGCGCCCGAGCGGTGGCTGGGCGAGCTAAAACTAGACACTCATCGCACAAAGTGTCAAGATATTCGAGCCAGGCTCGATCAGGGAGCCGGCAACACCAGCCACCGCGTGAGGAAGCCGCGCAGATCATCGTCGGAATGGATGGCCGCATCGTCGAAGAGAATCACCGACAGCCCGAGGCGGATTCCGATCTGCGCGATGTCGTCCAGGTGCGGCGCGAGGTTCGGGTCCAACGCCAGCACCGGTGAGAGCAGTTCGTGCGCAATGGGTTTCGCGCGCGCGACCATGTCCGTGTCGTAGACCGGATTGCCCTGCCCGGCGCGCAGCAGGGCGGCGAGGACGGGGTCGGCGCGCACCGCCGTGCGGCCCGCGACGATGAGCTCCACGACGTACTCCGATGCCGACCCGACCGCTTCGAGCTGTGCGCGAATCCCGGCCAGCGCCCACATGAGCAGGTCCCCGATCGCCTGCGACACCAGGTCCTCGCGGGAGCCGAAGATGGAGTAGACGGTCTGGCGCGACACACCGGCCTGCTGCGCGACCGCCGCGATACTCACCCCCTCGAAGCCGTCGTTCCGGATGACCTCGAGCGTGGCTTCCAAGATCTTGGCCTGGGAACGCATCCCGATATTATCGACCGGTTCTCGACCAGCCGGTTCGCCCGGGTCCGCGGCCGTCGCGGCTCGGCCCGGCGGACGCGCCGAAAGGGTTCCGCCACAGGCGAACCAGCGCGCACCGGTCTCGAAGCGATACCGCACAACGGGTTTGGCTCGACCCTGCCGTGGTAGGCGAAGGGAGTATCCGCCGACGGTGGATACGTGTCCACGGTGGAGGTGCACCGTCGCGCCCAACCGATGCAGTCAACATCGAAGGACGAACCCCCATGAGCACCAGCGACACCAGTACCCTGCTCGCGCAGCTACGCGCGATCCGCGATCTGACCAACACCGAGATCCAGATCGCCGAGACCCGGATCGCGCAGGCCAGGACCGACGCCGTGCGCCGGGAGCTGTCCGAGAACGCCGACAATGCCCGCGCTCGCGCGGAGGCCATCGAGTCCGCCATCCGCGAACTCGGCGGCGTCCCGCAGTTGATCGGCCCCTTCCTCGGACGACTCGCGGCCGCCGTCAAGGCGATGGCCGAGCAGGCCCAGCCGTTCGACGAGGCCCTCCTCGGCGATCTCACTCTCGAGCACCAGCTGCTCGACCGCGCGCGCTACCTCAAGGCGCTTGCCACCGCGGCCTCCCGCGAGGACGTGGTGGCCTTGGCGCAGCGCTTGATCACCGCGCACTCGGCGACCGTGGACTGGCTCAGCACGGTCCTGGCCGAGGACGCGCTCGGCGGCCCGGCGGCCTTGCGCCGCACGCCTTTACAGGCGGCCACCGGGACGGCCGTCAAGCTGGTCAACACCCCGGTCACCTGGTCCACGCGCGGCTTGGACCGCGCACTCGACACCTTCCGCAGCACCCCGCCCGCGCTCCAGGAACTGCTGGCCAGGGGCGCGCACGCGGGTGACGTGGCGGTCAAGACGCTGGCCGGCTCCCGCGACGCCGCGCTGGAAACCGCCGAGCGGATCACCCGCAGCGAGGGCGCGGACAGCACCGCCGACGCGCTGCACTCGCTGCGCACCGCCACCGGCGTTCTCGAGCCCGAGGAGCTGCCCATCGCGGACTACGACGATCTGAACGTCGGCCAAGCCGTCGCCGAGATCAAGGAGCTGACCGCCCCCGGCGACGTGCGCGCCATCCTCGCGTACGAGGAGGCGCACAAGGACCGGCAGGGCGTGGTCTCCGCGGCCCAGACCCGGCTCGCTGCCATCGCTCAGGAAGTCACCGGTCGCAACTGATCGACCGTCGGGCGGCGAGGTTGTCCACCTCGCCGCCCTATTTCTCGGCCACCTGCTGCGCCGTCTATTTCTCGGCCACCTGCTGCGCCGTGGCGTAGGCGAGATGCAGGAAGTCCGCGCCCGCCAGCGCCGCGAGCGCGTCCACGACCAGCCGGGTGGCCCGCGGCGCGAACACCTGCCCGATGGTCAGCCCGGTGACCGCCCACACATCGAAACAGAATGGGCAGCTGAGCAATTCGCCGAAACTGCGCTCGACGCCGTCGTCCGCCTTCGGCTGCTCCATCACCTCGCCTGGCCCGCCGTGCCCGGTGTGCGTGGTGAACGGCGCGCGCAGCGGCGTGGTGATCGACGCCTTGGTCACCGTGCGGGAAATCTTGTGCGCCGCGAGCGCGGTGACCGCCAGTTCGCGCACGCTCATCCCGCGGGGCAGTTGCCGATTGGTCACCGCGCCGAGCAGGGTGGCCGTCGCGACGACGACCGTGTACATCGCCATCGTCGCCAGATAGCCGCCGAGGTGACGCCGTTCCCCGCTCACCCGCGGCCCCCGAGTCCACGTGGTCGGCCGGTCCGAACGGTCATGAGGATCTCCCTGAGAGTGTGTCGATGGGTCCAGCGGAAGCCGATTGCCGACCGCCTACCCCGCGGCTATCCCGGCAAACCCCGCCGACATGGCATCGGACCGCCGGAAGCCCCCTCGCCACACCTGACCAACGTCCTCTCGGAGGTGACCTTCGGCGCCCGTTTGGGACCGGCAGGGCTGGGTACCGTCGGACTCGAGTCCGTCACTGTGTCGTCCACGAGGTCGACGCGCTCATGGGCAAGTGGGTTGCGTCATCGCGCGGATTCCACGCGTCTTGCCCTTCCCTCGACTCCAGGAGGTAACCCCGAAATGTCGCCATTCGCCCGTCGATCGAAGTCCACCGATCCGAACGCCGTCCCGGGTGTCCCTTCCGCCGAGCCGGCTTCGCTGGAAGAGCCGACCGAGCCCAGGGAGCCGCTGCCCCCGAAGCACGACCAGGCGGCGCCGCGCCCGACGACGCCCACCGGCTACCCGGTCGACATGCCCGAAGACGCGATGGCCCAGCAGGGCGCCTTCCTGACCACCGCGCAGGGCGCGCGGCTGCCCGATACCGACCACTCGCTCAAGGCGGGCCCGCGCGGCCCGGTGCTGCTGCAGGACCATCATCTGCGCGAGAAGATCACCCACTTCGACCACGAGCGGATTCCGGAGCGGGTGGTGCACGCCCGCGGCGCGGCGGCGCACGGCGTGTTCGTCGGCAACGGCGCCGCGACGAAGATCACCTGCGCGTCCCTGTTCGAAAAGGGCAAGGAGACACCGGTTTTCGTCCGTTTCTCCACCGTCCTCGGCTCGCGGGGCTCGGCCGACACGGTGCGCGACACCCGCGGTTTCGCCACGAAGTTCTACACCGACACCGGCGTGTGGGACCTCGTCGGCAACAACATCCCGGTGTTCTTCATCCAGGACGGCGTCAAGTTCCCCGACATCATCCACGCGGGCAAACCGCATCCGGACCGGGAGATCCCGCAGGCGCAGAGCGCCCACGACACTTTCTGGGACTTCGTCTCCCTGCACACCGAGGCCACCGCGCACACCCTGTGGAACATGTCCGATCGCGGCATTCCCCGCTCCTATCGCATGATGGAGGGCTTCGGCGTTCATACCTTCCGCCTCATCAACGACGAGGGCGCGACGGTGCTGGTCAAGTTCCACTGGAAGCCGAAGCTGGGCGTGCACTCGCTGCTGTGGGAAGAGGCGCAGATCGCCGGGGGCGTCGACCCCGACATGCACCGCCGCGACCTGGCCGACGCGATCGAGGCGGGGGCGTACCCGCAGTGGGATCTCGGTGTGCAGGTGTTCCCCGACAACGAGGAGCAGATGTTCGAGGGCATCGATCTGCTCGATCCCACCAAGCTCGTGCCGGAGGAGCTGGCCCCGGTCCAGATCATCGGCACGATGACGCTCAACGCGAACCCGACGAACTACTTCAGCCAGACCGAGCAGGTCGCGTTCCATCCAGGCCATCTCGTGCGCGGCATCGACGTCACCAACGACCCGCTGCTGCAAGGCCGGCTGTTCTCCTACCTGGACACCCAGATCTCGCGGCTCGGCGGCCCCAACTTCGCCCAGCTGCCGATCAACCGGCCGCACGCGCCGATCAACGACATGTTCCGCGACGGCATGCACCAGACCGCCGTGCACGCCGGTGTCGCGCCGTACCGGCCCAACAGTCTCGACGGCGGCTGCCCATTCATCGCGGGCGCGAACGAGACCCTGATCGAGTTCCCGCAGCAGGTATCCGGGCCGAAGGTCCGCGAGGCCGCCGCGAGCTTCGATGATCACTTCAGCAGCGCCCGGCTCTTCTACCACAGCCTCACCGACATCGAACGGGCCCACGTGGCCGACGCCTACAGCTTCGAGTTGGGCAAGTGCTACGAGAAGGCGATCAAGCTGCGCACCGTGACCAATCTGCGCGAGATCGATGAGCAGCTCGCGCAGACCGTCGCGAAGCGGCTGGGGCTCACGCTGCCGGACAAGGCCAACGCGGCCGTGGAGGTCGTGCCGTCCCCCGCGCTGTCGCAGCTCGGCCAGACCTGGCCGTGCGACGGCCGGATCATCGGCATCTACGCCGACGAGAACTCCGACCTCGGCGCCTTGGCCGCGACCGTGAATACCATCATCGAGCAGAAGATGACGCCGCTGGTCATCGCGGCGCACGGCGGCGAGCTGGGCTCCGGCGCGGTGACCGTCTCGCGCACGCTCGCCACCGCGCGGTCCATCGAGTTCGACGCGCTGCTGCTCGCGGCCAGCTCTGCCGACCAGCGGCTCACGGTGCTCATCCAGGAGATGCACCGCCACCTCAAGGGCATCGCCTACACGCCGGAGGGCCGCGGTGCGCTGACCGCCGCGGGCGTCGCGGAGAGTTCGGCGGGGGTCGAGGCCGCGGACGGCATCGCCGGGGCCTTCGAGAAGATCGCGGCCGCGCTGCCGTCGCACCGAGTGTGGGCCAGGGCGGCCGAACTCGTGTGAGAAGGCCGATAGCCGGGTTGTTGCGCCGGTGAGAAGATCGGCGCATCAACGGTTTCGGGCTGGGTACGCCGACCTCATGACTACCTCTCGTGTCGCCGAGGTCGGCGCCCTGCCCACCCCACGCGGCGAGCTGTCGGCACAGGTCAACGACCTGCTGGCGGGGGCTCCAGGCAGCGCCGTCCCGCCCTTGCCCGACCTCGATCCCTACGGCGAGGACTTCCAGCTCGCCCTGCACACCTGCTACGAGCTGCACTATCACGGCTACGAGTCGGTCGACGCGGGCTGGGAGTGGGATCCGGGGCTGCTCACCCTGCGGGCGGCCATGGAGCAGCGCTACCTGCGGGCGTTGCGCGACGACGTGCCGGGCGGCGCCGACCTGGACGCGGAGCTGGAGAATTTGCTGGTGACTCCCGCCGAGGAGTCGGGTGTCAGCGTCTTCCTGCGCGACGAGGGCAGGCCGTGGCATCTGCGGGAGTACTTCGTGCACCGCTCGATCTACCACCACAAGGAGGCCGACCCGTACGTGTGGGCGATCCCGCGGCTGCGCGGCCAGGCCAAGGCCTCGCTGGTCGCGGTGGAGTTCGACGAGTTCGGCGGCGGTCGCGCCGAACGCGTGCACGCCCAGCTCTACGCCGACCTGCTGGCCGACGCCGGGCTCGACCCCGGCTACCTGCACTATCTCGATATCGTGCCCGCGCCGATGCTCGCGCTGGTCGACATGATGTCGCTGTTCGGCCTGCATCGCGCCTGGCGTGGCGCGCTCGTCGGGCATTTCGCGAACGTCGAGATCACCTCCTCGCCCGGTGCGCGCCGCATGGCCGAGGCGTTGGGTCGGTGGAATTTCGGCCCGGCCTGCACGCTGTTCTACACCGAACACGTCGAGGCGGACGCGGTGCACGAGCAGGTGATGCGCGAGGTGATCACGGATCTGCTCGCGCGCGAGCCGGAGTTGCGCGAATCCGTCGTCTTCGGCATCCAGGTGACGAACCTGCTGGAAGACCGCTTGGCCGAGCACATCATGGGTTGCTGGCGCGAGGATCGCACCTCGTTGCGTGAGCCACTTCCCGACGCCGATCATGATTGATCGCCGCGCGGAAGGGAATTGCCGCGAAGTGATGTTGATACGCACCCCGGGCGTCTATCGGCCCCAGACGGATACCTGGTTACTGGCCGCCGCGTTGGCCGAGGCCGCGCTGCCCGAGGGTGGTCGCGTCGTCGATGTGTGCAGCGGCACCGGCGCATTGGCGGTACACGCCGGCCTGGCGGGGGCCGCCTCGGTCACCGCGGTCGACATCTCCGGCTCGGCGCGCATGTCCACGTGGCTCAACTGCCGCATGCGCGGAATCGACGTCGAGATTCTGCGCGGCGACTTCGAAATGGCTTTGGCAGACCGCGAATTCGATCTGCTGCTGGCCAATCCCCCGTACGTCCCGGCCCGGCCCGAACGCCCGGTGCGCGGGCGGGCGCGGGCCTGGCACGCCGGCCGCGACGGCAGGTCGTTTCTCGACCGGCTCTGTGCACGGACACCCACGCTGCTGGCGCCCGACGGCGCCGCGCTGATCGTGCACTCCACGGTGGCCGACCCCGAACGCACCATCACGCAGCTGCGCCGAGGCGGCTTGAAGGCCGCGGTCGTGGCCCGCGCGACGATCCCGTTCGGCCCGGTGATGCGCCGGTGCAGCGATCACCTCGTCGAACAGGGGCTGATCCAGCCGGATCAGCGGAGCGAGGAGCTGGTGGTGATCCGTGCCGACAAAACGCGAAAGTGACCGGCGGCGAATAACTTTCACCACCGACGGCCCCGCGCTCGTCGAGGGGCCGGTCGAGATCGTGGCCGCCGACGGCACCCGCATCGACTGCGACCGTTTCCAGGTGGCGCTGTGCCTGTGCAAGCGGTCCAAGAATTACCCGCTCTGCGACACCAGCCACCGCAAACGCCGGCGCGGCCCGGCCTGAGCCGAACCGGCGGCGTTTCGACCCGGCGGGCGGGGGCAATCGGGCGATGTGACCTCCCTGTGGCTAGACGGCGCGCCCGCGACGACGTATCCGACCCCCGAGCCCGGACTGCGGTTCGACGTCGTCGTTGTCGGCGGCGGCCTGACCGGAGTGACGACGGCTCTGCTGCTCGCGCGCGGCGGGGCCTCGGTGGCCTTGCTCGAGGCGCGGACGCTCGGGGCCGTCGCGACGGGCAATACGACCGCGAAACTGAGCCTGCTCCAAGGCACCCACGTCTCGACCATCGCGAAGAAGCACTCCACCGAGACGCTGCGCGATTACGTCGCGGCCAATCGGGAAGCGCAGCAATGGCTGCTCGGCTTCTGCGCCGACGAAGGCATCGATGTTCAGCGCGCGCCCGCGTTCACCTATGCGGGGAAGCGGGAGGGCGCCGCGCAGGTCGAGGCCGAGCTCGCGGCGTGCCGCTCGGCGGGGCTCGACGTCGCGTGGGTCGACGAACTCGACCTGCCGTTCCCCACCTACGGCGCGGTTCGCCTCGACGATCAGGCGCAGTTCGATCCCGTTTCCGTGCTGCGCGGTCTGGCCGCGGCGGCCGAGCGGCACAACGCGGTGATCTTCGAGAACACCCGGGTGACCGAGGTGATCGGCGACGAGGTGCGCACGGAGCACGGCGTCATCCGCGCCGGCACCGTCGTCCTCGCGACCGGTACTCCGATCCTGGACCGCGGCGGGTTCTTCGCCCGGCTGGAGCCGCATCGCTCATACGCGCTGGCCTTCGAGACGCCGGGGCCGATCCCGCACGGCATGTATCTGTCCGCGGACCAGCCGACGCGTTCCCTGCGCTACGCGCCCACCCCGCAGGGCGAGCTGCTGCTGGTCGGCGGCAATGGGCACATCGTCGGCCGGGAGAAGACGACACGATCGAAGGTCGCCGACCTCGTCGACTGGACCCGAAAGTATTGGCCCGGCGCGACTTTGACGCACAGCTGGTCGGCGCAGGACTACTCGCCCATCGACGGGCTGCCCTACGTCGGCCCGCTGGTGCCCGGCCGCGACCACATTCTCGTGGCCACCGGGTATTCGAAGTGGGGAATGACGAACGGCGTCGCCGCCGCGCTCGCCCTCTCCGAGCGGATCTTCGGCAGGCAGAAGGACTGGGCCCCGACGCTGGAGGCGTGGCGGACCCGCGAACTCGCGGGGCTGGGCACCGCGCTCAAGGCCAACGGCGGTGTCGGCCTCGCCATGGTCGGCGGCTGGGCGCGGGCCGAGCTGCACGGGGACGGCGACGCGCCGGCCGAGGGCGGCGGCCGGGTCGGGCGCGACGGCGTTCGGCCGGTCGCCACCTGCACCGTCGACGGCGAGACCACCGCGGTCTCCGCGGTATGCCCACACCTCTACGGCATCGTGCAGTGGAACGACGCCGAGAAGTCCTGGGACTGCCCGCTGCACGGCTCGCGCTTCGCACCGGACGGCCGCGTGCTCGAGGGACCCGCGACGCGACCTCTGTCCCCGGCACCCCGGCACTCGTAGGCTGGCAATGACATCGGTGAATTGGGAGGCGGCGGATTGTGGACGGGCGACGAGAGTCGTTGTGGCGCGCGATCGTCACCGTCCCCGGTGTGCCCGGCACGAGCCAGTGGGCCCGCGCCGTCTGCGGGGTTTCCGTGGAGCTCCTGCCGGGCATCGACGCCGCCGCGCTGACGCTGCGGGCCAGCCTGCGCGCCCAGGACATGCTCGGCGCGAGCGATGAGTGGGCGGGCCAGCTCGACGGCCAGCAGTACACCCTCGGCGAGGGCCCGGGCGTCGACGCGTTCGCCAGCGGCGAGCCGGAGCTGGTCACCGACATTCGCACCGCCGAGGCCCGCTGGCCCTGGTTCTGCGATGCCGCGCTGGCCATGGGCGCCAGGGCGGTGTACGCGTTTCCACTGCGGATCGGCGGGGTGCGGCTGGGCACGCTCGACCTGTACCGCCATCAGATCGGCGGTTTCACCCCGAGCATGATGGCCGACGCGATGATCGTCGCCGTGGTGATCTCGCAGGCCCTCATGCAGGAGGTGACCAGGGCCGAGGAGGCGGGGCAGGCCTGGCTGCGGCCGGTGGGCTCCTATCACGACGTCAACGTGGCCACCGGCATGCTGGCCGCCCTGCTGCGCATCAGCCTCGACGACGCGTTCCTGCGACTACGTGGCCGCGCGTTCACGACCGACCGCCCGCTGGTGGAGGTCGCGAAAGAGGTGCTGGAGAAGAAGATCGACGTCGACGAACTCTACTGATCAGCGGCGACGAAGCTACCCGAGATCGTCACGTAGACGAGGGTGATCATCAGCAGGAACCAGCCCGCGCCCTGCCATATCGGCCACGCGCCGCCGCCGCGCCACACCCGGTAGGTCTGCCAGAACGCGCCGAGGGTGCCGAGCAGGAGTACGCCCGCCGGGACGATCGAAACCAGGTACCTCTCCCACCCGGCGCACCCGGACGTATCGCAGTAGTTCGCGCCGCCCGTCCACAGGCCGATCACCACCATCAGCACCAGCGCGACCGCCACCACCGCGGCGACGAACCAGGCCGCGTGGCGGAAACCGCCGGGATCGTGCCACCGTTTCTCCACATCGCGGGTTCCCGCCGCACGCGGCCCGCCGCTCGGATCGTTTGCCATCGGTCGCCTCTCCTTCTCCGCACCGTCGGACCGAGAAGTCGGCGTTGATCACCTCGGCGATCAACGACCATTCGCGCTACGGCTATACCCCAAGCCGGACAACCCAACCCGACCAGCCGCCGATATCGGTCCCATGCCGCACCCGCCGCCCACACGACCGGAAGACAGGATCGATCGGCGTTTGCGCGGGGGACGCCGGGGTAGCACGGGAGCGTAAAGATCGTCGGCGCCGGAGCCACGAATCCCACGACAGGAAGGCCGTTCCCATGCTGATCGCGCGCGGTAATCCGTTGACTCGTGCGGAAAACGCGATTCGCCGTGGGAATTCCCCGCTGCCGCTGCCGAGGTCGGCCCGATGACCCGCTCGTCGGTAGACCTCCTGGAGCCGAGTTCGCGGGAGCGGGCTTCGTTGCGGATCGCTTCGGTGCCCGCCTCGCACGTGTACGTGCGCCACCTGTCGGCGTTCGACGGCGGCGACGCCGTGGTGCGCCTGCCCGATCCGCCACCCGCCGACGGGCGGAAGGTGCCCGGCGGCTGGTGGCCGCCGGTCATGCTCGACCCCCTTTGGATTCGCCGCAACCACACTCGATTCGACGTATTCCATGTGCATTTCGGGTTCGACACGGTCGCGCCCGACGTGCTCGCCGACATCGTGGGCGAACTGCGGGATCACGGCAAACCGCTGGTCTACACGGTCCACGACCTGCGCAACCCGCATCAGCCCGATCCCCGCGGGCATCGCGAACAGCTCGATGTGCTGATCCCCGCCGCCGACGCGTTGATCACGCTGACCCCGGGTGCTGCCGAGCAGATCGAGAAGCATTGGGGCCGAACCGCGTCCGTGCTGAGCCATCCGCACGTGGTGGAGCGCGAGCTGGTGTGCGCGCCGCGTCCGCCGCAGGAAGAGTTCACCGTCGGCGTCCACGTGAAGAGCCTGCGCGCCAACATGGATCCGCTGCCGGTGGTGGACACCCTCGCCGAGACGGTGCGCACGCTGCCCGGCGCGGTGCTGGAAGTCAACGTGCACGACGAACTTTTCGAGCCGGGCAACCACTGGTACAACCCGGACGCGGGCGCGGCCCTGGTGGACTACGGCCGCCGCCCGAACGTGCGCGTCCGGGTGCACGCGTATTACTCCGACGACGAACTGTGGCAGTACCTTTCGTCGCTGTCGGTCTCGGTGCTGCCCTATCGGTTCGGCACGCATTCGGGCTGGCTGGAAGCCTGCTACGACCTCGGGACCGCGGTGGTCGCCCCGAGCTGCGGCTTCTACGATCAGCAACGCCACTGCGAGACCTACGTTTTCGACGAGCAACGCTTCGAACCGGCGACGCTCGATCGCGCCGTACGCGCCGCCTACGACGCGAAACCCCAACGGGCGCAATGGCCCGAGCGCTACGCCGAGCGCCGGCGGCTCGCCGCGGCCCACCGCGACATCTACGAAAAGGTCTCGGCCCCATGACCGGCGGCGGCGCGCGGATCGCGCTGCTGGCCTCCAACCGGCATCCGATCCGGCAGCCCTTCGCCGGCGGCCTCGAGGCGCACGTCTGGCATCTGGCTCGCGCGCTGCGCGCCCGCGGGCACCGGGTGACCCTGTTCGCCGCCGCGGGCAGCGATCCCGCCGCGGCCGAGGCGACGCTGCGGGTCCGGACCTTCTCCCCCAGCTCGGCCGCGGCGGGCGACCCGTCGATGGCCCCCGCGCAATTCCTCGCCGATCACCACGCCTATCTCACGTTGATGACGGAGCTGGCCACGCACGTCCCGAGATCGTTCGATCTCATCCACAACCACAGCCTGCACTACCTGCCGCTCGCCATGGCGCCCGCGCTCGACATCCCCATGCTGACCACCCTGCATACCCCGCCGACGGTCTGGCTGGAGTCCGCGCTGGAGGTGAACAGCGGCGCGGGCTCGGATTTCGTGGCGGTCAGCGAGCACACCGCCGCCGCGTGGCGCCGCCACCTTCCCGACCTCGACGTCATCCCCAACGGCATCGACGTGACCGGCTGGCCACTCGGCGACGGCGGCCACGACCTGGTCTGGTTCGGGCGGATCACGCCGGAGAAGGGCACCCACCTCGCGATCGAGGCGGCGCGCCGGGCCGGGCGACGACTACATCTCGCCGGCCCGGTCAGCGACGCGCGGTACTACCGCGATACCATCGCCGGACTGCTCGACGACGACGTGATCTACCACGGCCATCTGGATCAGCGCGCATTGGGCGCGCTGGTCGGATCATGTGGTGCCGCACTGGTGACCCCGCTCTGGGACGAGCCGTACGGCTTGGTCGTCGCCGAGGCGCTCGCCACCGGGACACCGGTGGTGGCGTTCGCGCGCGGCGGCATCCCCGAGATCCTCGACGACGACTCCGGACGACTCGTGCCGGGCGGCGATGTCGCCGCGATGGCCGCCGCCGTCGACGCGGCCGCCGCGCTCCCGCGCCACCTCGTGCGCCGCCGCGCCGAAACCCAGTGCGGCCACGGCGCGATGGTCGAGGCGTACCTGCGGCGCTACCGGCGGCTGCTGTCGAGTTTCCGGGCCGGGCCGCGACAGGGGGCGGCGTGATCGGTTACTACATTCACCACCACGGCTCTGGCCATCTCGTTCGGGCACAAAGCATTCGAGCGCACCTCAGCGCGCCCGTCACCGCGCTCAGCACCGCGACCGTCACCGGTTTCGACCACGTGATCAGGCTCGCCCCGGATAACCGCGCCGAGTCCGTCACCGACCCCACCGCGGCCGGTGTGCTGCACTGGGTGCCGCGCGGCGACGACGGCCTGCGCGACCGGATGGCGACCATCGCGGAGTGGATCGCGACCGCCCGGCCCGACGCCCTCGTCGTGGACGTGTCGGTCGAGGTCGCGCTGCTGGCGCGGCTGCACGGCGTGCCCGTCGTCGCGATGGCGTTGCCGGGCACGCGGACCGACACCGCCCACCAACTGGTGCACCGCATAGCGGAACGGATCCTCGCGGCCTGGCCGCGCGAGCTGTACGAGCCGCCGTGGCTGCGCGAGCACGCGCACAAGACGCACTATGCCGGCGGGATCAGCCGCTTCGACGGACGTGTCCCCACCCGCGCCGCCCGTGCCGACCGGCCGACGGTGCTCGTGCTGGGCGGGGCGGGCGGCTCGACGTTCACCGGCGCGCAGGTGCGCGCGTGCGCCGATCGGCATCGCGACTACCGCTGGCGGACAGCGGGTTTGGATGATTGGGTCGATGATCCCTGGTCGCGACTGTGCGCGGCGGACGTCGTCGTCTCCCATGCCGGTCAGGGCGCGGTGGCCGATATCGCCGCCGCCGCCAAGCCCGCGATCATCCTTCCCGCGCCGCGCCCCTTCGACGAACAGGCCGCCACCGC
>NZ_BAGH01000585.1 GCF_000308715.1 Nocardia tenerifensis NBRC 101015
AGACCATCGAGCGAGGCGCCGCGCCCGCGGCGCGGGTCACCGTGGTCGACCGCGCCGAGGCGCCGGCCGGGCCGAGCGGGCCGCAGTACACACGCATCCTGGCGCTGGGCTTGCTCGCCGGTCTCGCGCTCGGCTGCGCCGCCGCGTACCTGCGCGACCGCACCGACCGCACCCTGCGCACCTCCAACGACCTGGAAGCCGTTCTGCCCGTGCCGATCCTGGGCATCATCGACGCGGGCCGCCCCGGCGCACCCGACGAGACCCGCAGGCTGCGAACCAGACTGCTGCGCGAGGGCGAGGCGGGCAGCGTCCTGGTGACCAGCCTCTCGTCGCGCTCCGAGCCGGAAGTGGCCGCGGCGCTGGCGAAGTCGTTCGCCGACATGGGTGGCTCCGTGGTGCTCATCGACGCCGACACCTCGGGCGCCGGCACGCCCGCCGCGGCCAACTCCGGCGGCGGCCTCGCGGCGGTGCTGCGCGACACCGTGCCGGTGCACGAGGCGCTGACCGAGTGGGACGAGACCGGCGTCACCGTGCTGCCGCTCGGCGACAGCGACGACAAGACCTCGGATCTGCTGGCGTCGGACCGCTTCTCGGCCGTCGTCGCGAAACTCACCACCGACTACGACCACGTGGTGGTGCAGGCCGCACCGGTCGCCCACGCCGCCGACGCCATCGCCGTCGCGCCGCTGTGCGATCAGGCCATCGCGGTCGTGTTGCTCGGCCGGACCCGCGCACCCCAAGTGCGCGGCGCTCTGGCCACATTCGGCGACAACAAGCTGACCGGCGCGGTAGCGTACAGCGAGCCGGTCACCGGGGGGCGGCGACCCGGCGAGCGGCTGCGGCCCCGCGGGAGACTGCGACTCGGCGAGAGACTGCGGCTCGGCAGGAGGCCGCGGCGATGAGCCAGGAGGCTGCTGCGATGAGCAACGAAGCGGTCGGCCGGCGTGGCGTGCTCGCGGCGGCGCTGGGCGCGGTGGGCGCGGTTCCCGTGCTCGCGGCGTGCGACTCCGGCACCGATACCCCGAAAACCCCCGCCCTGGAGTTCCGTTCGCCGCACGTCACCGACGCGCCCTCGGCCCGCAACGTGCGCGATTTCGGCGCGGTCGGCGACGGCGTCGCCGACGATACCGCCGCGATCGCCGCGGCGGCCGCCGTGCCGGGCGGCGTGCCGCTGGTCATGTACCTGCCCGCGGGTCACTACAACGTGACGTCTTGGCCCGAACTCAGCGACTACGCAACGGTTCTCGGCGACGGCGCCGATGTCAGCGTGGTGAACTGTATGACCGACACCACTCTCATCGCGCTACGCAAGCGCAGCCGGGTGCGCTTCGCCCGCCTCGGCTTCTACCTGGCCGGGCCCAAGGCGACGGCGGTCCTGCTGTCGGAGTGCTTCCGGTGCTCGTTCGATTCGGTGGTGATCCGCGGCAACCACATCACCGAGAACTTCCCGCGCTACCGGGACCAGCGCGGAATAGTGCTGGAGAACAACACCGGCGGCACCGCGATCCTCAACTGCGACATCAACAATTTCGGCTACGGCATCGTCACCTCCTGCATCCAGAACTACGTCACCTCGTCCAAGCTCACCAGCAACTACGTCGGGGTGCTCGGCACCGGCAACGACCACAACGCCGGATTGGCGCTTACCAACGTCGAATTCGTCTCCGACTCGGACCCGCACACCACCGACAAGCACATCGTCATCGACGGCGCGGCCAACGACTGGTGGCTCACCAACGTCTGGTTCGAGGGCGCCGACATCGCGCTGTCCATCGGCCGGCCCGGTCAGGGCGGGCCCGCGCAGTTCGGCATGATCAACTGCAAGGTCGCCGCGCGCTCGGTCGGCCTCGACCTGATCTATTGCCGCCAGCCGTATCTCGCCAACGTCCAGTTCGACAAGGACTTGGAGAAGCCGCCCATCGAGCTACGCATCGACCCGGCCGGCTGCCCCGAGGGCACCGCGGTGAATCTGATCTCCACCGCCGCAGAGGATCTCTACCCCTCGACCTTTCCGCCGCGCTGGCATGTGCTGGGCCGCACCAGCATCCACGCGCCGTCGTTCACCGGCACCATGGTCGCCAAGGCCGGACGCGGCGACTCCGACGTCTTCCAGACCCAGGCCCCCGACGGCGCGCTGCGCTCCGCGATCCTGGCCAGTGGTGCCTGGCTCTCCGAGCAGGCCGAGGGCGGGATCGTGCTCAAGGACGCGTCCGGGGGGTATTGGCGGCTCTCGGTCTCCGCCGAGGGCGCGCTCAAGACGATGTCGCTCGGCAAGACGCGTCCGCGCGAGTAGGCGCCATGACGAGTCCGAAATCGTTGGCGCGCGTCACTATCGGTCCCGTGTCGCTGCACGGCAACGCCATCGTGCTGCGTCCGCCGCGGATCGCGGACTACCCGCACTGGCGACGGATCCGGCTGCGCGACAGGCACTTCATCGAACCGTTCTGGTACAGCTCGACGCTGGACTGGGCCGCGCGGCACTGCGGCGCCCAGTGGGTGCGTGAATGCTTGACGAGCCGCGACGAGGCGCGGGCGGGCCTGCGGCTGTCGACGGTGATCGAGGTCGACGGCCGCTTCGCGGGTCAGGTCGAGCTCGGCTCCATCGATACCGCCACGGCCTCGGCCGAATTGGGCATCTGGGTGGACGCCGAGGTCGCCCGCCACGGCATCGGCGGCATGGCGGCCGCGCTGCTGATGGACTACTGCCTCGAGCAACTCGGCCTCGAGCGGATCACCGCGCCGATCTCGCCGGAGAATGTCGCCGCCGCGCACGGCGCCGCCGAGTTGGGCTTCCGGCGCGAAGCCATGATGAGCCGCTACTTCGACGTGGGCGGCGCGCGCCGCGATCACGAGCTGTGGGCGGTCACCAGGGCCGACGTGCCGGCGAACGGGTTCGCGGGGCACTGGCTGGACCGCCACGACACGCACGCCCGGCGCCCCCCGCCCGCGGGCGAGGACGCGACCGACGCGTCGTTCCCCAAATGCGCCGTATTCGGCGCGGCCGCACGCTATTACGCCGGACGGATCCTGCATCTGCTCGATCCGCTGCGCGCGGCCCGGCCGGTCCGGCTCGCGGACCCGGAACGCCGGGACCTGGTGGTGCGGAGCCGGCGGCTGTCCGACTGGGGCCGGTGGCGCGCCGCCCGGTTGCGCGGCCGCGCCGAGTTGGATCCGGATCCGGCGGGAACCGAACAGGATTGGGCACGACGGCACTCTCGCCTGCGGTGGTTCAGCGAATACCTGTGTGCGCGACCGGGTTTGCGCTCCGCGTGCGGCCTGGTGCTGGCGATCGAGGTGGACGGTCGGTATGCCGGCGAGGCGCGGCTGTTCGACCTGGACATGTTCGACCGCAACGCCAGGATGTTCGTCTGGACCGAGCCGGGTCACGGCGACGACGTCCGGGCCGCGGCGACCCGGCTCCTGCTCGAGCACGCCTTCGGCAGCCTCGGCCTGTGCCGGATCTCCACCGCGGTCGAGCCCGAGGATGGCCGATCCGCCGAGGTCGCCGCCGCCGTCGGCATGATCCGCGAGGGCCGCATGCGCGGCTACGTCGGCGCGACGGGCCACCGCGCCGATCACGACCTGTGGGCGGTTACCCGATGCGCGTCGGACACCGAGTCCTCCGCGCCGTCGGCCCGCAGATCTTCCGGGCCGACCGAACACCCGTGAACCGGTGTATACCAAACGACCGACAGGGGCGCTTTCGCGCGGACAAGCCGAACCGGCCGACGTAGAGTATCCGCAGAAACCGGTGCGCGCAGGGAGGATTCGCGCTGGCAGTCTGCCGCGTGTCTGCGCCCCGACTCTTCAGGAGCCCGACCATGGAGCCTATTTCCGATGATCCACCGGCGCCCCGCCGGTTCACCCGCAGCAACGAGCTCCAGGCCCGGCTGCATGAGCTGATTCCGGGCGGCGCGCACACCTATGCCAGGGGCGCGGACCAGTACCCCGAGTTCATGGCGCCGATCCTGGTGCGCGGCAACGGCTGCCGGGTCTGGGACGCGGACGGCAACGGCTATATCGAGTACGGCATGGGGCTACGCTCGGTCACCCTCGGCCACGGCTATCGGCCGGTGCTCGACGCGGTGCACCGCGCCATCGAGGACGGCACCAGCTTCAGCCGCCCCACCGAGCTGGAACTGCTTGCGGCACAGGACTTCCTGGCCCTGGTACCGGGCGCGGACATGGTGAAGTTCGCCAAGAACGGCTCCGACGCCACGACCGCCGCCGTCCGGTTGGCCAGGGCCGCCACCGGGCGCGACACCATCGCCGTGTGCGATCAGCCGTTCTTCTCGGTGGACGACTGGTTCATCGGCACCACCGCGATGGACAGCGGGATCCCGTCCGAGATCGCCGAGGGCACCGTGCGTTTCCACTACAACGACCTCGCCTCGCTCGCCGCGGTACTGGAGTCGCGCGCCGTGGCCGCGGTCGTCATGGAGGCCGCCACCGCGCTCGCCGAGCCGGAACCCGGCTTCCTGCAAGGGGTTCGGGACCTGTGCGACCGGCACGGCACGCTGCTCGTCTTCGACGAGATGATCACCGGCTTCCGCTGGTCGGCGGGCGGCGCGCAGGCGGTGTACGGGGTGCGGCCCGACCTGTCGTGCTGGGGCAAGGCCATGGGCAACGGTTTTCCGCTCTCGGCCCTCGCGGGCAAACGCGAGTTCATGGAGCTGGGCGGCCTGCGCACCGATCACGACCGAGTGTTCCTGCTCTCCACCACGCACGGCCCGGAGTCGGGCTCGCTGGCCGCTTTTCGCGCCGTCGTGCACGAGTACCGGACCGACGACCCCATCGGCAAGATGGAGCGCGCGGGCCGCCGCCTCGCGGCGGGGGTCAACGCGGTGGCCGCCGATCTCGGGATCGCCGACTACCTCCAGGTGCTCGGCCGTCCCTCGTGCCTGATCTTCGTCACCCGCGATCTGGACGGTCGGCCGTCGCAGGAATTCCGCACGCTGTTCCTTCAGGAACTGCTGCTGCGTGGCGTGCTCGGCCAGTCGTTCGTCACCTCGGCGGCGCACACCGACGCCGATATCGACGAGACGATCGCCGCCTGCCGGGAGGCGGCCGCCGTCTACCGCAAGGCCATCGAGCAGGGCAGCGTGGACGGACTGCTCGACGGGCGGCCCGTGGCTCCGGCCATCCGTCGCCGGGCCGCGCCGCGCCGCGTCCCTTCGGAGGTCGAATGACTCAGCCCCGCGCACGAAAGTCCCAGCCCCGCATCGCCATTGTGCACGAGCGGTTCACCGAGTTCGGCGGCTCCGAGGCGGTGGTCGGCGAGCTGGCCGAAACCTGGCCCGGCGCCGAGGTTTTCGCGCCGATCGTGGACCCTGCAGGCGTTCGCCCGCCGCTGACCACGGTCCACGACACCTGGCTCAGCCGCGCCCACGCCGCCACGGGCCGGCGCTCGCACGCCCCGCTGCTGCCGCTGGTCCCCCGCGCCCTGCGCCGCCTGCCCCTGCGGAACCGGTTCGACGCGGTCGTGGTCAGCCATCACGCGTTCGCCACCCAGGCGGCCTTCGCCACCGACGCCCCCGTCATCGCCTACGTGCACAGCCCGGCACGATGGGCGTGGGACAAGGACTTTCGCGCGCAGGAGGCGGGAGGCCGCGCCGGTCAACTCGCGCTCGCCGCGCTCGGAAACCTGGCCCGCCGCAGCGAGTTGCGCGCCGCGCCAAGGCTTTCCCACATAGTCGCCAACTCGCGCGCCGTGGCGGCCCGGGTGAGCGACTGGTGGGGGTTGCCCGCGTCGGTCACCTATCCGCCGGTCCGGATCGATCGCTTCACCCCCGACCCGGATGTCGAGCGCGAGGACTTCTTTCTCTTCGCGGGCAGGCTCGTCCCCTACAAGCGCCCCGACCTCGCCGTCCTCGCCGCGCAGCGCGCGGGCCGCAGGCTGGTCGTGCTCGGCGACGGCAGATTCCGCGCCCATCTCGAAGCTCTCGCGGGACCCGAGACGACGTTCCTCGGCGCGACCTCCCACGACGTCCTGCTCGACACCTATCGCCGCTGCCGCGCGCTGATCATGCCCGGCGTGGAGGACTTCGGCATCGTCCCGGTCGAGGCAATGGCGTGCGGCACACCGGTTCTCGCCGTCGCGCAGGGCGGCGCGCTGGACACGGTGCGCCCCGGCCGCACCGGCGAGCACGTGCCGCACGGCCCCGACGCGGCGGTGGTCGACCAGCTCGCCAAGGCCATGCTCGACTTCGATCCCGCCCGCTACCGGCCCGCGACCATCCGCGCGCACGCCGAGACCTTCTCCCCCGCCGCGTTCCACACACAGATGGCCGACACCGTCGCTCGATATCTGCGCTGAATCACCGTCGGCGGCGGCACGGGGAATAGGGCCGGTCGCCCGGTGGTTGCGGGCGATGGTCGAGTAACCACCGGGTGCGAGGGAGGCAGCAGTATGTCGCAGGTCATGGCCGACACCGACGACGAGCGGTCCGGCGGAGATCTTCGCGGTCGCACGGCGGTCCTGATCGGCGGCGGCTCCGGTATCGGGTTGCGGGTCGCGCACCGGGTGGTCGCGGCGGGCGGCCGGGTGGTGCTGGGCGGCCGGACCGCCTCGCGACTGTCCGCGGCGGCGAAGGAGCTCGGTGACGCGGCCGAGTGGTGCACCGTCGACACCGGCGACCTCGACTCGCTGGCCGCGTTCTTCGACGGCCTCGCGCACGTCGATCACCTCTTCACCACGGCGGCGTCCTACCGGGTCGGGCCGATGCGCGAGCTGAGCGCGGCCGAGGCCGCCTCGCCGTTCGAGTCGAAGTTCTGGGGTCAGTACCACGCGGTGCGGCTGGCCGCGCCGAAACTGGCCGAGGACGGATCGGTGGTGCTGATGTCGGGCGCCGCGTCCGCGCGCCCGGCCGGGCTCGCGCCCGCCTATGTCGCCTGCAACGCCGCCATCGAGGGGCTCGGTCGCGGGCTCGCGGTGGAGCTCGCGCCGGTCCGGGTCAATGTCGTCTCGCCGGGGACCGTCGACGGTCACCTGTGGTCGAATCGCCCGGATACCGTGCGCCAGGCCGCGTTCGAGCAGTATCGGCGCGAGACACTGCTCGGGCGCCCGGCCACCGAAGACGAGATCGCGCACGCGGTGGTCTATCTGTTCACCAATACCTTCACCACCGGCTCCACCCTCTATCCAGACGGGGGATATACGCTCCGGTGACGGCCGTTCACCTCTGGCAGCGACGGCGCGCGCGTGGGAGAGTCTGAGCATGAACGCGCGCCGCCGAGTTGCCGCTGTCATTGCCGGAATCGTGAGCATCGCGCTGGTCGCCGGGTGCGGCACCACCGCGGACAAGGGCGGTGAGTCCCCGACTTCCGTTGCGCCGCAGGAGCCTCCGCTGATCTCGACGAACGATCTGCCCGCCGCGCGGCCCGACGAGGTACATCTGTTCGGGCTCAACGACTTACACGGGAATCTGCAACCGCCCGCGGGCTCGACCGGAAAGGTGTCCGGCTACGACGCCGGCGGCGCGGCATATCTGGCGACCCACCTGGCGCGCTTGAAGGCGGCCTACCCGGCGAGCGCGGTCGTCGCGGCGGGCGACGACATCGGGGCCAGCCCGCTGGTGTCCGGGCTGTTCCACGACGAGCCGACCGTCACGTTCCTGAACAGCGTCGGCGTCGCGGCGTCCTCGGTCGGCAATCACGAGTTCGACCACGGCGTGCTGGAATTGGCGCGCCTGCAACAGGGCGGCTGCGCGCCGGACGGCTGTTCGCCCGGAGAACCGTTCGGCGGAGCCAAGTTCGCTTATCTCGCCGCGAATGTCGTGGACGCCGAGGGGAAGCTGCCGCCCGCGCTGCGGCCGTGGACCATTCTCCAGGTGGGCGAGCACAAGGTCGGCGTGATCGGCACGGTGACCCCCGATACCGTGAATCTCGTTTTCCCCGAGGGGATTCGGGGCTACACGTTCGGCGACGAGGCGGCCGCGATCAACCGATACGTGCCGGAGATGAAGGCGGCGGGCGCCGAGACGGTCGTGGCATTGATGCACGACGGCGGCGCTCAGCGCGCCGACAAGGACACCCCGCTCGACTACAACGGCTGCGCAGGCATCAGTCCGAACGTCACCGATCTCGCCAAACGCGTCGACCCGGCGGTGACGGCTCTGTTCACCGCGCACAGTCATCAGTTCTACAACTGCACGATGGAGGGCAAGGCGGTCACCCAGGCCGCCTCCTACGGCAGGCTCATCACCGACCTGACGCTGCGCTTCACCCCGGAAGGCGTTCGGGCGTCGGCGATCAACCGGGTGGTCACCCGCGACGTCGCCGCCGACCCGGCCACCACCGCGCTGGTGGACTTCTACGCCGAGCAGGCCCGGCCGCGCACCGCCAGGGTGGTCGGCGCGGCCGCCGCGACGCTGCCGCACGATCCCGACGCGACGGGGGTCTCGCCGCTCGGCAATGTCATTGCCGACTCGATGCTCGCGGCGACCGCGGGCCCGGCCTCGGCGGTCGCCGCCTTCATGAATCCCGGTGGCGTGCGGGCCGATATCAAGGCGGGGCCGGTCACCTACGGCGACATCTACACCGTCCAGCCCTTCGGCAACCAGGTCGTCACGCTCACCCTCACCGGCGCGCAGATCCTGCGCGTGCTCGAACAGCAGTGGACCAATGCCAGCAAGCCCGCGGTGCTGTCCCTCGCCGGCCTCACCTACGCCTACGCCGACTCGGCGCTGAAGGGCGCCAAGGTAATCGCCGGCACCGTCCGCATCGCCGGGCAGCCGCTCGACCCGCTCGCCGCCTACCGCGTCACCACCAACAGCTTCCTCGCGGCGGGCGGCGACGGCTTCACCGCCTTCACCGAGGGCGTCGACAACGTCCCCGGGCCCACCGATCTCGACGCGCTCGAGGCGCTGTTCCGGGACGCCTCACCCATCCAGTTGCCGCCCGCCCGCGTCGAGAAGCGATAGCCGTCCGATAGCCATCAAGTACTGGACGGGTGACCAGTACTCGAATATCTGGAAATTGTTGTAACACTTACCGTTTGACCTGCGCCGACGGGTGACCAGTCCCACAGAGTGATCCGGTCCGGAACGCTTGCCGGAGCCGATCAGGCTCATTACTGTTTCCTATAAGTCAGGACGAAGGGGTTCCTACTTCGGCCCCGATCGCTGTTCCGCGTCTCGCGGCCGAACCCACGAAAGTGCGCTTGCGGACCACGCATGTGCGAGGCCGCGAAGTGTGCTTGTGCGAGGTTGCCACTGGCGCATTCACCGTTGCATGCCGGATCCCCTGTGCGACAACACACTTGGAATGAACAGCAGGAGAGGACGATGGCTACCTACATCGTGACGGGCGGTACCGGATTCTTGGGGCGGCGGGTCGTTCAGGAGATCCTGGACCACGAGCCCGACGCCGTCGTTCACGTCCTGGTGCGCGAGGAGTCGCTGCAGAAGTTCGCCGACCTCGCCACCGGCTGGAACGGCGGCGAGCGGGTGTTCTCGCTGGTCGGCGACCTCACCGCGGAGGGGCTCGGGCTCACCCGCGAGGCGCCGCGCGCCGACCACGTGATCCACCTCGGCGCGGTGTACGACATGACCGCCGACGAGGAGACCGCGCACGCGGCCAATGTCGCGGGCACCCGCTCGGTGATCGAGCTGGCCCGCTCGACCGGCGCTGTGCTGCACCATGTTTCGTCGGTCGCCGTGGCGGGCGACCACCCGGGCAAGTTCTTCGAGGAGGACTTCGACCTCGGCCAGCAGCTCACCTCGCCCTACCACCGCACCAAGTTCGCGGCCGAGCGACTGGTGCGCGAGTCGCGCGGGGTGCGGTGGCGGGTGTACCGGCCCGCGATCGTGGTCGGCGACTCGCGCACCGGCGAGATGGACAAGATCGACGGGCCGTACTACTTCTTCCCGGCCATCGCCAAGCTCGCCGCGCTGCCCGCGGAGCTGCCGATGCCGCTGCCCGATCTCGGCGCGACCAATATCGTCCCGGTCGACTACGTGGCCGCGGCGATGGCCGCCCTCGTGCGCAAGCCCGGCCTGAACGGGCGGACCTTCCACCTGGTCAATCCGGAGCCGCAGCCGTTCAGCGAGGTGTACGGCGCGCTCGCCAAGGCCGCGGGCGCGCCGGCGGGCATTGGCGTCGTTCCGCTCAGCGCCCGTGCGCTGAACGGGCTGGCGCAGCTGCCCGGCGTGCCCGCGGTGCGCGATTTCCTGTTGGAGCAGCTGGGAATTCCCGCCGCCGTCGCGCCGCACACGTCCTTCGCGGCGGAGTTCATCTCCGACTCGACGCGGGCGCAGCTGCGCGGCACCGGACTGACCGTGCCGTCGTTCGACAGCTACGCCGCGCGGCTGTGGCAGTACTGGCGCGAGCACCTCGACCCGCACCGCGGGCGGCCCGCCGTGGCCGACGAGCCGCTCAACGGCCGGATCGTGCTCATCACCGGGGCGTCCTCGGGCATCGGCCTGGCCACCGCGCACGCGGTCGCCCGGCGCGGCGCCACCGTCCTGATGGTAGCTCGCGGCAAGGACGACCTCGCCGACGCCGCCGACGCGGTTCGCGCGGAAGGCGGTGTGGCCTACGACTATCCGTGCGACATCACCGACGCGGACGGCGTGCAGACGCTGGTGCGGACCATCCTCACCGAGCACGGCCACGTCGACTACCTGGTCAACAACGCGGGCCGCTCGATCCGCCGCTCGGTGCTGAACTCCACCGACCGCATGCACGATTTCGAGCGGACGATGGCGGTCAACTACTTCGGCGCGGTCCGGCTGATCCTGGCGCTGCTGCCCTCGATGCGGGCCAGGCGCTTCGGCCATATCGTCAATATCTCCTCGATCGCGGTGCAGACCAAGGTGCCCCGGTTCGCCGCCTACGTGGCGAGCAAGTCGGCGCTGGACAACTTCAGCGAGATCGCGGCGGTCGAAAACCGGGACGCCGGCATCACTTTCACCTCGGTGCGGATGCCGCTGGTGCGCACCCCGATGATCGCGCCGACCGACCTCTACAAGTCGCTGCCGGTGCCCGACCCGGATCAGGCGGCGGCCATCGTGGTTCGCGCGCTCGAGGATCGCCCGCACCGCATCGACACCCCGGTCGGCACGTTCGCCCAGGCCGTCGATCTGCTCATGCCCTCGGTGAAGCGCACGATCCTGCACCAGGGGTTCCGTCTCTTCGGGGAATCGACTGCGGCACAGGGCAAGAAGCCTTCGACGGTGCGGAAGTCGTCCGGCGAGCCGGGGCGCGGCCCGTTGACGGCGCTCGCCCCGGTGCTCATGCCGTTGATGGCGCTGCCCGGGCCCGCCGCGCGAGTGGCCAGGGTGGTGCCCGGCTTGCAGTGGTAGTGCGCGTTTCTCGCGCGTCATTGCTGGCCGGTGATTTCGGGGGCGTCGGAACATATCGTGTGCGGCGCCGGTCGGCCCGCAAATTGTGCGCGATCGCCGGTGCGGACAATCAGATTCGAGCCCGGCGGGTCGGCGTGATATCCGGATAGCGGCAGTGGATCCGGGCGATGCAGCGGCGCACCGTGTGCAGCTCGGCGTGTAGGTCACGTAGTCGCCGTGTTTGAAATGTCCTTTCCGCGGTATTGATGGCACGCGCGAGAGTGCGGGCGTGTGCGGCGAGCAAGTCCAGAAATACCCGGGCTTGTGCGATGTCGGGATCATCGGACATTCGCTGTTCCTATCACGCGCGCCGGGGCCGCACCACTCGAACTTCGCGCATTCCATCGGATTTCGCCGCAGCGTGTCCGAATCGAAAAGGACCACGGTCGTTTCAAACAGTATGCCGCGCGCTCAGATCCGTCCCGCGGCGAACCACACGGCGGGCCACACCGCCCAACCGTAGTCGCCGTGCTCCGCCGCGTCGCCACCGCCGCCGCACACCGGATCCCCTGCGGTGCAGTAGTTTCCGGTGCGCCCGGCGTACCACTCGGGCACGCTCCAGCCGATCGGCCGCAGCGGGTCGCCGAACAGCAGCACGGCCGCCACCCGGGACGCGAGTTGGCCGGGCAGCGAGGAGATTCCGCCGAGCGAGTTCACCGCGCCCGTGCCGAGCACGCCGTGCGTGACCGCCGCGCCCTGCGAGTAACCGACCAGGATGAACCGCTGGCCGGGGCAGGCCGCGGCCTGCCACTCGACGTGCGCGGTCATGTCCTGGGTGCCGCGACTGAGCGACGCCGGATCCAGGAGGTCCGCCGGGTAGTCGACGCGGTAGGCGCCGACGCTCATCGGAAGTGCTTGCAACAGCGCGCCATACAGGGGATCGCCCACCGCGGCGCCGAGATAGCCGGGTTCGTGCGTGCCGCGGGCGACCACCACCTCGACCGCCGTGCACGGCGACGCCGACGCACTCGGTCCCGCCGTCGTTCCGAAACCCGCGGCCAGCAGTAGCACGATCAATGCTCGTACCGCCCGCCGCCGGTCGAAATGAATTGCCTTACGGTCTGCCATCGCGATCACCCGCTCACGCCGTTGTGAGAAGCCGAGTGGCACTTGTCCTGGACAAGTGCCACTCGGCTATATCTGCGAAGGTAAGAACGGCAGAACGACGCGTCAAGCAATTGCGCGAGAACGATGCGTACTCAGCGCCGAATCGTGTCCTGGCGAGGCTTTTCTATGGCACGAGAACCGCTGCGCCCGTGAAACGTCCGTGTGCGAGGTCGGCGAGGGCCTGATTCGCGGCCCCCAAAGAGTACCCATGCGTGGTTACGTCTATGCGATGTTCACCTGCGAGAGTAAGAAACTCGCGGGCGTCGGCGCGGGTGTTCGCGGTGACCGAGCGAATTTCCCGCTCCTGGAACAGGTGCCGCTGGTAATTCAGGTCCGGAATATCGCTGAGGTGGATGCCCGCGATCGCCAGGACGCCGCCGCGGTCGAGCGCCGCCAGCGCGGGCGGCACGAGCGTCCCGACCGGCGCGAACAAGATCGCCGAATCCAGCTGTACCGGTGGCTGTTCCGACGCGCCCTGCACCGAGGTGGCGCCGAGTTCGCGCGCCAGTTCCCGCGCGGCCGGGTCGCGGGTCATCACGTGCAGCTCCGCGCCGCGCGCCAGCGCCACCTGCGCGGCGATGTGCGCGCTGCCGCCGAATCCGTAGAAGCCCAGACGTCCACCGGGCGGCAGGTCGGCGCGCCGCAACGCGCGGTAGCCGATGATGCCCGCGCACAGCAGGGGGGCCAGCTCGGCGTCGGTGTAGCCCTCGGGCAGTCGAAGCGCGTAAGCCGCTGGGACGGTGGCGAATTCGGCGTAGCCGCCGTCGGCGTCCCAGCCGGTGTATACCGAACGGGGACAGAGGTTTTCCGCGCCGCGCAGGCAGTACCGGCACGCGCCGCAGGTGTGTCGCAGCCACGCGATGCCGACGCGGTCGCCGACGGCGAAGGTCTCGACGAAGCGCGAGTCCTCGGCGGCCGCGCCGACCGCCGGGCCGACGGCGACGACCTCACCGACCACCTCGTGCCCCGGCACCACGCCCGCCCGGTGCACCGGCAGATCGCCCTCCGCCACGTGCAGGTCGGTGCGGCAGACCCCGCATGCGAGCACGCGCACGAGCAGTTCGTCGGGGGCGGGTTCGGGAATCGGCTCGCGCACCCGGTCCATCGGTCCCGCGTCGATCGGGCCGGGGCGGCGCACGCGCCACGCGGTCATCGCCGCGGACCGGGCAACGTCGGTCATACCGATCTCCCCTCGTCGTCAGTGCGCCCGATCGGATCGAGCTGGGCTCACCCTACTCATCGATTTCACCACGTCACAGGATCGCTTCTGATACATTTATGTATTGAATACATTTCTGTATCCAACCGGGCGGCGGCTCGCCGGTCGTGGATCCGATCGACCGGCGAGCGCCGGTCGCGCACGAGGAGGTGTCCGTTGGCGTCGTCCGCCGAAGCGAAGACCTCGGCGACCAGGGTCACCCGCCGCCGCGCCGAGACCAGGGATCGGCTGCTCACCGCCGCGTACGAGGCGTTCTCCGAGGAGGGCTTCGGCCGGGCCACGGTCGAACGGGTCTGCGAGCGAGCCGGGTTCACGCGCGGCGCCTTCTACTCCAATTTCGGCTCCCTGGACGAGTTGTTCCTGGCCATGTGGGAACAGCGGTCCGCCGCCATGCTCGCCGAGGTGCGGCGCACGCTCGACGAGATCCCGGTGGGCACCGACGATGTGCGCACCTCGATCGAGCGCCTGGAACGGGCGGTGCCGGTGGACGAGGCGTGGTACCGCATCACCGCGGAGTTCACCACACACGCCCTGCGCAATCCCGAGCTGCGGCGGGTGATGGCCGCGCGAGAAGAAGCGATTGTGAACGCGCTCATGCCGACCATCGTCGCCGGACTGGCCAGGGTCGGGCGCACCGTGCCCGACCCCGACGCCCTCGGCCAGGCGCTCGTCGCGGTGCACGACGGCACCAGCGTGCAGGTACTGATGGAGCCGCGCAGCCGGGTCGTCCGGCGCAGGCGCACCGATCTCATTTACCACGTCGTGCTGGCCTACAGCACCGAGACCGAAGGATGAACATGCCCGATCCCGCATTCGCCGCCGAGGCGGACGTCATCGTCGTCGGCGCCGGACTCGCCGGCCTTGTCGCGACCCACGAGCTGGTCAAGGCGGGTCGCAAGGTGCACGTGCTCGACCAGGAGAACCGCAACAACCTTGGCGGGCAGGCCTTTTGGTCGCTCGGCGGCCTGTTCATGGTCGACACCCCCGAGCAGCGTCGCCTCGGCATCAAGGACTCCTACGAGCTGGCCCTGCAGGATTGGCTCGGCTCGGCCGGTTTCGACCGAGACGACGAGGATCTCTGGGGCAGGCGGTGGGCCGAGGCGTATGTGCGGTTCGCGACCACCGAGAAGCGCGACTATCTGCACGAACTCGGATTGCGGGTGACGCCGCTGATCAGCTGGGCCGAGCGCGGCGGGACCTTCGCCGACGGGCACGGCAACTCGGTGCCGCGCTTCCACCTCACCTGGGGCACCGGACCCGAGGTGGTGCGCGTCTTCGCCGAGCCGGTGCTCGAGGGCGAGCGAAAAGGACTGGTGAGCTTCGGCTTCCGGCATCGGGTCGACGAGCTGATCGTCGAGGACGACGCCGTGGTCGGCGTGCGCGGCAGCGTGCTGGAGGAGACCGAGCTCGAGCGCGGCAAGGCGTCGTCGCGGAACGTCGTGGGCGAGTTCGAGTTCCGGGCCAAGGCGGTGATCGTGACCTCCGGCGGCATCGGGCACAACCACGAGCTGATCCGGCGCAACTGGCCCACCGAGCGACTCGGCAAGTGCCCGGAGACCATGATCTCCGGCGTGCCCGCGCACGTGGACGGGCGGATGCTCGCCATCACCGAGGCCGCGGGCGGCGCCATCGTCAACCGGGATCGCATGTGGCACTACACCGAGGGCATCAACAACTGGAGCCCGATCTGGCCCGACCACGGCATCCGCATCATTCCGGGGCCGTCCTCGCTGTGGTTCGACGCGAACGGAAAGCGTTTGCCCGCACCGTGTTTCCCCGGCTTCGACACCATATCGACGATGAAGGAGATCCTGGCCACCGGCTACGACTACTCCTGGTTCGTGCTCACCCAGTCGATCATCGAGAAGGAGTTCGCGCTGTCGGGCTCCGAGCAGAACCCCGACATCACCGGCAAGGACCTGAAATTCACGCTCAAGAGCCGGCTCGCCCACGGCGCGCCCGGCCCGGTCGAGGCGTTCAAACAGCACGGCGTCGACTTCGTGGTCGCGGACAACCTGCGCGAGCTGGTCGCCGGGATGAACAAGATCGCGCGCGGCCCGCAGCTCGACTACGACGCGCTGGAGCGCCAGATCGTCGCCAGGGACCGCGATGTGGCGAACAAGTACTCCAAGGACAGCCAGCTGATGGCGATCACCAACGCGCGCCAGTTCCTCGGGGACAAGGTGAGCCGGGTCGCCAAGCCGCACCGGATCCTCGACCCGAAGGCTGGTCCGCTCATCGCGGTCCGGTTGAACATCCTGACCCGGAAGACGTTGGGCGGCTTGCAGACCAACCTCGACTCGCAGGTGATGCGTCCGGACGGCACGGCCTTTCCCGGGCTGTATGCCGCGGGTGAGGTCGCCGGGTTCGGGGGTGGGGGTGTGCATGGGTACAACGCGTTGGAGGGGACGTTCCTCGGCGGGTGTATTTTCTCCGGGCGTGCTGCGGGTAAGGCGTTGGGGGCTCGGCTGCCTTAGGGGCGGCAGTTCGCGGACGAGCTGCTCGTCGACGGCTGCGCGGCGGCGGTGGGCGACGGGATCGGTTGCGGCTGAGCGGGTTCGGGTGCGGCCGGTGCGCCGGAGTAGAGGTGGGCGCCGGTCGCGCGCACGCCCGGTTGCAGGGTGATGCCGACGATGTCGGCTCGGTCGCCGTGCACGTCGGTGACGCGCGCGTCGAACGGGCCGGGCCCCGCGCCCGAGAGGGACCAGTAATTGTCCATGCCGTGCGTGAGGTTTCGCCATGTGCCGCCGCCCGAGGGGCGAATGGCCACCTCGCGCAACGGGTTTCCGGTGCCGCTGAAGAGGATGGCGAACCAGGCGCCGCTGGAGTCGGGCTTCACCTGATAGAACAGCTCCGGCGGCGGCTCGGGGTCGCGCACGACGCGGTAGCGGATCGGCACCACGCCGTCGGACAGGTCGGCGATCTGGGTGAAGGCGGCCACGCTCAGATCCAGTTGTCCCGGAGCACATGCCGGGCAACGGTCCACGATGAGCGCGCGCACGTCGCCGTTCGGGCCCTCGATATCGAGGTACGCGCCGCACGGCTCGGCGATGCCGAACTCCTGGGTCGACATTCCCACGTAGAAGCCGTCCATCGGCAAGGCGGGGAACGAGCAGGACACGCCCTGGCTGAACGAGTAGAAGCGGGCCTGGCCCGAGACGACCGGCTGCGGGGACGGCCCAATGCTACTGGCGGCCACCGGGGTTCGCGGGGTGAGCGAGTGGGCCAGCACGTTCGTGGACGCGGATTGTTCGAGGGCGTTCGGCGTATCGCAGTGCGGCGGCTCCGGCCTGGTCAGCCACACCGCGGCGCCGGCGATGGCGATCAGGCCGACGGCGGACCAGAGCCAGCCGGAGCGGAAGTGTCGTTGGTCGATCGGTATCCGGTGCATCGCTCCCCGACTACGGCTCACCTGCGCGCGTACACCTCGCTGACGCTCGGCTCTCGCGCGCAGTGGCGCGCCGCAGCATGGTTCGCTCGCTGCGCGGCGCTCACGGACTCTCCATCCTGACAATCCCTAGGAAAGCAGCCGAACGGTCGTCGCACGGGGCGAACGAAAATTCTTCGCAGTGAAAGAAGTACGCTTCAGCAAGTGCAGGGCAAATGCCCAGCATCCTCCTGGACACTCTTGTAGCTCATCGGAAAATCACCGGCTCGGGCGCGGGCGGAGGTGCGGGCTCGGGCTTTCGCTTTGCCATGTCCACGTCGGCGCGGTCGCGGCCGAGAACGTCTCGGACACGTAACTGGGTTGCGCACCAAAGTAATACGGCGGCGGGCTCGTAGGATGCCTCCCCAGCCGTCGGCGTCGGCCGCTGGAGCGCGGATCGGATCGGCGTAAACAATGTGCTCGGTGCGCGATTCGCGCGCTCGGTCCGGCTTGCGAGTGGAAAGAACCGGGCGCGCGGTATGTCGCTGCGTTCGAGCGTAGGGACTTTTACTGGCGCATGGTTCATCCAATGCGACTCTGCCGCACCGCCACTCGCGTGCATCCCGGTCGTCAGGAAAAGCCATCCATCAGCGAGAGGACCCGCAGCATGACCTCGTCCGCGCCGCCGCCGATGCTCAGCAGGCGGCTGTCCCGGTAGGCGCGAGAGGTCCAGGTGTCGGTCATATACCCCGTGCCGCCGTGCACCTGTAGACACCAGTCGGCGACCTGCCGGGAAAGCCGGCCCGCCTCGAGCTTGGCGATCGTGGCCATGCGGGTGACGTCGCCGCCGTCGGCATAAGACCGGGCCGTCGCCTCGGTGTAGACGCGGAGCAGGTCGACCTTGGCGGCGAGCTCAGCGTAGGTGTACTGCAGGTACTGGTTCGCCGACAGCGGCTGGCCGAACGCCTTGCGCTGCCGGGCGTGGTCGCGGGTCTGTTCCAGTTCGCTCGCGCAGCTGATCGGCACGCTGTACGCGGCGAACATGCGCTCCATCACGAACTGCGACATCTGCTGCTGGAAGCCGCGGCCGATCTCGCCGATGGCGTTGCGCACCGGGACCCGCACGTCCTGGAAGGTGAGCAGGCCGGTGTCGGAGGCGCGCATGCCCAGCTTGTCGAGCTTGCGGTCGACCCGGAAGCCGGGCGTGTCGGTGGGCACGATGATCTGACTCATCCCCCGGTATCCGCCCTCCGGCGAGGTCCGCACCAGGGTGCACAGCCAGTCCGCCTGCACCGCGTTGGTGATGAACATTTTCGACCCGTTGATCACCCAGTCGTCGCCGTCGCGCCGCGCAGTGGTCCGGATGCCCGCCACGTCGGAGCCCGCCTCCGGCTCGGTCACCGCCACGCCGCAGACCGTCTCGCCGCGCATCGCCGGCGTCAGGTACTCCTGCTTGAGTTCCTCGCTGCCGTGCGCGTGCAGGGAGGGCGTCGCCATCGCGACCTGCACGCCGAGCGCCATCGGCAGCGACCCGTGCGCGACGCGACCCAGCTCCTGGCAGAGCACCAGCGTGAACAGGTGATCGGCCCCCTGACCCGCGTAGGCCGGGTCGTACTCGAGCCCCAGCATGCCCAGCTTCGCCATGTCGGTGAAGATCTCGTGCAGGGGCATCATCTCCGCCCGCTCCCACTCGTCGACGTGCGGATTGATCTTCTGGTCGACGTAGCGCCGGACCATCGCCCGGAACTCCTGGTGTTCGTCGCTGTACATCATGTGGTCCTCCCGCTCGCTCTTATTCTCGTCACGAGTGGGGGCACAGTTCCGGGTTTCGGTGGGTCGAAGAGGGCGATGTCTACCGGCGGGGGTGCGACTCGGGGCGGCGCGGCCGGCGAGTCGCTTACATCCGACGAACATCGGCGACCGCACGACACAGCGGCGGAAGCCTCCCAGGCGGCATACGAAGGAATCGGCGCGGGCGCCGCAACACGACGGTGGCGCGCCGGAGACGCTCTCATCCGACTTGCATCTGCGGCGGGCGACTTGGGGTGTGGCCGGCGAAGCGCTCACATCCGACGGACATCATCGGGCGCACGCCGCAGCGGCGGAAGCCCGCGAGGCGGCATACGCCCGAAGGAATCGGCGCGGGCGCAGTGCGGCGATAGCGCGCCGCCTGACACGCTCGTCCGACGGACACCAGCGGGCGTACGACTCGGCTGTGAGCTTGTGCGGCGGATGGACGACCGAGGCGTATCTATACGAGCGCACGACTCGACGATAGAGCGCCGCGTGACGATCGTCCGACGGCCATCGGTCGTGTGCGCCGCTGCGGCGGAATTGGGCGGAGCGCTTTCGAGCGCCGACCGGCCGACTCGGCGGTGAAGGCCGGTGCGGGCCGGAGTAGTGTCCGGGGCATGTCGCGTTCGCGCATTATTCGGATCGCCACCCGGTCGAGTCCTATGGCGCTGGCCCAGGCGGAGCTGGTCGCCGGGCAGCTCGCCGGGCTCGGGGTGGACAGTGAGGTGGTCAAGGTCACCACCGCCGGGGACCGGTGGATGGGGGATCTGGCCAAGCTCGGCGGCAAGGGTGCGTTCGTCAAGGAGATCGACCACGCACTGCTCGTCGGCGAGGCCGATCTGGCGGTGCACTGCCTCAAAGACATCCCCGGCGACATCCCCGTCCCCGAGGGTCTGGCGTTCGCCGGATACCTGTCGCGCGACGACGTGCACGACGCGGTGATCACCGCCGACGGCGCCCCGCTCGCCGAGCAGCCCGAGGGCACCGTGGTCGGCACCAGCTCCGTGCGCCGCACCGCCCAGCTGCGCCTGCACTACCCGCACCTGACGGTGAAACCCTTGCGCGGCAACGTGAATACGCGCCTCGCGCGTCTCGAAGAGGGCCACATCAATGTCCTCATCGCCGCCGTCTCCGGCCTGCACCGCGTCGGCCAGGCGCACCGCATCACCGAAACCCTCGACCTCGAGACCATGTGCCCGCCCGTCGGCGCCGGCATCATCACCCTCGAATGCCGAGCCGACGACACCGAACTCCTCGACCTCGGCGCCCGCCTCGACCACCCCGACACCCACCGCCAAGCCGACGCCGAACGCGCCATGCTGCACGCCCTCCAAGGCCACTGCAACTCCCCCATCGCCGGCTACGCCACCACCGACCGCACCGGCCGACTCACCTTGCACGGCAAGGTATTCAGCGCCGACGGCGCGCAATGGCTCGACTCCCGGCACTGGGGCGTCCCCGAAGACCCCCAAGCCCTGGGCTTCTTCGTCGGCGCCGACCTCCTCCGCCAAGGAGCCCGAGCCATCATCGACGCGATCCCCCACTGAGCGAACGTGTTTCGAGCTGGGATGCCTCGCGCTTCAACGATGCCGACGATCAAGGTGAACAACACCTCTGACAAGACCCTCGTCCTGTTCGTCGAGCCGTGGGCGCACGAGTACCGAATGCGCCCACAGGAAGGCTTTACCCTCGAGTTCGATGACTCCAGCCGAACCGCCAGCAGTCACAACGACTTCGAACTGTCGTGGCACGACCAAGGCGTCGTCGTCTGGACCGCATTCGACCTCGAGGTCGTCGTCCGCGACCAGTCCGGCACCAGACTCGAACCTGGCCACCAACATCCACCTACAGGTTAGGACAGACCGCATCCGAGGCAGCGACTCCGTCACGGCGCTACTCATAGTGCGTCGACGGCCGATTGCTGCTGCGGGTTGCCGCGCCGTCGGATTCAGCGACTCGACATTCTCGGACCAGGTTGCTGTCGAGCAGCTCACTTTCACCATAGCCACCGGCTTTGGTCGTCACGGCACGGGCGTATCAGCTGACCCATACCGGGCAGGGGCAGGCAGCAGGGCGCGCGGGGGTGCGAAGGCGATCACATCGCGAAGGGTGTCTACGAGATAGCTGATTTTAATGAAACGGACACATTTCGCATGTTTGCTGGGCTAGATTCCTCGCTACGCCGGACAATCGGCGCTGAGTAGTCGGAGGAACACCGTGGAATACCTGGGCTCTGCCGCCGGAATCTTGCAGATGATCATCGGCACCATCCTCGCCAACACCGGATCGGGCGGTTCGGGCTCCGGCTGGTGAACCCCGCGGATTCGGCTCGTGCATCCGCGAGCCGAATCCACCCCATCGACCCGGCCGTTCAGCCACTTGCCTTCCCGGATTGTCCGCCACCGTCTCTCGCCGACGGCATCGCATCGAAACGCAACGACCTAGCGCCTACCCGCAGCCTGCCACCATGCCTGGGCTACACGAGATCTCCACAGATCCGCCACGGAGAAACCATCGCGGCCCGCTAATTTTCCCGCATGCTCATTTCCGCGCGTGAGTTGTGGCGCAATCCCGCACGCCGAACCGCTTACCTGCTGCAGGTGGTGGCGATCGTCGCCCTTGCCGGCTGGTGGGTGGCCCTCAACGAAGGTTTGTCCTCGCGATCAACCCGCGATCCGCAGAAGAAGCTGGATGCCGGCGGCAGATTCGCCGTGACCTTCTCGGTCTACATGCCGTTCTTTCTGCTGGTCACTCCGTGCCTCGTCAGTATCGGCATCGCCGGGCTGACGTGGTATCGATTCGCGCCCAAGGCCCTCGCTTTCGGGGCCATCTGCGAAGCCGTGTTCACCCACTGGGTGCGCAGTGACAAGCACCTGCTCGACTACAAACCCGCACTCCTCAGCCACCTCGACACCAGCGTCCTACTCGCCTCCCTCGCCGGTGTAGCAGCACTGGCCGCAATCGTCCTACAAGCCCGAGGCTCCAGACCCGTACCAGCAAAGCCCATCCCTCATCCCCGCCCCGACGCCACCAACCACTCCACCTGAAACTCCTCCGCCGAAATCTCCTCAGCCACAACACCATTCTGAGTAGAGAGCGATATCAGGTCCGAAGCGGGATCTTCATCACACAGCACGGTGAACGCGGACTCGGTCAAGCCACCGGCAAATCCCACCCCGCCGGCGGTGCACTCGGCGCTAGCGAACATGGCTCGAACCCCCATCCCAATTATCCAGCAGTGCAATCCTTTACGGTGCCGCTCGCCCAGCACTGACGTCTCCGTGGATGCGGTCGACAACTTCTTCCACCGTCCAGGTAGCACCGATTCTCAGTTCATCGACGAACGGCAGCGGCTGCCAGCCGTGATACCACTGCGCCATCGCTTCTTCTGGAATCGTCGCCGCCTGCGGGCGTCCGGCATGACGGACGAGGGTTTCCTCGAAGGTCAGGTCGAAACTGTAGAACAGCGAGTGCGTAACGCCGCGGGCGAGCCGTTCGAGCATCGCCCCGTATCGACGGGCGTCCAGGATTCCTTCCACGATCACGACGAGCCCATTGGCCAGACACATCTGAGCGATATGCTCGATCAACGCGATATTGAACGCATCCGGCTCATCGGACTCACGCAACATCTGCCGCCGGACCGTATCTTGCGATACAACCGCACATTTCGCTCGCGGAAACCGGCTCTGAACTGCCGCGGCAACCGTCGATTTTCCGGAGGCCGAGTTACCGCGGATCACCACCAACTGCCGGCGCACGATCTCCGGCGGGCCATACGGTGGGTCGAGCCGATTGGGCGTCATCGGGCTACAACCTAGCAGCGCCCCACCACGATCCCGGCGTCAGAGCTGACGGCTTAGCGACCTCGCCCTACTCACGGAAGCGTCGCCCTTACCTCGTGACTGAAGGCCAAGCACGGCTTCCGCGTCGGGAATGGCTCGGTGCGGCGACGGTAGGTCCAGCGTGCAGGCGGGGACGGCCGATGAGCGGTGGGGGGTCAGCGCCGACCGGGGGATGGCTCGGCGGGGGGTGGGATCAGCGCCAGCGGGCGTGGCGGGGGAACAGAGTGCGGCCGGCTTCGTGGGCTGCTTCTACTAGGACGCGGGCTAGCCGAGCGGTGTCCAAAGCTGTTCGGTCGGTGGTGATTTGGCCGGAGAGGGAGAGGGCGGCCACGGCGGCGCCGCGGCCGCGGATGGGGGCGGCGACGCAGGCTATGCCGGTGACGGATTCTTCGTTGTCTACTGCTACGCCTTGGCGTTGGCGGACGCGGGCCAGTTCGCGGTGGAGTTCGGCTCTGTCACAGATGGTTCGGGGGGTCAGTTGGGGTAGGTGGTCGCGGAAGGAGGTCTCGACGATGCTGGGCTCGAGGGAGGCGAGCAGTGCCTTGCCGAGAGCTGTGCTGTGGGCGGGCATTCGGCCGCCGAGGCGGGTGGGGACGCTGGCGGCGAAGCGGCCGCCGGCCTTGTCGAGGTAGAGGACCTCGCGGCCGTCGAGGACGCCGAGATGCCCGACCATGCCGGTTCTTTGACAGAGATCGTGCAGCAGCGGGCTGACCACGTCGCGAATCTCGTTGTGGTCGGCGGCGAGTCCGCCGAGTTCGAGGGTGCGCAGGCCGAGGCGGTAACCGCCGGGGGCGTGCGCGAGCCAGCGCAGGCGGATCATCTGGTCGAGGATGCGGTGCACGGTCGAGCGCGGCAGGCCGGTGCGCTCGGACAGGCCGAGCAGGGTGAGGGTCGGCGTGGCACTGTCGAAAGCGTCCAGTATCAGCGTCATTCGCTCGATCATGGACACCGGTGGCTGCGACGGCCGGGCGGGCGCCGGTCCCGATCCCGTCCATAACTCGCCGGATTCGGGAGGGGTCACCGCCTCGACCGTCATAGCTCACCTCCATGTGTGCTCACGTAGAGCTTAGAAGTTACCTTGTGTCACCCATCACAGTGCCTCGGTGAGCGCACGGGAAGAATCCCGGAAACTACGGAGACCACTACGGATCTTCTCGGTAGCCGGGAACGATGCTTGACAACTATCCGGCGCCGCTCTGCTGCTCGACCAAGGCGGACAACCACTCTCGCGTGTAGCGCTCGGCGAGCAGCGGCAGGAAGTTGTCGATGGTCGCGTCCTCGGCGACGTGGTCGTAGGCGGAGCGGAGGAACTGCTCGATGGCGTCGTCGTCGATACGCCCCTCGAACTCCGCCTCGAGGCGGGTGGCGGCCGCGTGCAGCGCGACCGCTTGATCGAGGGACGGATCGTGGGGATTGGGCGAGGTAACAGGACTGTCGTTCACAGCGGACTCCCGATCGTGACGAGACTTTCGGTGCGGTGAGCGCATGCGCTGCCTTCGGCATGCCTCGAAGATCGAGTACCCACCGTCACGGCCGGAACACACCCTGGAAAATTAGAACAGGTTATTGTCTGCCGCGCTCCGGCGTGCCACGCTGAGCACATGGATCTCGCCGCCATCGAAGCCGTCCGCCAGCTCAAGTACCGCTACTTCCGGACGCTCGACCTGAAACGGTGGGACGAGTTCGCCGACACCCTCGCCGTCGACGCCGTCGGACGCTACGGCACCCACGCGCTCGGCGAACCGCTGAAGCTCGACGGACGCGAGGCGATCACCGCGTTCATGCGCGAAAACCTCGGCCCGGCCATCGTCTCGGTCCACCTCGCCAACCATCCGGAGATCACCGTCGACGGCGAAACTGCCGCGGGCTCATGGGCTTTCGAGGACACGGTGATCGCCACCGAGCACGGCGTGCTCATTCGCGGGGCCGGGTACTACTCCGACACCTACCGGCTCGACGCCGACGGCGCGTGGCGCATCGCGTCGACGGGTTACGAGCGCATCTATGAGTCGATGCAGTCGCTCGCCGACACACCGAGTCACCAATTGCTCTCGAACATGTGGGCCACACCGACATCGAAATAGGAACCGCGGATATATCGCCATATCGACCGGCAATGTCACCGTGGAAGAGTACGTGCAGATAGCCGGGCCGGATTCCACCCATAACGGTCCAGTTTTCGAACGCTGGCGCTGGACCGGCCGTGAATGGCGGCGGATGCTCGTACCATGTCCTCCCTTGCGTCCGACGAGTTCTCCACCGAAGTCACCTACCTGAACACCGCCTCGTTCGGCCTACCGTCCGCGCGTGCGCTCAACGCCGTCCGCGAGGCGAACGCGAGCTGGGCCGCAGGCCGCGGCGGACCGATGACGAACGACTACCTGGTACCCCGGTTGCGGGAGTCGTTCGCGGGGTTGCTGGCTGGGGCCACCGCGGACGATATCGCGCTGGGCGCGACCGCCGCCCAGCTGATCGCGCCGATCGCCGTCGCACTGCCGCCCGGCGCCGAGGTGTTGCTCGCCGAGAACGAATTCGCCTCGGTCAGCATGCCTTTCGTGCACCGGGGCGATCTCGCGGTGCGCGTGGTCCCGCTGGAGCGGCTGGCCGAGGAGGTGCGGCCGGAGACCGCCC